>DATAEG010000088.1:0-12495 GCA_036258135.1 Jatrophihabitantaceae bacterium | reverse complement strand
CGTGATGCGGGGGCGGGGAGATCAGCATCACGCCGGGCGTCGAGCAGCGGACCTTCGCGATGCGCTCGTCGATCTTGTTGCCGGGGAGCTGGCCGCCTTCGCCGGGTTTCGCGCCCTGCGCGATCTTGATCTGGAGGTCGTCGGCGTTGACCAGATACTCGCTGGTGACGCCGAAGCGACCGGACGCCACCTGCTTGACCGCGCTGCGGCTCAGGTCGCCGTTCGCGTCGGGCTGGTAGCGGACGGCGTCCTCGCCGCCCTCGCCGGAGTTGGACCGGGCGCCAATCCGGTTCATGGCGATGGCCAGCGTCTCGTGCGCCTCCGCCGAGATGGATCCGTACGACATGGCGCCGGTGGCGAAGCGCCGGACGATCGACGCGACGGGCTCCACGTCGTCGATCGGAACGGGTGGGCGAAGATCGGTGCGGAACTCGAACAGGCCGCGCAGCGCTCCACCGCGCCGGTTCAGCTCCTCGACCTTCTCGGTGTAGCGCTGGAACACCTCGTAGCGACGCTCCCGGGTGGCGTGCTGAAGCAGAAAGACCGTCTCGGGGTTGAACAGGTGCAGCTCGCCCTCGCGGCGCCACTGGTACTCGCCGCCCACGTCCAGGCGCCGGTGCGCGCGTCCGGACGCCACCACCGGATACGCGGCCGCGTGCCGGCGGGCCACCTCCTCGGCCAGGATGTCGAGGTCGGCGCCGCCGACGCTGGACCGGGTACCCGGGAAGTAGGCGTCGACGAGGGCGCGGTCGAGACCGAAGGCCTCGAACACGCCGGCGCCCGTGTAGGACGCCACCGTCGAAATGCCCATCTTGCTCATGACCTTGAGCACGCCCTTGCTCAGCGCCCTGACGTAGTTGCGCACCGCCTGCTGCCGGCCGATGCCAGTGAGCGTGCCTCGGGTGACGACGTCCTCGACCGTCTCGAACGCCAGGTAGGGGTTGACCGCCGCCGCCCCGAAGCCCAGCAGCAGCGCCACGTGGTGTACTTCGCGGCAGTCGCCGCTCTCCATCAGCAGCCCGACCCGGGTCCGGCTGCCCTCCTGGATGAGGTGCTGGTGCACCGCCGATACCAACAGCAGGGACGGGATGGGCGCGTATTCGGCGTCGCAGTCGCGGTCGGAGAGGATGAGGATGCGGGCGCCGCCGGCGATGGCCGCCGTGCAGTCGCGGCGTACCCGGGCCAACGCACCCGCCAACGCCGGGCCGCCACCGTGCACCCGGTAGCGCCCGTCAATCAACGCGCACTGGAAGCCGGGCATGTTGCCGTCGGCGTTGATCTGCCAGATCTTGGCCAGGTCGTCGTTGTCGATCACCGGATACGGCAGGGCAAGCTGACGGCACGACCGCGGGCCCGGGTCGAGCAGGTTCCACTCCGGTCCGATCGTGCCGCCCAGCGAGGTGACCAGCTCCTCGCGGATCGCGTCCAACGGCGGATTGGTCACCTGCGCGAACAGCTCGGTGAAGTAGTCGTAGAGCAGCCGTGGCCGTTCCGAGAGACCGGCTAGAGGCGTGTCGGTGCCCATCGACCCGAGCGGCTCCACACCACCAGCGGCCATCGGGGCGAGCAGCAGCCGAAGCTCCTCCTCGGTGTAGCCGAAGATCAACTGCCGGGTAGTCACGGCCTCATGGGTGTGGACGATGTGCTCGCGGGCGGGCAGCGATTCCAGCGTGACCAGTCCGGCGTGCAGCCACTCCGCGTACGGCAGCTCCGCCGAGAGCTCGGCCTTTAGCTCGTCGTCGTCGACGATGGCGCCGCGAGCGGTGTCCACCAGGAACATCCGGCCGGGCCGCAACCGGCCCTTCTCCAGCACCTGGGACGGGTCGATCTCGAGGACACCGGCCTCGCTGGCCAGCACGACAAGGTCGTCGGCTGTACGCCACCAGCGCCCCGGCCGAAGGCCATTGCGGTCGAGCACCGCGCCGATGACCGTGCCGTCGGTGAAGGTGACACAGGCGGGCCCGTCCCACGGCTCAATGAGCGAGGCGTGGTATGCGTAGAAGGCTCGCCGCGCCGGGTCCATCTGGTCGGCGTGCTCCCACGCCTCCGGGATCATCATTAGGACGGCGTGCGGCAGGCTGCGTCCGGCGAGGTGCAGCAGCTCGAGCACCTCGTCGAGCGAGGCCGAGTCGCTGGCCTCCGGCGTGCAGATCGGGAACAACCGGGCCAGCGGGCCGGGCAGGACATCGGAGGCCAGCATGGCCTCGCGGGTGCTCATCCAGTTCCGGTTGCCCTTGATCGTGTTGAACTCGCCGTTGTGGGCGATGAGCCGGAACGGATGGGCCAGCGGCCAGGACGGGAACGTGTTGGTGGAGAACCGGCTGTGCACCAGCGCGATCGCGCTGGTCAGAAGCGGGTCGTTGAGGTCGGGGTAGAAGGTCTGGAGCTGGTGGGTGGTCAGCATCCCCTTGTAGACAAGCGTGCGGGTCGACAGGGACGGGAAGTACAGCTCCTGTCCGCGCTCCCGGGCGCGGCGCTCGGCCACCTTGCGGAAGCAGAAGACAAGCCGTTCCAGCTCGATGCCCTCGACCCCGTCCGGGCCGGCCAGGAACAGCTGCCGGAACGCAGGCATCACGCTCCGCGCGGTCGGACCGACCCCGGTGGGATCGGTGGGGACGTCGCGCCAGCCGAGCATCCGCAGACCTTCGGCCCGGGCCACGTCCTCGATCAACTTCGTTATGTGCGCGGCCGCGTCCGGATCGACCGGCAGGAAGGCCGTACCGACCGCATAAGTGCCGAAGGGTGGTAGCGGAAAGTCGACGACGTCGCGCAGGAACTCGTCCGGGACCTGGAGGGTGATCCCGGCGCCGTCACCGCTGGAGGACTCCGCGCCGGCGGCGCCGCGGTGGACGAGGTTGCGCAAGGCGACGAGCGCCTGGCTGACGAGTTGATGGGACGGCCGGCCGTGCAGATCGGCGAGTAGAGCCACACCGCAGGAATCGTGTTCGTTGGCCGGGTCGTACAGCCCCGTGGGACCGGGGAGCGCGCTGAACGGCACCAACCCGACCTCCTCGGCCAACCGTGACGTGCATGCGGTCGGGACGGCGCCGGCCCGATGAGGTGCTGCGTGTGCAGGCTACCCGCACCGCGCTGCGGCCCGCCCAGGGGGAGGTATCCGCGGCGACACGCCGAGCAAGGCAATCAGAGGTCTCCCTCGACCGGCACAACCTCCCCTTCGGCGGTTCGAATGTGGGCGGATGGACGGGCGGAGGGAAGGTCAGTCGGTCGCGGTGCGCTCGGCTTCCGCACGCTTCTCGGCCAGGTGTCGGCGGGCCCGGCGTCCGGTGTAGACGCTCTCCTCGCGCGGTCCGCGATGGGTTACGAACCAGGCCGCGCCGAGGACGAAGACGATCAGCGACATCCAGGTGTTCACCCGCAGGCCGAGCAGGTGGTTGGCGTGGTCGGAGCGCAGTAGCTCGACCCAGAACCGGCCGACCGAGTACCCCATCGCGTATAGCGCGAACAGCCGGCCGCGCCCGATCCGGAACCGGCGGTCCAGCAGGATCAGCGTCACACCCAACGCCAGGTCCCAGAGGGCCTCGTACAGGAACGTCGGCTGGAAGTAGCCCAGCACGACCGGATTGCCGTTGGCGTCAAGCGCCGGCTTACCGGACGTGACGTCAATCTGGTGGATCTCAAGCTTCCACGGCAATGTCGTGGCCCGGCCGTACAGCTCGTTGTTGAACCAGTTGCCCAAGCGTCCAATGGCCTGGGCGAAGGCCACGCCGGGCACGGCGGCGTCTCCGAAGCTGGACAGCCTCATGTCGTGGCGACGGCAGCCGATCCACGCCCCGACGGTGCCCAGCGCGATGGCTCCCGGGATGCCCAACCCGCCGTCCCAGATCTTGAGAGCGTTGACGGCGTCCTCGCCGTGCTTGAAGTACAGCTCCGGGTCGGTGAGGACGTGGTAGATCCGGCCGCCCAGGATGCCGAACACCACTGCCCAGCCGGCCACGTCGCCGACGTCGCCCGGCGCGCCGCCGCGGGCCCGCCAGCGCCGGTCGGTCAGCCAGACCGCGACGAGGATGCCAACCAGGATGCACACGGCGTAGCCGCGAATCGGTACCGGACCGAGATGCCACACGCTGTGCGTCGGGCTGGGAATCGCCGGGCTCACCACGCTGCCACGGTAGTGGCCGCGGCTGAGGGGATCGCTATGAACAGCGGACACTAGTGTCGGCACATGGCCGAGTCGAATCGTGCTGTCGTCGTGACCAAGCCCGGCGGGCTGGACGTACTCGAGATCCAGGCCCTGCCGGTCCCTGAGCCCGGCCCGGGACAGGTCCTGGTGCAGGTGTCCGCCTCGGGCCTCAACTTCAAGGACGTCTACGAGCGCCAAGGCGTCTACCCGGTCGACACCCCGTTCGGGCTCGGCACAGAAGGCGCTGGGACGGTGGAGGGTTTGGGTCCGGATGTCGGGGACGTCGAGGTCGGCACCGTACTGGCGTGGGTAGACGCGCGGGGAAGTCATGCCGATTACGCCGTGGTCGACACCGCGGTCGCGGCAGTGGTCCCGGAGGGCGTCGACGCCGAGCTGGCCGGCGCCGTCATGCTCCAGGGCATAACCGCGCAGTACCTGATCTCCTCGACCTACCCGGTGCAATCGGGGGACGCGGTGCTCATCCACGCGGCGGCGGGTGGGGTGGGGCAGCTTCTCGTCCAGATGGCGAAGTCGCGCGGCGCCCGCGTCATCGCCACCACCTCGACGGCGGCGAAGGCAGCCAAGGTCCGTGATCTTGGCGCCGATACCGTGATCGACTACACACAGGTCTCGGGCGAGGCGCTGGCCGAGGCGATCCGCGCGGCCAACGGCGGGGAAGGCATGAGCGCGGTTTACGACGGCGTCGGCAAGGACACCCTCGACGCCTCGCTGGCCTCGCTGACCACGCGCGGGATGATGGTCCTCTACGGCGGCTCGAGCGGCCAGGTACCGCCGTTCGATCCACAGCGGCTCAACCGCGGCGGCTCCCTGTACCTGACCCGGCCCACGATCGCTCACTACCTGCGCACCCGCGACGAGTTCCTGTGGCGCGCTGAGGAGGTGCTGGGCTCACTCGCGGCCGGGACGCTGCGCGTGGAGATCGGCGGCCGGTACCCCTTGGAGGACGTCGCCCGGGCTTACGACGACCTGGAGAACCGGCGGACCACCGGAAAGCTGATCCTCACCCGCTGATCGGCGTGTGCGGCGCCGGCGGCGCGGGGACGTCGGCGGTCCCGGCGCCGATGGCGCGCTGCCACCAGCCCACGTCGTGCCAGGCGCGGAGCTTGTAACCGACGCCGCGGTAGACGCCCACCGGCTCGAACCCCATCGCCTCGTGCAACGCCACGCTGGCAGGGTTGGGCAGCGTGACGCCGGCGAGCGCGAGACGGTATCCGAAGCCGGTCAGGTCGGCGAGAAGGCGGCTGTACAAAGCGCGTCCCACGCCCCGGCGCCGCGCCGTCGGCGCGACGTACACCGACATCTCGGCGGCCCATTGGTAGGCGGGGCGCTGTCGGTGCGCGGTGGCATACGCATAGCCGAGAAGTTCATCGTCGTCCTCGGCGACGAGCCACGGGTGGGTGCGCAGGCAACTCGCGATCCGCTCCGCCATCTGCGCCGCGGTGGGCGGCTCGGTCTCGAACGACACCGCCGTCTCGGTGACGAACGGAGCGTAGATGGCGGCGCAGCCGGCACCGTCCTCCGCCCGGGCCGCTCGGATCAGCACTGCGGTCAGTACCCCAGATGAGCCAGGCCCTGTTGAAGCAACGTGCCCTGGCCGTTGCCCATCGCGGCCTGCAAGCCCGCATCACGCGCCTCAGCCGGGCTGAACCAGTTCAGTTCCAGCGCGTCCTGCTGCGGCTCGCAGTCACCCTCCACCGGGACGACGTAGGCCAGCGACACCGCGTGCTGGCGTGGGTCGTGGAACGGCGTCACGCCCGGCGTCGGGAAGTACTCGGCCACCGTGAATGGCTGCGGGGACGGTGGCACCCGCGGCAGCGCGAGCGGCCCCAGGTCCTTCTCGATGTGGCGCAGCAGCGCCGCACGTACCCGCTCGCCGTACAACACCCGGCCTGACACCAGGGACCGGACGATCTCCCCCGCTCCCGTGACGCGCAGCAGCAAGCCCACGGAGTTGAGGCCGCCCGCCGGGTCCAGTCGGACCGGTATGGCGTCGACGTACAGGATGGGCAGGCGTTCCCGGGCCGCGTCCATCTCCTCCGGGGTGAGCCATACGGTCGGGGCCTCGGAGCTCAGCGTCATGCGCAATTTCTACCCCGCGCTCAGCCGTCACTCCGACAGCGGGCGGTTAATGGGTAGTGCGCACGCCGACGGCCAACTCACCGGCCAGCCGCGCGACGGCGGCCAGCCGGACGTGGTCGTCGGCGGCGTCCAACACACAGCGGACGAAGGCGCTCCCGACGATGACGCCGTCGGCGAAGGCAGCCACCTCGGCGGCTTGGGCCGCCGTCGACACACCTAACCCGACGCATACCGTCGCGGCCGGCCGCAGCCGGCGCACCCGGGCCACCAGCTGCTGGGCGGCTTGATCCACGGCGGCGCGGGCGCCGGTGACGCCCATCGTGGCCGCGGCGTAGACGAAACCCCGCGAGGCATCCACGGTGGCGGCCAGACGGACTTCGGTGGACGACGGAGCCACCAGGAACACCCGGTCCAGGCCATGCTCATCCGAGGCGGCCAGCCAGTCCGCGGCTTCGTCGGGGATCAGGTCCGGCGTGATCGCACCACTGCCGCCCGCGGCAGCGAGGTCGCGGGCGAAGGCGGCCACGCCGTAGCGCTCCACCGGGTTCCAGTAGGTCATGATGACGACCGGTGCCAGTACGGCCACAGCCTCCACGGCGCGGAGGGCGTCCCGCATGCCGACGCCGGCGCGCACCGCGGGGTCGACGGCCTGCTGGATGACGGGCCCGTCCATACCCGGGTCGCTGTACGGCACGCCGACCTCGACGGCGTCAACCCCGCCGTCCACCAGGGCACGCATGCACTCGATCGACGCCTCGACACTCGGGTAGCCCACCGGCAGGTAGCCGACCAGCGCGGCCCGGTCCTCCGCGCGTGCCTTGGCCAGCGCGTCAGACAGCGCTGTCATTTGTCCAGGCCGAAGTACTTGGACGCGGTCTCGACGTCCTTGTCACCGCGGCCGGAAAGGTTCACCAGCAGGACCGCGTCCGGCCCGAGCTCCCGGCCGACGCGGAGGGATCCGGCCAGCGCGTGCGCCGACTCGAGGGCCGGGATGATCCCCTCGGTCCGGCTGAGCAGCGCGAAGGCGTCCATCGCCTCGGCGTCGGTGACAGACCAGTACTCCACGCGGCCGATGTCGTGCAGGTAGGCGTGTTCCGGCCCGACCCCCGGGTAGTCGAGCCCGGCCGAGATCGAGTGTGACTCCCGGGTCTGCCCGTTCTCGTCCTGGAGCAGGTACGAGCGGGCGCCGTGCAGCACACCGGGCGAGCCGGCGCTGATGGAGGCGGCATGACGTCCGGTGTCGACGCCCTCGCCGCCGGCCTCGAGCCCGATGAGGCGAACGTCGGCGTCAGGCAGGAAGGCGGCATAGATGCCGATGGCGTTGGACCCGCCGCCGACGCAGGCCAGCACCGCGTCCGGCAGCCGCCCAGTGCGCTCCAGCACTTGGGCGCGGGACTCGTCGCCAATCACCCGCTGGAGCTCGCGCACGATGAGCGGGAACGGGTGGGGGCCGGCCACGGTGCCGAACACGTAGTTGGTGGTCTCGACGGTGCTGACCCAGTCGCGGAAGGCCTCGTTGATGGCGTCCTTCAGGGTGCGCGAACCCGTCGTCACGGAGATCACGTCGGCGCCGAGCAACCGCATCCGCGCCACGTTCAGGGCCTGCCGGCGGGTGTCCTCCTCCCCCATGTAGACCGTGCAATCGAGCCCGAACAAGGCGGCGGCTGTCGCCGTCGCCACGCCGTGCTGCCCGGCGCCGGTCTCGGCGATCACCCGCGTCTTGCCTACCCGCTTCGTCAGCAACGCCTGGCCCAGGACGTTGTTGATCTTGTGCGAGCCGGTGTGGTTCAGGTCCTCGCGTTTGAGCAGGACGAGCGCGCCGCCGGCCTCGGCGCCGAACCGGCGCGCCTCGGTGATCGGGGACGGCCGCCCGGTGTAGTCACGGAGCAGCCGGTTCAACTCCTGGGTGAACTCGGGGTCGCGGCGCGCGGCGGCGAACTCGGCGTCGAGCTGGTCGAGGGCGGCGATGAGCGCTTCCGGGACGAAGCGTCCCCCGTAGCGGCCGAAGTGGCCGCGGGCATCAGGAAGGAGGGTCAGGTCATTGGTCACTACGGACTCCGGAACTGGACGGGACGAAGCAGGCTGACGCTCAGCCCCGCCATCGCCCAAACGCCGCTGCCATACTCATCGGCCGCCGCCCGGCGTGGCCGGGTGGGCGCCGGCCGTCACCAGGTCGGCCACCGCCTGCCGCGCGTCGGGTGCGGCCACGAGCCCCTCGCCCACCAGAACGGCGTCGGCGCCGGCGGAGGCGTACTCGATCAGGTCCAGCGGCCCGCGCACGCCTGACTCGGCAACCTTCACTACGTCCGAGGGAAGGCCGGGCGCCACCCGCTCGAAGACCGACCGGTCCAGCGACATCGTGCGCAGGTCGCGGGCGTTGATGCCGATCACCCGCGCTCCGGCGTCCAGCGCGCGGCTGGCCTCGTCCTCGTCATGCACCTCGACCAGGGCGGTCATGCCGAGGCTCTCCACCCGCTCACGAAGGCCGATGAGCACGTTCTGCTCCAGCGCGGCGACGATGAGCAGCACGATGTCCGCGCCGTACGCGCGCGCTTCGTGTACCTGGTACGACGAGACGACGAAGTCCTTGCGCAGCACCGGGATCTCGACTCGGTCGCGGATCTGGCGCAGGTCGTCCAACGAGCCGCCAAACCGCCGCTGCTCGGTGAGAACACTGATCGCCCGGGCGCCGCCGGCTTCGTACTGCGCGGCCAGCCAGGCTGGATCCTCGATCCGGGCCAGCTCGCCGCGGGTCGGGCTGCGCCGTTTCACCTCGGCGATGACCGCCACGCCCGGAGCGCACAGAGCGCCGAAAGCATCGCGTGGCGCCGGGACCGACTGCGCCGCCGACTTGATGTCATCGATGGGGACCCGCGCCTCGCGTGCCGCCAGGTCTTCGCGGACCCCCGCGATTATCTCGTCGAGCACGGTCACGTAGCTGGCCCCTCGGTCGGTTGCGACTGCCCACCGATGCTAGCTGGGACCTACCGGGGGCCCCTGCGCGGGTCTGAGCGAAATGGTGAACCGCGCGCCTCCCTCGGGAGCGTGGCCGGCATCGATACGCGCGCCCAATCGCGCCACGATGCCGGCCACGATGGCGAGGCCGAGTCCGGTGCCGACCTCGCGCACGCCGCGGTAGCGGTTGAACAGGGCGCCCTGCTCGAAGGCAACGGCGAGGTCGGCATCGGAGAGCCCCGGGCCGCCGTCGCGCACCTCCACGACGCCACCGCCGAACCCGTCGGCGTACGCCTCGACGACGATCGGCGCGCCCGTCGGCACGACGCGGAGTGCGTTCTCCAGCAGCCCGTCGACGGCTTGGCGCAGCCGCACTCCATCGGTGGGCACCACGAGCGGTCCGGGCGGGCGGTACGCGTGGAACGCCACTCCCGCGGTCGCGCAGCGCGGAAGCCACGCGGCGGCCACGCCGTCGACGAACCCACCGAGGTCCACTGGACCGATGTCGACGCGGAAGTCGACTGCCCCGAGCCGGGCCAGGTCGAGCAGGTCCGCGACGAGCCGTTCCAGGCGCTGCGCCTCGGCGAGGATGACACCGGCAGCCTGTTGGGCCTGCGAGCCGGTGGCGACACCGTCGGCGACCGATTCGGCGTACCCGCGGATCGACGTGAGCGGCGTGCGCAGATCGTGTGACACCGAGAGCAGGAAGTCGCGCTGCCGGGCCTCGGAGTAGGTCAGCGACTGCGAGAGCTGGTTCACTGCGGTGCTGACGTCGGCTATCTCCGCTGGGCCGCCGGGCTCGACAGTCACTTCCCGATGCCCGGCGGCGAGAGCCCGGGCCGCGGCGGCGGTGCGGCGCAGCGGCCGGGCCAGGACACCCGACACGAGCGCACCGACCAATGCGGCTACGGCCACACCGATGAGCAACGCCACCAGCAGGCGGCGCTGCTCGGTGGGGCCGAAGCCGGGCGCGTCGGCGCGGCGCTGTGCGACCACAATCCCGCCGGTCGGGGTGGGCCGCGCTTCGATGTACACCACCCGACCGGCGACGTGGCGGACGGCCGAGACGGACTGTCCCGCCAAGACATGGGTGACGTCGGTCGGCGTCACGGCCAAGCGGGCCACCTGCCGTCCCGTGACTCGGCCGTTGCTGTTGATCACCGCATAAGGCACGGTCAGCTTCATTAGGAAGGCCCGGGTCTGCGCCTGACCGGCAGTGCCCGCGGACCCGTCGCTGACCGCCTGCGCCGCGTTGGCCACCCGCTTGAGTGCGTTGCGTGCCTTTTTCTCACTGTTGGCCCGCAACAGGCCGCCCGCGATGACGGCGGTCAACAGCCCGGCGAGCACCGCCACGGCCGTGGTGGTGACGATGATGCGGATGGCCAGGCTGCCGCGCCGTCGCCGGGTGCCACCGACCAGCTCCGGACGAGGCAACGGCTGGGTCTGGCTCATCAGCCCGGCTCCTCCGCCGAATAGCCCACCCCGCGGACCGTCCGCACCGGGCTCGCGGCACCGAGCTTGCCGCGCACCTGCGCGATGTGGACGTCGACGGTGCGCATGCTGGCCGCCGGGGCGTAGCCCCACACCTCGCTGAGCAGCTGCTCGCGGTTGAACACCCGACCCGGCCGGCGCATGAGGAACGCGAGGAGATCGAACTCGGTGGCAGTCAGCGCCACCTCGGCGCCGTTGACGGTGACCCGGTGCGCGGCCGGGTCCAGCCGCACCGCGCCGAGCTCGAGGGGCGCATCCGCGGCGCTGGCGCCGCGAGCTCGACGCAGCACGGTACCGATCCGGGCGACGAGCTCGCGCGGGGAGAACGGCTTGGTCACGTAGTCGTCGGCACCCAGCTCCAGGCCGAGCACCCGGTCGACCTCGTCGTCGCGCGCCGTGACGAACACGACCGGGGTCCAGTCGTCGGCGGCCCGCATCCGCCGGCACACCTCGATGCCGTCTGTCCCCGGCAGGCCGACGTCAAGTACCACGGCGGCCGGACGCAGACGGGCGACTGCGGCCAGCGCGGCGTCGCCGTCCCGCTCGACCTGCACGCCGTACCCGGCGTTGGACAGGTACATGCGGATGAGGTCGGAGATCACCGGCTCGTCCTCGACGACCAGGATCAGGCCGCGGGCAGGCGGCGGGGAGCCGGCGGCTCCGGAACTCGAACTGGCCATGGCGGATGGGACGATACGCAGTCCCGGCCGCGATCCGCCGACCCCAATGTCAGGATTGTGTTCGGGCGGTGGGGTCGTCACCGCGGTCGAGGCGCTGCCACAGGGCCAAGTCGCTCTCGTCGGACGCGGGCGGGCCGGTGGCCGTCGTGGGTGCCTCGTACCGCCGCCCCAGCCCGGCACCGACCGTCCAGCCCAGCGCGGCCAGCACTCCCCCGGCCACGACGAGCAACCCGCCGATGACGGCCAGAGCCGGCCAGACCTGATGGCTGACCAAACGCAACGGCGCGGTCGGTTCGAGCACTGAACCGGTCCGGGTGTCGGCCACCAGACGGCGGGCCTCGCCGGGCGACACCGAGCCGGCGCCGGCGGCGGCGATGGCCAGGGCGACGCCGGCCAGAGCGATCACCGCGCCGACGATCCGGCGGGCGGGGCCGCGGGTGGCCAGCAGCGCGACCACGCCGGCCAGGGCCACCACCGCCAGCCCCGGCACCGCGGCCTGGAGGGTGCGACCGGTCAGACCGACGGAGAGGTCCGGCAGGGGCGCGGGCCGGTCGACATGCACGGTGACCCAGGCCCGGCCGGAGGCGAGCAGGGCCAGGCCGCCGCCGAGCGCCGCGGCCGCCAGTGAGACCACCGTGTAGCGCAGGCCGCGACGCGCGTCCATCAGATCGACCGAAGCGTCTCCGCGGTGGCCACCGCTTGCAATACCGCCCGCGCCTTGTTCTGCGTCTCCTTCTCCTCCAGCTCCGGGACACTGTCGGCGACGACACCCGCACCGGCCTGCACGTACGCCGTCCACCCGGGTGCTCGCGGCACCATGACGGCGGTGCGGAGGCAGATCGCCATGTCGATGTCCCCGGCCGGGTCGAGGTAGCCGAGCGCGCCGGAGTAGATGCCGCGCCGCACCGGCTCGAGCTCCTCGATCAGCTCCATCGCGCGCACCTTCGGCGCCCCGGTCACCGTGCCGTGCGGGAAGGCCGAGGTGAACACGTCGAAGGCGTCGGCGCCCGCGCCCACCTCGCCGGTGACGGTCGACACGATGTGCGAGACGTTGCTGTACTTCTCGACCACGCCGAACTCGATCACGTGTACCGAACCCGGCGTGCACACCCGGCCGAGGTCGTTGGG
>DATAEG010000087.1:0-1694 GCA_036258135.1 Jatrophihabitantaceae bacterium | reverse complement strand
GCCGACCGACCCCGGCACCGACTCCGACGCCTCCATCGGCACGCTGGTCGCCGGGATCCAGCAGGACATCACGAGGCTGGTTCGCGGAGAGCTAGAGCTCGCCAAGGCGGAGCTGCGCGAAAGCGCCGGACGCGCCGGCGCCGGCGCCGGCATGCTGGGAGCCGCAGCGTTCCTCGCCCTGCTCGCGGTCGTCTTGATCTCCATCGCGTTGGCTTACGGCTTGGTGGCGCTCGGCCTGCACCCAGGCTGGGCGTTTCTGATCGTGGCGGTCTTCTACTTGATCGTGGCCGCGATCCTGGTCCTGCTCGGCCGCCGCCGGCTCGAGCAGATCCAAGGCCCAGAGCGGGCCAAGCGAGCCGCCGCCCGCGTCGGGCAGGCACTTCGCCACGACACCGAGACGTGAACGGCAACGGTTCTCTTCGCGACACTGTCGACGTTCCCGGTCCGTGGGAGCACCGTTACATCGCCGCGAACGGTGCGCGCTTTCACGTCGCGTCGATGGGCGACGGCCCGCTGATCGTGCTTCTGCACGGCTTTCCGGAGTTCTGGTGGGCCTGGCGCTACCAGCTGCCGGAGTTGGCGGCAGCCGGCTGGCGGACCGTCGCGATGGATCTACGCGGGTACGGCGGCAGCGACAAGACACCGCGGGGCTACGATCCGGCCACGCTGACCGCGGACGTGTCCGGAGTGGTGCGGTCGCTGGGTGAGCAACAGGCCGTACTCATCGGCCACGGCTGGGGTGGCTACGTTGCCTGGGCGACGGCAACCTTGCGACCAGCCCACGTCGCGGCCCTAGCCGTTCTCTCGATGCCGCACCCCTTGGAGCTCCGTCACCACCTACTCAGCGGCCGGCGTCAGGCCGGGCACCTGCTCGGTGTCCAGACGCCCGCCCTTCCGGAGCGCCGTCTGGTCGCCAACGACGCCGCGTACGTCGAGACGCTGCTACGGCGGTGGGTCGGACCGGAGTCCAATTTCCCCGACGGTGAGGCCGCTGCTCGCTACCGCGCCGCCATGCGGCTGTGGCCGGCGCCGCACTGCGCACTGGAATACCACCGTTGGGCCGTGCGTTCGATGGCCCGCGCCGACGGCCGACGGTTCGCCATCCGGATGGCGGAGCCCATCGCCGTGCCGGTCATGCAGGTACACGGAGGCGCTGACCGGACCGTCGTCGCGCGCGCCGCTGCTCACTCTCACCGGCACGTGACCGGCCCGCACCGCTTCGTCCGCTTCGACGGGGTTGGCCACTTCCCGCACGAGGAGGCGCCCGACCGCGTCACCGACGAGGTCCTCGACTGGCTCGGTACGGTCCCGTCTCCGATTTCTCGATGACGGATCCGCGGATCAGACGCACCCACCGGTCGGGACGGGATCGGTGGCTGCGTCGGCGGCCTCAAGCGCACTTTCCACCTCGCTGGGCGCCAAGGCGTACCCGGTGTCCGGGTCGGTCAGCGAGGCCGCGAACACCACTCCGTACACGGACCCATCGTCCGCGACCAGCGGCCCGCCGGAATTTCCGGGGCGGATCTCGCCTCGCATGGAGAGCACGTCGCGGGTGACGGTTTCGTCGTCGTAGATGTCACTGCCCAGCAAGGCATACTCACCACGGACCCGCGCGGGCTCGGTGCGCAACGGCCCGTTGCCCGGGTAGCCGACGACGGCAGCATGCGCACCGGTGGCCGCGTCGTCGCGGAACG
>DATAEG010000086.1:0-5647 GCA_036258135.1 Jatrophihabitantaceae bacterium | reverse complement strand
CATCGCGACGATGTCGGTCCGGAGAGCCGTAGTTGCCGGTCGGTCAGCGTCGCGCGATCCCGGCTCTGCTAGTTCAAGGCTGCGGAGCCGCTCCGCGTAGTCTTGCAGATTCGGGCTGGTGATGGGCATCGCCGAGTGCTCGTCAAGCAGACGGACGAGTGCAGTAGCTGACGCTCGGTCGGGGGACTTCGCGAGTTGATCGACCGCTGCCCTAGTGTCGTGTGAATGAAGTAGCTTTACTTCGCGGTAGCATGGTGTATGTCGTTGGCTGTGGCTGTGCAGATGCCCGCCGAGGACCGTGCGGAGTTGAGCCGTTGGGTGCGGACGCCGTCGTTGCCGGCGGGTCTGGCGCAGCGGGCGCGGATTGTGCTGTTGGCCGACGAGGGTGTCGGGACGAACGAGATCGTGCATCGGGTCGGGGTGTCCAAGCCGACGGTGATCGGGTGGAAGAAGCGCTACGCCGCCGAGGGGATCGCCGGGCTGGATGACCGGGCCAAGCCGGGGCGCCCGGCGCAGGTGGACGAGGTCGCGGTGGTGCTGGCGACGTTGGAGCCGCCGCCGGACAAGCTGGGCGTGACGCACTGGTCCTCGCGACTGCTGGCCGATCAGCTGGGCGGCATCTCAAACGTGTGGGTCGCCAGGATCTGGCGCAAGTGGGGACTGCAGCCGTGGCGTCGCGAGACGTTCAAGTTCTCCACCGACCCGCAGCTGGAGGCCAAGGTCCGCGACGTCGTCGGCCTGTATCTGGCCCCGCCGGAGAAGGCGGTGGTGCTCTCGATCGACGAGAAGTCCCAGATCCAGGCGTTGGACCGGACCGCGCCGATCCTGCCGATGCGCCCGGGCCTGCCGGAGAAGGCGACCCACGACTACGTCCGGCACGGCACCACCACGCTGTTCGCGGCACTCGAGATCGCGACCGGCAAGATCACCGACGCCTGCTACCCCCGGCACCGCAGCGACGAGTTCCTGCTGTTCCTCAAGCAGGTCGCCCGCGCCTACCCGCGGGTCAAGTTGCACTTGGTCGTGGACAACTACGCCACCCACAAGCACCCGAGCGTGCAGGCCTGGCTGGCGAAGAATCGGCGGATCACGATGCACTTCACTCCCACGTCCGGGTCGTGGCTAAACATGGTCGAGATCTTCTTCGGGATCATCACCCGCCAGGCGATCCGCCGCGGCACCTTCACCAGCGTCAAGGACCTCATCGCTGCGATCGAGACCTACATCGACGCCTGGAACGAACGCTGCCAACCGTTCATCTGGACCAAGACCGCCGACGAAATACTCACCAAAGCCACCGGCGGTCAAAGATCATCGTTCACACCACACTAGGTAGGTTCGTGGGCATGGTGCGGATGTTGCGCAGTTACGCGGCCGGGGCCTGGTACGAGTCGAGCGATGCGGGGGTGGAGCTGCCCGACGCAAGCACCGGCCAGCCGGTGGCCCGGATCTCCAGCACGGGCCTCGACGTCGCCGGCATGCTCGAGTACGCGCGCAGGGTCGGCGGCTCGGCGTTGGCCGACCTCACCTTCACACAACGCGCGGCCATCCTCAAACAGCTCGCCTTGTACCTGAACGAGCGGCGCGAGGACCGCTACTACCCGCTGTCGGCCTGCACCGGGGCGACCCGGTTCGACTCTATGTTCGACGTGGACGGCGGCATCGGCGTGCTCTTCGCGTACTCCAGCCGCGGCCGCCGCGAACTGCCCGACGACGTCGTCTTCTGCGACGGCCCGCCCGAGATCCAGAGCAAGGACGGGACATTCGTCGCCCAGCACATCTACACCTCGCGCCGCGGCGTCGGCGTGTTCATCGACGCGTTCAACTTCCCGGTCTGGGGGATGCTCGAGAAATTCGCGCCCGCGTTCATCGCCGGGCTGCCGGTCATCGTGAAGCCCGCGAGTGCCACCGCGTACGTGACCGAGGCCGTCTTTGCCGACATGATCGAGTCCGGCCTGCTGCCCGAGGGATCGGTGCAGCTGATCTGCGGCTCGGTCGGTGACCTCTTCGAGAACCTGACCGGACAGGACGCGGTCGCCTTCACCGGCTCCGCGGACACCGCGGCCCGACTGCGCTCGCACCCGACGGTGCTGGCTAACAGCGTGCGGTTCACCGCCGAGGCCGACTCGCTGAACTGCTCGATCCTCGGACCGGACGTGGCCCCGGGCTCCGCGGAGTTCGACCTCTACATCCGGGAGATCTACCGCGAGATGACGGTCAAGGCCGGGCAGAAGTGCACGGCGATCCGGCGGGCCTTGGTGCCCACCGACCGGGTCGACGACGTCCTCGCCGCGCTGCGCGAACGGTTGGCGAAGGTCGTGATCGGCGACCCGCGCGCCGAGGGCATCACGATGGGGGCGCTCGCCAGCCTGGCGCAGCGCGACGAGGTGCAGCGTGCCCTGAAGAGGTTGTCCGACGTGGCGGACGTGGCCATCGGCGGAGACCCGCCGGACGGCACGGGCGCGTTCTTCCCGCCCACCGTGCTTCTGGCGCGCGACCCGCAGGCGGACGTGGTGCACAGCGTCGAAGCCTTCGGTCCGGTTACGACCGTGATCGCCTATCGCGATGTGCCGGACGCCATCCGCCTGGCCGCGCTGGGCGGGGGCAGCCTGGCCGGGTCGCTGGTGTCCCGCGACCCCGATGTCGTTCGGGACGTGCTGCGCGGCGTGGCGCCCTACCACGGCCGGCTGCTCGTCCTGAACGGTGACGACGCAAAGTCCTCAACCGGGCACGGCTCGCCCACGCCGATGCTGGTGCATGGCGGCCCGGGCCGGGCCGGAGGCGGCGAGGAGCTCGGCGGCATCCGCGGCGTGGCGCACTTCATGCAGCGCACCGCCATCCAGGGGCCACCGGAGATGGTGGCCGCGGTGGCCGGACGATGGGTGGCGGGCGCGCCGCACCTGTCCGACGGCGTCCACCCCTTCCGCAAGTACCTCGAAGAGCTCCGGATCGGCGACACGCTCGTCACCGAGCCACGCACCGTCACGCTGGAGGACATCGAGCGCTTCGCCGATCTCAGCGGGGACCACTTCTACGCACACATGGACGCGGAAGCGGCCGCCGCCAACCCGCTCTTCGGTGCCCGCGTCGCGCACGGCTACTTCCTGGTGTCCGCGGCGGCGGGGCTCTTCGTCGACCCCGATCCGGGCCCCGTCCTGGCCAACTACGGCCTGGACAACCTGCGTTTCCTGACGCCGGTCTACCCGGGCGACACGCTCACGGTGACCATGACCTGCAAAGAAAAGAAGGCGCGGCAGACTGAGGACTACGGCGAGGTCCGCTGGGACCTTCAGATCGCCCAGCAGGACGGCAACACCGTCGCCACCTATGACGTTCTCACTCTCGTCGCCAAGTCACCGGAGTGAGCCACGTCCATCGGTACCGCTGCCGTGTGCGCTGGTCAGGATCCACCGGCGTCGGGTACGGCCAGTACAACCGCGACCACGTCGTTGAGGTGCTGATCGCGGCCGGCGAGCCCATCGCCCCCGTCGTAGACGGGACGGGACTGCGGATGTCCGGGGACGCCGCGTTCGGTGGCAACGGCGCGCTGCTGAACCCCGAGCAGCAGCTAGTCATGGCGGCGGCGAGTTGTCAGATGCTGTCGTTTCTCGCGGTGGCGGCGCGAGCCCGTCTCGACGTCGTCGATTACGTGGACGACGCCGTCGGGGAGATGCCCGACGCCGACGGCTGGATCACGGCGATCCGGCTCTCGCCCGTGGTCACGGTCAACAGCGATGTCGCCGAGGATCGGCTCCTGCACTGGACCGAGGTCGGTCACCGCGAGTGCTATATCGCCAACAGCCTGCGGACCGACATCCGGGTGACGCCGAGATTCCAGCGCGCCGAAGACTGACGCTCGGCAGTCGCCTCAGGCGGCGCGGCGCAGGAAGTCCCGTACCGCTGCGATGACCCGGGTTTGCTGCCCGTCGGTCAGATTCGTCGAGCACGGCAGGGACAGTCCTCTGGCGAACAGGTCGTCGGCCACCTGCCCACCGACCCGTGCGTCCGTGAGGTAGGGAGGCTGGGCGTGCAGTGGGCGCCACAGAGTCCGCGAGTCGACGGCTGCGGCCGCAAGATGCGCCAGCAGTGCGTCCCGCTCGCGTGTGGTCGGCAGCAGGACCGAGTACAGCCAGTAGGTCGACTCGAAGCCGGTGAGCCGTGGTGGGCACGTCATCGGGGTGTCCGCGAAGGCGCGGTCGTAGGCGGCGGCGATCTGCCGCTTACGGGCCACGAAGTCGGACAGCCGTTCCAGCTGCGCCAGGCCAAGGCCAGCAGCCACGTTGGTCAGCCGGTAGTTGTACCCGACCTCGTCGTGCAAGTAGCCGACATCCGGCACTTTCGCTTGGGTCGTCAAGTGTCGCGCCCGGCGGGCCAACTCTTCGTCGTCGGTCACGACCATGCCGCCGCCGCCAGTCGTGAGAATCTTGTTGCCGTTGAACGAGAAGGCGCCCACGCGGCCGACGGTGCCGGTCTGACGGCCGGCTAGGGCGCCGGCCGACCACCTCGCCCCGAGCGACTCGGCGGCATCCTCGAGCACGGGGATGTTGTGTTGCTCGCAGGTCTCGAGAATCTCGGCCAGTCTCGCCGGTTGTCCTAGTGCGTGGACGACCTCGACCGCGGCGGGCAGCGGCTCGCCCGTCGTTACCCGGCGGGCCAGCTCATCGGCGAGGAGCGCCGGATCCATGTTCCAGGTCGTCGGCTCCGAGTCGACGAGCACCACATCCGCACCCTGGTACCGCACCGGATTAGACGAGCCCACGAACGTGAAGTCCGACACCGCGACGACATCTCCCGGGCCGACGCCGAGAACCCGAAGTCCGACGTGCACCGCCGCCGTCCCCGACGCGCACGCGACGGCATACCGGGCGCCCACGGCGGCGGCGAACTCCTCCTCGAAGCGCGTCACAAACGGGCCCACCGACGAGACGAAATTCGAGCCCACGGCTTCGAGGACCAGCTGCTTTTCGCGCGCCCCGAGATTGGGAACGGAAAGCGGGATCCGTGCCGTCGATGTCATCGGTGGTAGCGGCCTGCCGACTTCCGATCGACCCGGAGCCGTAGCCATTCCGCAGTCCGTCGCAGCCCCTCCTCGAAGGAGACGCTCGGGGCCCAGCCCAGCCTTGCCTTAGCCCTTGATGGGTCGGACAGCAGGACCTGAACCTCCGAGCCCTCTGGCCGCAGCCGGTCCGGCTCGGTCCGGATCGTGGCCGTCGTCCCGGTGACCCGCTGGCACAGTTCGACGACCTCGGCCACCGAGTACGCGCTGCCGGTGCCGAGCTGGATCGTCTCGCCCGGGGCAAGGTCGGCGACACCTGCGAGCAGGAGGCCGGCGCAGGTATCGGTGACGAACGTGAAATCCCGCCGGGGCGCCGTGGCGCCGAGGCGGATCTCGGAGTGGCCCGCGAGCAGCTGGGAGAGCACCGTCGGGATGACGGCCCGCGAGGACTGTCGAGGGCCGAAGGTGTTGAACGGCCGGAGCGTGACTACCGGCGTGTCGAAGGACAGTGCGTAGGACTCACAGATCTTGTCGGCGGCGATCTTCGACGCGCTGTACGGCGACTGACCGCGCAGCGCGTGCGTCTCGCTGATCGGCACCGATTCGGGGGTCCCGTACACCTCCGAGGTCGAGGTGTGCACCATCCGCGGG
>DATAEG010000085.1:0-25318 GCA_036258135.1 Jatrophihabitantaceae bacterium | reverse complement strand
TGGCCGGGCCGAACGGGTGGATCGACAGCCTGGACCTCGTCCTGATCGCGTCTGGGACGGCCGGTAGGACGCAACTCGTGCCTCGCCCCGACCTCAGCAGCCACGCTCGTGCGCGATTCGCGTCCGACATCCGCGACGAAGTCGAAGTGTGGGCCGCGGCACCGGGCACCGGAAAGGACGGCGCCGTCGTCACCCTCTCCCGCGGAATGGGCGGCCTGGCCGAGATCAGCATCGAGCTGCCGGCGGAGCTCCAGGGCCGGGGTGTCGGACGGGCGTTGATCGCCGACGCCCGTCGGGCCGTACCTGCGGGCGCGGCGCTGGTAGCCGCGGTGGCGCCAGGCAACGCGGCCAGCGTGCGCGCCTTCTTGGCCGCCGGCTTCCGACCCGTCGGCAGCGTCCAGTTGTTCCGCTCGGGGGACAGTCCTAACGAGATCCTGACATGACACGCACAGTCCGCTCATCCCGGCGGGTGATAGTCATGGGAGTCAGACACGAGTGGGAGGAACCATGGCGCTCAAGCGCGTTGTTGTCGGCGTGACCGCACTCGCCGTCGTGGGTGGCGGCACCGGGTACGCACTAGCCGAGAGCTCGCACCCGACGACGAACCTGGCCGCTGTGACGAGCCCGAGCAACTCGCCCAGCTCCGGTCAGAAGCAGCCGAACGGTAAACACGACGGGCGGCGGCACCGGGGGCTGGTCCGGCTGCGGACCCTTCAGCATGCTGAGTGGGTCACCCGTGACCTGAAGACGAACAAAGACGTCACGCACGAGGCGGTCTTGGGCACGGTGACCTCGGTGAGCGCGACGTCTATCACCGTCAAGGCTACCGACGGCTACACGTTGACCTTCGCAGTGAACTCCGACACCAAGGTTCACCTCGGCAAGGGCAAGACCGGCAAGGTCACCGACGTCAAGTCCGGCGACAAGGCGCTCGTCGCGGGCGTCAAGTCCGGCTCGACCGTGACCGCGGCGCAGGTGCTGGCCCGCACGAGCTAACTCGAGAAGCGGGCTTTGCGAGGCCGGCGACTAACGGCCCCGCGCCGGCGACCTCCGAGCAGAGCCAGCGCGGGGCCGGTGTCGTTGCGCGGCAGAATAAGCCCTGGGTTCGCGTTGTTGTCTACCCTCGCTTCATGAAGCGGCGCCACTACGAATCCGAGCATCTCGCCTTCGGTGAGGCGGTGCGCGCGTTTCTGGAGAAGGAGGCCGTGCCGCATGTCGACGAGTGGGAAGCCGCCGGCATCACCCCGCGGGAGATCTTCACCACCGCCGGGGCCAACGGCTTCCTCGGCATGGCCATCCCGGAGGAGTACGGCGGTGGCGGCGTGGCCGACTTCCGCTTCAACCAGATCATGGGTGAAGAGGTCCAGTGGTCCATGATCGGCGGCGCCGGTCTGGGCATCACGCTGCACAACGACATCTGCCTGCCCTACTTCCTCTCCTACTGCACCGAAAAGCAGAAGGCACGCTGGCTGCCCGGCATCGCCTCGGGCGAGCTTGTCACCGCCATCGCCATGACCGAGCCCGGCGCCGGCTCCGACCTGGCCGGCATCCGTACGTCGGCGGTGCGCGACGGCGAGAGCTACGTTGTCAACGGCGCCAAGACATTCATCACCAACGGCATCCACGCCGACTTGGTCATCGTGGCCGCCCGCACCGGGCCGGACCGGCACCGCGGTCTCAGTCTGCTCGTGCTGGAGCGGGGCATGCCTGGATTCGAGCGCGGTCGCAACCTGGCCAAGGTCGGCCAGCACGCCCAGGACACCGCCGAACTGTCATTCGCCGGCGTCCGCGTCCCCGCCGAGAACCTGCTCGGCGCAGAGGGCGACGGCTTCCTGTCGCTGGTGCGCAACCTGCCGCAGGAGCGGCTGTCCATCGCCGTGGGTGCGGTGGCCGCCTGCCGCGCGGTTTTCGAGGAGACCCGCCGCTACGTGCGCGAGCGAAACGCCTTCGGCCAATCGCTTGGCGCCCAGCAGAACACACGGTTCGTCATGGCCGAGATGGCCACCGAGATCGACCTGGCCGAGACCTACGTCGACCGTTGCGTGGACGCGCTGAACGAGGACGAGCTGCCGTCTGAGGACGCCGCGAAGGCCAAGTGGTGGACCACCGAGCTTCAGGGACGTGTGGTCGACAGGTGCGTCCAACTGCATGGCGGGTACGGCTACATGCTGGAGTACCCGATCGCGCGTGCCTGGGTGGACGCGCGCGTCACGCGCATATACGGCGGGGCCACCGAGGTCATGAAGGAGCTCATCGGAAAATCGCTCGAACTCTCGTGACCCGCTTCGTCCTCGCCTCGGCCTCGCCGGGACGGTTGGCCACGCTGCACGCCGCCGGCATCGAACCTGAGGTCGTCGTCAGCTCGGTGGACGAATCGGAGTTCCGCGCCAACACGGTGGCCGACTTGGTCGAGCAACTGGCGATCGCTAAGGCGGTGGACGTGGCCGGCCGGACGGACGCGGGGGCGCTGGTTCTCGGCTGCGACTCGCTGCTTGATTTAGATGGCCGAGCCGTGGGCAAGCTGGCCACGTCCCAGGCCGCCATCGAGCAGTGGCAGGCGATCCGCGGCCGACGCGCCGTCCTGCGCACCGGGCACGCGTTGATCGACACCGCACGGGACGAGGCCCGCTCCGCGGTCGCGTCCACCACGGTCAGCTTCGCGCCGGTGACCGACGCCGAGATCACCGCCTACGTCGGCACGGGCGAGCCGCTGCGGTGCGCGGGCGGTTTCACCATCGACGGGCTGGGCGGCTGGTTCATCGAGGGCGTCGGTGGTGACCACCACAACGTGGTCGGCCTGTCGTTGCCGACGCTGCGGTCGATGCTCCTGGAGCTGGGCTACCAACTCACGGACCTGGGCTATCCGGCAGGCAGCAAACCGATCCGCTGACTGCCACCGAACCTTCTTCGCGCGACCGAGGAAGGGATCAGTCCTGAGCCGTGGACCGTCGCCCCCTGCCTTGGTCGTGGGGGCTGCCGCCGTGGCCCCACTCGGTGTAGGCCGCGAGGTCATCTATGGGGTCAGTCGGCGGAGTTGGGGTGGCGTCCTGAGGGGTGACGCCACCCCATCTCTGTGCGCAGGTAGTGGACTAGCTGCCCGGTCTTCTCCGCCGCTTCAGCGACCTCGTCTCGGCCGCGCCAGGCGGCCGAGGATTGCATGATCCGGGGTTCAACGGGGATGGCGGGTGACCGCGGCCTGCCGGGCGCGCCGCCAGGCGGCGAGGCGCATGGCGCGGTCGCGCCGCTCGAGGACGGCCAGGATCGCCGCCCGTTCCTCCGGGGAGGCGTCGCCACGCAGCAGCAGAAACTCCTCGCGACCGCTCATGGCTTTCCTGTGTTCACGTCGGAGGGATCCCGTGGCGCTTGGCCGCAAAGTGTCGCGACTTGCCCGCCAGGACGGCAAGGCGGGCGGCCAGCTGGCCGCGCAGTTCGGCCGGCGTGATCACGGCGTCGATGACGAGATCGGCGGCCAGCCTGAGCAGGTCGACGTCCTCCTCATACTTCGCGCGGCGCTCGCTGACGAACTGGACCCGTTCGGCCGGGTCCGCGATCTCCGCGATCTTGGCCGCATACACCGCGTTGACCGCCGCCTCAGGGCCCATCACCGCGATCTTGGCCGTCGGCAGCGCCAGGCACGCATCGGGCATAAAGCCGGGGCCTGCCATCGCATACAACCCGGCGCCGTACGCCTTGCGGACAATGACGGAGACCTGCGGCACGGTGGCCTCGGCAACCGCGGTGATCATCTTCGCTCCGTGGCGGATGATGCCCTGCCGCTCGACAGCACTGCCGATCATGAAGCCGGGCACGTCGGCCAGATAGACCAACGGCACGTTGAACGCGTCGCACATCCAGATGAACCGCGCGGCCTTGTCCGCGGAGTCGACGAAGAGCACCCCACCGCGCACCGCGGAGTTGTTGGCTACGACCCCCACCGGCCGGCCCTCGATCCGGGCAAACCCGGTGATCACCTCCGCCGCGAACAACGGCTTGACCTCGAAGAACGAGTCCTCGTCGACGATGCCGTCGATAATCAGGTGCATGTCGAACGGCACCGACTCGGTCTCCGGGACGACGTCGTCGCGGAGCTCATGCGCGGGGTTGCCCCAGTCGACCTCGGGAGGCGGCTCGCGCCAGCAGGTAGGCAGGTAGGACAGGAACAGCCGGGCCTGCTCGATCGCGTCAGCGTCGTCGACGGCCAAGTTGTCGCCGCATCCGGAAACGGTGGCGTGCATACGGGCGCCACCCATCTCCCGAAGGCTGACGTGCTCGCCGACCACCATCTCCGCCATTCGCGGCGAGCCTAGGTACATCGACGCGTTCTCCTCGACCATGATGACGACGTCGCAGAATGACGGGATGTACGCGCCGCCCGCCGCTGACGGCCCGAACAGGCAGCAGATCTGCGGAACCTTCCCGGACAACGCCACCTGGTTGCGGAAGATGCGGCCCGCGCCGCGCCGGCCGGGGAACAGCGCCACCTGGTCGGTGATGCGCGCGCCCGCCGAGTCGATCAGCCAAAACACCGGCAGCTCCTCGACCAGGGCCCGCTCGGTGATGCGGACGATCTTCTCCACAGTGCGCGGGCCCCACGAACCCGCCTTGACCGTCGGGTCGTTGGCGACCACCAGCGCCGGCCGTCCGTCGACCAGCCCCTGACCGGTGACCACGCCGTCCGCCGGGAGCCCGGCGGCCAGCGCGTTGGCCAACTGGCCGTCCTCGACGAAGCTGTCCTCGTCGAAGAGGAGAGCGATGCGGTCCCGCACGTACAGCTTGTGCTGGGACGCGAGCTTGGCCGCCGCCCGCTCGGGTGGCGCCAGGGTTGCCTGCCGCGCGGCCGCGATCGGGTCAGGCGGCTTCGCCGGTTGCTCGGCTGGCTGTTGGCTCATACAGGCAAGCCGTAGCTGCGGGCGATGACGAGACGCTGTACCTCGGAGGTGCCCTCGCCGATCTCCAAGACCTTCGCGTCGCGGTAGTAGCGGGCCACCGGGTACTCCTCCATGAAGCCGTACCCACCAAACACCTGGGTCGCGGTACGCGCGGCGGCCACCGCGGCCTCGGAGGAGTACAGCTTGGCGATGGACGCTGCCCGCTTGACCTCCGGCCGCGGCCGGCCGGCGTCCTTGAGCGCCGCGGCTTTGTACGTCAGCGTCCGGGCCGCCTCGACGGCCACAGCCAGGTCGCTGATCTGGAACGCGACGCCCTGCCGGGAGCCGATGGTGGCGCCGAACGTCTTTCGCTCGCCGGCGTAGCGCAGGCACTCGTCCAGACACGCCTGGATGAGCCCGACGGCGAGTGCGGCGATGGCGATCCGGCCGTCGTCCAGCACGGCGAGGAACTGGCGGAAGCCGTCGCCGCGCCGGCCCAGCAGGTTGGCCTCGGGCACCCGGCAGTCGTCGAAGGTGAGCCCGTGGGTGTCGGAGAGCCGCCAGCCCAGCTTCTCGTAGGCCGGCTGGACGGTGAACCCGGGCGTGCCGGCCGGGATGAGGATGGCGGATATCTCGTCCGGGCCGGTGCGCGCGGTGACCGTGACGACGGAGGTCAGCTCCGTGCCCGAGTTGGTGATGAACGCCTTGGCGCCGTTGACCACCCACTCACCGTCGCGCAGCTCGGCCCGGGTCTTGGTGGCGCCCGCGTCCGAGCCTGCCTCCGGCTCGGTGAGGCCGAATGCGGCCAGCGCGCGCCCGGCGGCCAGATCGGGGACCCACCGCTGCTTCTGCTCCTCGGTGCCGAACGTCATGATCGGGTTGATACCCAGGCCCATCCCGGCCTCGAGGGTGATGCCGAGCGACTGGTCAACCCGGCCCAGCTCCTCAATGGCCACGCACACGGACGTAAAGTCGCCGCCGCTGCCGCCGTACTCCTCGGGCACGGCCAGGCCGAACAGGCCCAGCTCGCCCATCTTGCGCACCACGTCGGTCGGAAAATGGTGGGCCAGGTCCCACTCGGACACGTGCGGGGCGATCTCGCGCTCGGCGAAGTCGCGGACCACCTTTCGGAACGTCTCGTGGTGATCGGCCAGCTCGAACGTGGACACCGCGCCCTCCGTGCTTAACGTTAACGTAAACGTTAAAGGTACGATACCCCTGTGCTGGTCGAAGCGAAAGCCGATTCCGAGCGGCGGTGGACCGTCGGCGAACTGGCCGACGAGCTGGGTGTCACCACCCGGACGTTGCGCTTCTACGAGGCCGAGGGGCTGATCTCGCCGCGACGGCAGGGCGCCGCCCGGGTGTACTCGGTGCGCGACCGGACCAGGCTGCGGCTCATCCTGCGGGGCAAGCGCTTCGGCATGTCCCTCGCCGAAATCGCCGAGATCATCGACATCTACGACGGCGCCGCCTCGTCCGAGCGCCGCCAACTGCACACCCTCCTGGACCGGCTCGCGCTGATCACCAGCGACCTGCAAGCCCGGCAGGAGGATCTGCGCCGCACACTGGACGAGGTCGCCAATGTGACCGAGCTCTGCCGCACCCGGCTGACCGAACTGGACGCGGAGCCGTGACGGCTCCGAACGGGCGTACCGTGCCGCTACCAATTCGTAACCATCTGTTGATCAATCTCGTTATCAACTCGGCAAGCATTTCCCGAAGCGGTCGGCGATACTTGATCAACTCGGGTGGTGAGCCACGGAACGCCGGGGGACGTTCCATGATCCAGGCGAGTACGGCATCGCGCGGCGGAGCATCGGGGGTCGCGCAGGAGCCGGCGCCGGATCTGCGGGGAAAGCGGGCCTGGCGGCCGGACGACCAGGGGGTGTTCGTCCGGTCGCCGGGCCTTCCATTTGCCCAGACCGCCGTCCAGCACTCCCGTCGAACCCCGTGGCACGGCTCTGGCCGAGTAGGGTCCGCGGGCGGAGAGATCCGCGTCGATCGGAGGGCCGTGACCCACACAGAGTCGGCCGGCTGGTCAGCCCCGTGATCAGCAAGGTGCTGGTGGCCAATCGCGGCGAGATCGCCGTCCGGGTTATCCGAGCCTGCCGGGACGCCGGGTACCGCTCCGTGGCCGTCTATGCCGAACCCGACCGGGAGGCACTGCACGTCCGCATGGCCGATGAGGCTTATGCCCTGGGCGGCACCACGCCCGCCGATTCCTACCTCGTCATCGACAAGGTCGTCGACGCCGGCCGGCGCTCCGGCGCCGACGCGGTGCACCCCGGGTATGGGTTCCTCGCCGAGAACGCCGACTTCGCGCAAGCCGTGCTCGATGCCGGCCTGATCTGGGTGGGACCGCCGCCCCAGGCCATCCGGGACCTGGGCGACAAGGTGACCGCCCGGCACATCGCCGAGCGCGCCGGCGCGCCGCTAGTGGCCGGTACCAAGGATCCGGTGGCCGACGCCGATGAGGTCGTCGCGTTCGCCGAGGAGCACGGGCTGCCGATCGCCATCAAGGCGGCCTTCGGGGGCGGCGGCCGCGGACTCAAGATCGCCCACAGCATGGACGAGATCCCGCACCAGTACGACAGCGCGGTGCGGGAGGCCGTAGCCGCGTTCGGCCGCGGGGAATGCTTCGTCGAGCGGTACCTGGAACGGTCCCGGCACGTCGAGGCGCAGGTGCTGGCCGACCAGCACGGCAATGTCGTCGTCGCCGGCACCCGCGACTGCTCCCTGCAACGGCGCAACCAGAAGCTCGTCGAGGAGGCGCCCGCGCCCTTCCTGACCGACGCGCAGCGCACCACTATCCACGAGAGCGCCAAGGCCATCTGTGCCGAGGCGCATTACTACGGCGCCGGCACCGTCGAATACCTCGTCGGCAACGACGGCGTGATCAGCTTCCTCGAGGTGAACACGCGCCTGCAGGTCGAGCACCCGATCACCGAGGAGACAACCGGTATCGACCTGGTGCGCGAGCAGTTCCGCATCGCCGACGGCGAACGCCTGCACCTCACCGAAGATCCCGAGCCGCGCGGGCACGCCTTCGAGTTCCGCATCAACGGCGAGGACCCGGGCCGCAACTTCCTGCCGGCGCCGGGCATGGTCACTCGATATGTCGAGCCCGCCGGGCCGGGCGTGCGGGTCGATTCCGGTATCGAGGCGAACTCCGTCATCGGCGGGGCGTTCGACTCGTTGCTGGCCAAACTCATCGTGCGCGGCGCCGATCGGGCCGAGGCTCTGGCGCGATCCCGGCGCGCCTTGGACGAGATGGTCGTTGACGGTATGGCCACCGTGCTGCCCTTCCACCGCGCCGTGGTCTCCGACCCGGCTTTCGCTCCCGATGGCAACGAGCCGTTCACGATCCACACCCGTTGGATCGAGACGGAGTTCGACAATCGCATCGAGCCGTTCCACGGCGCCACGGGCGCCGTCGACGAGGCCGCGCCGCGCGAGACCGTCGTCGTCGAAGTGGGCGGCAAGCGACTCGAGGTATCGCTGCCGGCCGGTTTCGGCGGAGGTGGCGGTCCGTCCCGCAAGGCCGCGCCGAAGCGACGCAAGGGCGGCCATTCCGCCTCGGCCGCGTCCGGTGACGCCCTAGCGGCTCCGATGCAGGGCACGATCGTCAAGGTGGCCGTCGAGGACGGCGACACCGTGGCCGCCGGTGACCTGATCGTGGTCCTCGAGGCCATGAAGATGGAGCAGCCCATCACCGCACACAAGTCGGGCACCGTTACCGGTCTCGCCGCCGAGGTCGGCGCGGTGGTGAGCTCGGGCTCGGTGCTTTGCGAGCTGAAAGACTGACCCGCGCCGACGTCCTCACCTGGGTCGGTCCGGCCTGGCGGGTGCGCCCGAACCTACTTGTGCCGGTGCGCCGCCCGGACGGCGCGGAACGGGTGCTCAAAGTGGCCGTTTGTGGCGATACCGACGACTACCGCGCGGAGCGCGATGCGTTACGGCACTATGCCGCACTGTCGTCGGTGCCACGCGTGCGGGCCGTCGGACTCCTCGGCTGGGACGACGACCTGGACCTGCTCGAGCTGGAGAGAGTCGACGGGTTCGAGCTGGGCGAGGGCTGGCCGGAGCGGCAGGACGACGCCCAGCTCACCGCCGAGCTGGCGCAGACGATGCGCGCGCTCTGGGCTGGTCCCGCGATGACTGCCGAGTGGCGCGATCTGGCCACGTGGATGCGGGCCCTCGACCAGCCTGCCGCCGGTATCGACGCCGGTCTGCTGGACCGGGCCCGCGACCTCGGCGCGGAGCTGCGACAAGGCGCGGAGCCGGTCGTCCTGCACGGCGACTTCCACCACGAGAACGTGCTACGCGAGGCGGACGGCAGCCTGGTCGTCATCGACCCGAAGGGCGTCCTCGGCGCGCGCGGCTTCGATGTCGGCGCGCTGCTCTGGAATCCGTTCGGCCAGGTTCTGGATCATCCCGAGGTCATGCCCGTCCGGCTGGACGTGCTGGCTGCCGAGCTCACCCTCGACCGCGCGGAGGTGCGGGCCTGGGGATGGGTGGCCGCCGTGCTCTCAGCCGCCTGGGAGGCCGAGGACGGCGGCGATCCGGCCTATCCTTTGGGCGTGGCCGAGCTCATCGAGCGCAGCTGACCCTCGCGACTCAGCCTTCGACCTCGGGGGCGTCCTCGTCGACGACGTGCATGGCCGCTTCTTCCGCGCTAGACGCGTACCCGGCCGGTCCCACGTCGGTAGCGACGAGATCGGGTTCATCATCGACGTGCGCGCCCTCGTCCGGAGCCACCAGCCGACCTGCCCGCGGAGCGACGTCCTCCTCGACCAGCGGGTCGTCATAGACCTCGGGCTCCTCCTCGGCCAACCGCTGGTCCAGCGTCTCGCCCTCCAACTGCTCCAGCTCCGTGGTCCCGTACCGGGTGGCCTTGGGCGGGCGATCGGGCGGCGACCAGTCCGTCTCGGCCAGCTCGTCGGTGTCGATCTCGGCCAGGGTGTCCTCGGATTCGACCGCATAGGTTTGGTCATCGTCGGGATCGCTGCCCGCCTCGTAGACCTGGTCGCCGAACTCACTCATGCCAGATCACCCCGCGAAACCGCTCCGCACAGAACGCTCCGCGCCTTCGCGGGCAGGGCCTACGCTGCCGGTCACCAATGCCGGCCATGCCCGATCCGTGTGGTCCCGTTGATGGTGCACTCATGCCAGCTAGCTAACCATCCGGTGCTCGCCGGCCGACGATGCGTTCGATGGCCGCGGCCCGCTGCCGCGCGAGCGAGGCCATCTCCGCGGCGCGGGCCCGCACGTGGTCGGCGGTGGCACCGTGCGAGAAGACCATGGCCCAGCCGCCGTTCTCCAGCACCGGAACCCGCTCGACGAGCTCGGCACGGGCCACCACGTGCGAGCCGACGAACTCGAACTTCGTCGACACGACGGCGACCAGGACGTGCTCGAGGGGGACGTCGGCGGTCGAGGCGGCGATTGTCTCCGCGTGGGTGTCGAAGGCGGAGGCGGCCAACTGCCCGCCGCGGGCCCGCTCCAACGCCTGCGGAGATAGATCGGCCATCGTGGCTCCTTCGTCAGTCGAGATCGTCGTGGGTCATCAGCCGACGGGCAGCTTCGGTGATCGACCCGGACAGCGACGGGTACACCGAGAATGTATTCGCCAGCTCGGCGACGGTCAGCCCCCGCTGCACGGCCAACGCGATCGGCAGGATGAGCTCGGAGGCCTGCGGCGCCACGATCACCCCGCCGACGATCACGCCGGTCGCGGGGCGACAGAAGATCTTGACGAAACCTTCGGTCTGCTCCTGCATCTTGGCGCGGGCATTGGTGGCCAGCGGGAGCATGACCGAGCGGGCTGGCACCTGCCCGGACGCGACCGCGGTCGCCGAGACGCCGACGGCGGCGATCTCCGGATGAGTGAAGACGTTGGCGGCCACCGTCTTCAGCCGCAGCGGCGTCACCGCCTCCCCCAGCGCATGCCACATCGCGATGCGGCCCTGCATGGCTGCCACCGAAGCCAGCAGGAGGAGGCCGGTGCAGTCCCCGGCGGCGTAGATCCCGGGCGCGGTGGTCCGCGACACGCGGTCTACGACGACGTAGCCGCGCTCGTCCACGTCCACGCCGACGTGACGCAGGCCCAGGTCGTCAGTGGCCGGGACGGAGCCGACACAGATCAGGGCGTGCGAGCCACGCACCACTGCCCCGCTGAGCAGATCGACCTCGACGCCGGCGGCGGTGCGACGTGCCTTGGCCGCCCGGGCCCGCTTGACCAACGTGCCGCCGCCGGCGGTGAACACCCGCTCTATGACGTCGGCGGCGTCGACGTCCTCGCCGGGCAGGACGTGATCGCGGCTCGACACGAGGGTCACCGGGACGCCAAGCTCGCTGAACCCGCTGGCGAACTCGGCGCCGGTCACGCCCGAGCCGACTACCACCAGGTGCTCGGGCAGTTCGGTCAGCTCGTAGAGCTGGCGCCATGAGAGGATGCGCTCGCCGTCCGGCGGACTTCCGGCCAGCTCGCGGGGCGTGGCCCCGGCCCCGATGAGCACGACGTCTGACTCGAGGCGCTCGACGACCGCGCCGTCCCGGTCCGCCACGTCGAGGGCCCGCGCGCCGGCGGGCTGCGTCTCGGCGAACCGGCCGCGGCCTTCGAGCCAGCGAACGCCGTCGCGTTCCAGCCGGGCCCGGATGTCAGCGGACTGCTTGGCTGCCAGCGCCTTGATGCGAGCGTTCATGGTGGCGACGTCGACGACCACGTCCTCGCCCGGGTGAGCGCGCATGCCCAACTCCGGCGCGCCCCGGAATGCGGTGACCGCGTCGCTCGTGGCGATGAGCGTCTTGCTCGGAACGCAGTCGAACAGCACACAGGCACCGCCGGCGCCGTCCCGGTCCACGACGGTCACCTCGGCGCCCAGCTGGATCGCCACCAGCGCCGCCTCGTAGCCCGCGGGGCCGCCGCCCAGGATCGCGATGCGCGTCACGAGAAACGATTCTCCACCGGACCCGTTCGGACCGGCCTGCCCGGACGGTGCGAGCATGTCGCTATGCCTCGGCTCGCTGACTTCGACCCGACCGAACGCGTAAGCCACAAGGACGCCGTTAAGCGGCTGAAGAAAGCCCAGGAGCGGATGTTGCGGCTCCGGCTCTTCCTCGGCGGCCAGCTCGGTAGCCCCATCGGGCCGCCGCTGGTGGTGGTCTTCGAGGGGTGGGACGCGGGCGGCAAGGGCGGCGCCATCAAGCGCCTCGTCGAGCCGCTCGACCCACGGCACGTCCGCGTAGCTCAGTTCGCCGCGCCCACCTACGACGAAAAGCGGCATCACTTCCTGGGGCGGTTCTGGCCGATCCTGCCCGGACGCGGCGGCATGGCCGTGCTCGACCGGTCTTGGTACGGCCGCGTGCTGGTGGAGCGGGTGGAAGGCTTCGCCGGGGACGAGCAGTGGCGCCGCGCCTACGACGAGATCAACGACTTCGAACGCACCCTCACCGCGGAACGCACCATCATCGTCAAGTTCTGGATGCACATCAGCGCCGAGGAGCAGTTGCGCCGATTCGAGAGCCGGTCGCAAGACCCATTGCGGCGCTGGAAACTGACCGACGAGGACTGGCGCAACCGGGACAGGCGCGCGGCCTACGAACTGGCGGTGGACGAGATGTTGGCCCGCACCGATCAGCCTCGCGCGCCGTGGCTCGTCGTCCCAGGCGATGACAAGCCGACCGCCCGTGCCCGTGTGGTCGAGCACGTGTGCGCAAGGATCGAGGAGTCCGTCGACGTGCCTGAAGACCTACCGTAGTCGTGGTGAGCGCAGCGCCCGGCATCGCCCGTTACGGAGAATGGCCCTCTCCTCTATCGGTGGACGTGGCCGCCGCCGCCTCGGGCGGCGTGTCCTGGCCGGCCGCGTCCGAGGCCCGCCCGGACGTGACGTGGTGGTGTGCCTCGGACCCGGCCACCGCGACCGAGCGGCTGATGCGCCGGGACGCCGCCGGCGCTCGCGACGTCCTCGGACCGGAGTGGTCGGCGCGCAACCGGTACATGGGCTACGGCGGCCGACCCTTCGCGGTCTCCGGCGACGACGTCGTCTTCACCCATCACGGTGACCAGCGCCTGTACGTGCTCACTCTCAACGAGCCACCGCGGCCGGTGACTCCGGCGGACCCGCCAGGACTAAAGGTGTGCTACGCCGAGCCGCAGTTCGTCGGCAACGGCTCGGTGCTCTGTCTCCGCGAGGAGACTCGCGATCCGACCGGGCCAGACGATGCCGACCCGGCGCCGCGGACGTCGCGGGCCATCGTGGCAGTGGCGCTGGACGGCTCCGACGTGCGCGAGGTGGCCCGGTCGCACCACTTCCTCGCCAACCCTCGGATCAGCCCCGACGGACGGCGGCTGGCCTGGATCGGGTGGGACCACCCCTTGATGCCGTGGGACGGCACTCGCCTGATGGTGGCCGAGCTGACAGACGGCGTGGCCGGGCCGGCCCGCGAGCTGTTCGGTGCCGACGATGTGTCCGTGGCGGGCCTCGAGTGGGCACCCGACGGCACGCTGCTGGCCATGGCCGATCCGGACGGCTGGTGGAACCTGCACCGGATCGACGTGAACGCCGGCACCGCGATATGCGTGCTGCCGATGGAGGAGGAATGCGCCGCCGCTCTCTGGCAGGTGGGGGCATCGGGCCTCGCGGCCCTTCCGGACGGACGAGTCGTGTTCCGGCACGGCGTGGGCGACCAGCAGCTGTCGATCTGGTCGCCGTCCGACGGCACCCTGGTCGGGCTGGCGCCGGAGTGGACGACGTTCGGCGGCGGCATCGTCGTCCATGCCGGAACGGTTGTGTTGACAGCCGCATCGCCGAACTCGCGCCCATGCGTGCTCAGGGTGCCGCTGGACGGGGGCGCGCCCACGATGCTGACTGACACGACGCTGGCCGCCGACCTCGTGCCCTACCTCTCCGTGCCCCAACCACGGGTGCTTACCGGACCCGACGGCCGGGACATCCACGTCGTGTTCTATCCACCGACGAACCCGGACGTCTCGGCGCGGGAGGGGACGCTGCCGCCGCTGCTCGTCTACGTGCACGGCGGCCCGACCAGCCGCGGCGGCGCGGCCCCGGATGTGCAGTTCTCGCTGTTCACCAGCCGCGGCTTCGCGGTCGTGAGCGTCGACTACGGCGGCTCGACCGGCTACGGCCGGGCCTATCGCGAACGGCTGCGGCACAAGTGGGGCATCGTCGACCGGGACGATTCCGTGGCGGCCGCGGTGGCGTTGGCCGACGCCGGCGAAGTGGATCGAGCCCGCATGGCCATCCGCGGCGGCTCGGCGGGTGGGTGGACGGCGCTGGCCTGCCTGGCCGAGAGCGACGTCTTCTGCGCCGGCGCCGTGTACTTCCCCGTCAGCGACGCCTCGGAGTGGTCGGCAGGCGACACGCACGACTTCGAGTCGCGCTACATGTTCAGCCTCATCGGCCCGCCCGAGGACGTCGCGCAGTACCGCGAGGTGTCGCCGCTCACCCACGTCGACTCGATCACCGCCCCGCTGGTGATGTTGCAGGGCGCCGACGACTTCGTCTGCCTGCCGCACCACGCCCAGCGAGTCGTCGACGCCGTCGCCGCGCGCGGGCTGTGGCATCGCTTGCTCATCTTCGAAGGCGAGGGTCACGGCTTCCGCAAGGCCTCGTCGACACGTGACTCGCTGCTGGCCGAGGCCGACCTCTACAGCCACGCGATGTCGCTGGCTGTGGACCTGTCCGCGTGACCGGTTCGGTGCGCCGGCCGCACGCGTTGCGCTGCGGTGACCCCGTCGGCCGGCGCAACCTCCCCCTCGGCTAGCACGGGCTGGGCTGGCTATGTCCCGAGGAACGCGCAGAACTCGTTTCCCTCAACATCAGCCATGACGGTCCAGCCGATCTCGTCGTCCTGCGCACGGAGCACGGTCGCCCCCACGGCGAGGAGCGGCTCGAGCGTGTCGACGCTCACGTCCCAGTGCACGCGGTTCTTCGCCAACTTGGATTCGGGCACGGGCGCGAACGAGAACGCACTGAACGGGACGCCCGGCAGGTTCTCCAGCCAGCACCAGCTCTGGTCGTCCGCGTAGCCGACCGGGACGCCGAAGACCTCGCCCCACCACTCGCCGACCCGGATCGGGTCGGCACAGTCCACTGCAACCTCGTAGAGCCGGTAATCAGGGGTGCTCTCGCGCACGAACGCGCAGAACTCCTGGCCTTCCGGATCGGCCATGACCGTCCAGCGTTGGGTCTGGCTGGACGGGACGAGCACTCGCGCCCCGAGTTCCTCCAACTCCGCCACCGACACGCAATGCACGTCGATATGGACCCGGTTCTTCACCGACTTGGGCTCGGGCACCTCGTTGATCCAGACCGTATGCTGCGGAGTCGGCCCGGCGAGCCAGGTGCCGCCACCCTCGCCCTGGGTGGCGTCGAGGCGGAGCGCCGCGGCGTAGAACGTCTGGAGTCGTCCGGCGTCGGAGGCGTCGATGCACAGGTCCTTGTACGCGGCGATCGGCATAACGTCAGCGTCCCTCGTCGAAGGCGAGCAGCGCGCTGCTGGCCATCAGCTTGGCACCGATGGCGATCGAGCGTTCGTCGACGTCGAAGGTGCCCTGGTGCAGGTCGGCGACCGCGCCTTCCGCGCCGGGGGTGCGCACGCCCAGCCGGGCCAGTGCGGCCGACGTGTGCTCGCCATACCAGCCGAAGTCCTCGCCGCCCATGCTCTGCTCGGTGGCCGCCAGCCCGGCCTCACCGACCACCACGCGGGCCGCCTCACGCTGCACGCCAACCGCGGTCGGATCGTTCACCACCGGCGGCACGCCTCGGTCATAGTCGATCTCCACGGAGGTGCCGGTTCCAGCCACGGCCTGCTCTACGAGCGTGCGCACCTCGGATTCGGCGTCCACCCACACCTCGCGGTCCAGCACCCGGACCGTGCCGCGCAGCACCCCGTCGCGCGGAATCGTGTTCGGCGCCACGCCCGCGGACACGGCGCCCCAGACGAGCAGCATGCCCGAGCGCGCGTCCACCCGGCGCGACAGCATGGCAGGCACCTCGGTGATGACTTTGCCCAACGCGAACAACAGGTCCGCGGTCAGATGCGGACGGGCGGTGTGCCCGCCGGGGCCGGTCAGCCGCACCTCGACCTTGTCGTACGCGGCGGTGATCGGCCCGACCCGAGTCCCTATGCGTCCGACCTGAAGCCGGGGATCGCAATGGAGCGCGAACGTGTACGACACCCCGTCCAGGGCGCCGGACTTCACCACACTGGCCGCACCGCCGGGCAAGTCCTCCTCGGCCGGCTGGAAGATGAGCCGGACCCGTCCGGCCAGCGGGGGCAGCGCGGCCAACGCGCCGGCCGTGCCGAGCAACGCCGCGGTGTGCACGTCGTGGCCGCAGGCGTGGCACACGCCGTCGATCAGGGAGTGGTAAGGCGCGTCGATCAAGTCCTGCAACGGAAGCGCGTCGATGTCGGCCCGGAGGGCGACGGTGGTGTCGCCCGAACCGATGTCGCACACGACGCCCGTGCCGTTGTGCAGAACGGTCGGATCCAGGCCGAAGCCACGCAGCCGGGCCATCAAGGCGTCGGTGGTGCGATGCTCGCGCCAGCTGAGTTCCGGATGCGCGTGCAGATTGCGTCGGAAGGCGATGAGGTCAGCTTCGTGCTCGGAAACCCACGAGGCGACCGCCTCATGCGGAAGGGTCAATGGGCGTTCGCCTTCATGCCGCGCCCGACACGTGGCGACGCGCTCATAAGTTCAGGCCATCCTTCATTTCGGTGAGGAGCGAGTCGACCACGGGCTCCAACTGACCGCCGTGCGCTGCCGCGACGGCGCGCTGACGATGGTAGCTCGCCCCACGCTCCAAGAGCCTCGGAATCAGCTCCATCTCATGGACGCAATCCAACCGCCGGGCGATGGGCGCCAGATCGTCGACCAGATCCACGATGGCGTGTCGGACGGCCTGGGTGTTGCCGGCCCGGTCGATGATGATCTCCGCGTCCAGCCCGTACCGGGCGGCACGCCACTTGTTCTCCCGCACCAGCCACGGTTGTGGAGTGGGGAGCGTATAGCCATTGTCCAGCTGCCGGTCGAACCGCTCCACCAGGCACTGCGACAGCGCGGCCGCGCACCCGATCTCGTCCAGGGACGGCAGACCGTCGCAGATGCGCAGCTCGACGGTGCCGAAGCCCGGGTGCGGGCGGATGTCCCACCAGACCTCCCGGATCGTCTCGATGGCGTGCGACGAGACGAGCGCCTCCATGTAGCTCTCGAACGCGTCCCAGCCGCTGAGCTGGAAGGGCAGCCCGGCGGTGGGCAGCGCCTCAAACACCTTGCTGCGGTACGAGGCCAGTCCGGTGTCCGAGCCGATCCAGTACGGACTGGACGCGGACATGGCCAGGAAGTGCGGCACGTAGCTCAGCAGCGCGTTGAGGATCGGGATGGCCTTCTCCGGCGATCGGATGCCGCAGTGCACGTGCACGCCGAAGATCTGGAGCTGGCGGGCCATCCACTGGTTGCGTTCCAGCAAGGCGGCGTACCTAGGGTTGTCGGTGATCTTCTGGGTGACCCAGTCGGTCATCGGGTGGGTGCCAGAGCAGAGCACGCCGATGTTGCGCTTCTCCGCGGCGCCCGCCACCTGCGCCACGGTTTCGGCAAGGTCGGCACACGCCTCCGCGACGGTCTGGCAGATGCCAGTGATGACCTCGACGCACGACTGGAGCAGTTCGTGCTTGGCCTTGGGATGCACACCGTCGCCGTGTTCGGAGATATCCGCCAGGATCTCGTTCGAGCCGCTGACCAGCTGGCGGGTATCGAGATCGACGAGCTCGAGCTCCCACTCGACACCCAGGCTGGTCCGCTGTGAAGAGGAGAAGTCGATGCGCACGCACGGAGAGTATCGCCGGGCGGAGCGCCTACCGACCCTCCCTCGTGCGGATCGACCAGCCGCCGTCGACGTCCAAGGTCTGGCCGGTCAGCCAGTCGGATTCGGCCGACGCCAACCAGACCAGGACGGCGGCGATGTCCGCGGGCGTGCCCCACCGGCCTCGCGGGTGTTCGCGGGCCAGCTGGGTGCGTGCGGCGGCGTCGGCGTACCCGGTGTCGACCGGTCCTGGGTTGACGCAGTTGACGGTGATGCCCCGCGGCCCGAGCTCCGCGGCCAGCGATGGGGTCAGCTCGCGGATAGCCGCCTTCGACGCGATGTAGGGCAACTCGCCGGGCATCGGACCGCGGTGCTGGCCGGACGAGAAGGTGATCACACGACCGCTGGCTGCGTCGAAACGCGCGGCAAACTCTTTGACCAGCAGCAACGTGGCCCGGGCGTTGACGGCGAAGGTTCGGTCGAGCTCAGCGGCGTCGAGTTCGGCCAGTGACTGCGCCGACGAACGAGCGTGCACTGCGGCCAGCACGTCCAGTCCGCCCAACGCCTCGTGCGCAGCCGCGACGACCCGAGCGGGAGCCGCGGGCTCGGCGAGGTCGGCGGCCAGGTACACGATGCCGGCCAGGTCCGGCAGCGTGTCGTCAGCGCCCCAGGGCTGCTCGGCGTCGGCGCCGGCCCAGCCGGTAGCGAAAACGGCAGCCCCAGCGTCAGCGAGGACGCGGGCCACGGTGTAGGCGATGCCGATGCGGCGACTCACTCCCGTCACCAGGATTCGGCGGCCCGTCAATGTCGGCGACACGCCAACAACGTACGGGAGGCTCAGAACAGATCCGGTGGACGGTAGGTGCCCCATACGGCGCGGAGCGCGTCGCAGACCTCACCGACCGTGGCCAGCGCGCGCAGCGCGTCCTTCAGCGGATAGAGGACGTTGCTGGTGGGGTCGGCGGCCGTCTCCTGGACGGCCTGGAGCGCGGCCGCCACGGCGTCGCCGTCCCTTGAGGTGCGCAGCTTGGCCAGCCGCTCGGTCTGGTCGACCTCGATGGCCGGGTCCACCCGCAGCGGCTCGTAGGGCTCCTCCTCGTCGAGGACGAAGCGGTTGACGCCGACGACGACGCGGTGTCCGCGGTCGATCTCCTGCGCCGCGCGGTACGCGGAGCGCTCGATCTCGGCCTTTTGGAAGCCGCGTTCGATGGCCGCCACGGCGCCGCCGAGATCGTCCACGTGGCGCATCAGCGAGCCCACCTCGGCCTCCAGGGCGTCGGTCATGGCCTCGATGGCGTACGAGCCGGCGAACGGGTCGACGGTGCCGGTCACGTCCGTCTCGTAGGCGATCACCTGCTGCGTGCGCAGCGCCAGCCGGGCCGCCTTCTCGGTCGGCAGCGCGATGGCCTCGTCGAAGGAGTTCGTGTGCAGCGACTGCGTCCCGCCGAACACCGCGCCGAGCGCCTGGAGCGCCACTCGCACAAAGTTGACCTCCGGCTGCTGCGCCGTGAGCTGCACGCCCGCGGTCTGGGTGTGGAAGCGCAGCATGAGGGATCGGGGGTTCTGTGCGCCAAACCGGTCGCGCATGACCCGGGCCCAGATGCGCCGTGCCGCCCGGAACTTGGCCACCTCCTCCAGCAGAGCCGTCCGCGCCACGAAGAAGAAGGCCAGGCGGGGAGCGAAGTCGTCCACCGCCAGGCCCGCCGCGATCGCTGCTTCGACGTAGGCGATGCCGTCGGCCAGCGTGAACGCCACCTCTTGCGCCGGTGTGGCCCCGGCCTCAGCCATGTGGTAGCCGGAGATCGAGATGGTGTTCCACTTCGGGATCTCGCGGTGGCAGTAGGCGAACGTGTCGGTGACCAGCCGCAACGAGTGCGCCGGCGGGTAGATGTAGGTGCCGCGGGCGATGTATTCCTTGAGCACGTCGTTCTGGATCGTGCCGTTCAGCTTGACTCCCGGTACGCCCTGCTCCTCGGCCACGAGTTGGTAGAGCAGCAGCAGGAGGGCCGCGGGCGCATTGATCGTCATCGACGTGGACACCTCGTCCAGCGGTATCCCGTCGAAGAGCAGGCGCATGTCTTCGAGCGAGTCGATGGCCACCCCGACCTTGCCCACCTCGCCGTGGGAGAGCGGAGCGTCGGAGTCCATGCCCATCTGGGTGGGTAGGTCGAAGGCGACGGAGAGGCCGGTAGTCCCGGCCCGCAACAAGTGGTGGTAACGGGCGTTCGACTCACGCGCGGTGCCGAAGCCGGCGTACTGGCGCATGGTCCACGGCCGGTGCGTGTACATAGTCGAGTAGACGCCGCGGGTGAACGGATACTGCCCGGGTTCGCCGAGGCGATCGGCGAGGTCAGGCGCGACGTCGTGCGGGCCGTAGACGGCCTTGACGTCGAACCCTGACTCTGCCTCGCGGGTCACACTGCCAGGGTGCCATTCCGGCCCGTCCGCCGGAACCGAATGTGGCCGTCTAGAGGAGAGCCAGCGCCATCAGGAATAGCCCGAACGCCGCCCAGGTAGCCACGAGTTGGATCCAATTGAGCGTCAGGTAGCGCCGCCGTCCCGCCTCCCAGTCCGCCGGCATCGTCGCGGGATCCCAGGCCAACATCACGTCGTAGTGCGGTTCTTTCCACACGTTGGAAACGACGTATACACCGACAATCACAAGAGCCAGGCCGACCGCGGTGAGCACGAACGACGCCGAACTCCGGTCGTCCCAGAGCGTCACGAGCGCGACGATCGGCGCGACGGCCATGCCGATCGCGCCGACGTAGTTGAACCAGGCCTTTCTCGCCACCGGAAGGAACGCCCGCAAGAAGTTCTCGAAGTCCGGGCCGTTCATCGCTAAGAGCATCGGGTGCATGACCAGGGTCAGCATTCCCAAGAGACCGGACCAGAGGCCCGAGAACACGACAGACGCTGCGAGCGTCCATTCCTCGGCCGTCACGCTGCCCCCTCCGCCTTGGCGGACGGCATCCTATTAGGGTCCTTGACCGTGACCGCGCCCGGCCCGATGGACCTCGCCAAACAGGCCGCGGACCGGCTGGCGGAGCTCACCGAAGGCGCGCGGCACGACGCGGCCTTGGTGCTGGGCTCGGGCCTGCTGCCCGCCCTGGATGCCTTCGGCGAGACACTGTTCGACGTCCCGGTGACCGACCTGCCCGGTTTCCTGCCGCCCACGGTAGCCGGTCACGCGGGCCGGATCCGTTCGATGCAGGCGGGCACGAAGCGGGTGCTCGTCTTCGTGGGCCGCACGCATCTCTACGAGGACCGGGGGGTCGAAGCCGTCGTCCACGGCGTGCGGGTGGCCGCGGCGGCCGGCTGCCCGGTGACCATCCTGACCAACGCCTCCGGTGGACTGAACCCGACATTTGCCGTCGGCCAAGCGGTCCTCATTCGCGACCACCTGAACCTGACTGGGCAGTCTCCGCTGCGCGGCGCCCGGTTCGTCGACCTGACCGATCTCTACTCGGCCCGCTTGCGCGCGCTGGTGCACGACGTCGACCCGAGCGTCCCTGAGGGCGTGTACGCCCAGTTCCGCGGGCCGCAGTACGAGACACCGGCCGAGGTCAGGATGGCCGGCATCCTGGGCGCCGATCTGGTCGGGATGTCGACGGCGCTGGAGGCGATCGCGGTGCGGGCCGAAGGCGGCGAGGTGCTGGGCATGTCGCTGGTCACCAACGCGGCCGCCGGCATCAGCGGCCAGCCGCTCGACCACCGCGAGGTGCTGGAGATAGGCCGAGTCGGCGCGGCGCGGATCGGAACCCTGCTGGCTGAGTTCGTGAGCCGGCTCTGAGGCTCTCAGCGGCGCAGCAGCGGGACGAGTGTCTCGTCGTCGGTGCGGGCGCCGTGGAAAGCTCGCAACCCCGCCAGGCGGTGCTCGGCCTCGGTACGCACGACCGCGACCGGCCCGCTGGCGACGACGATCAGATCGCCGATGCGGCCCGCCGCGTCCGCGCCCACCGTCGGCCCGAACCAGCCCTGAGCCACCGCTTCGGCTCTGGTGACCACGAGCATGTGGTCGCCCAGTCGGTGTTGCCAACGGGCGCGGACCGCGTCGAGCTGGTCAGCGTCGACATGCAGATAGCGCACTCGAGCTTCACCGGCGATCATCTCGACGCCAGCGGACAATTCCGGCTCGGTGTCGTAGTCGATCTTGGCGTCATCGGCGACGTCGACCATGCCGTGGTCGGCCGTCACGATCAGGTCTACGTGCGACGGTAGCCGATCGGCCAGCATCGCCACGGCATGGTCGATCATGGCGAGCTGCACCCGCCAAGCCTCCGAGCGCCAGCCCCGCACGTGGCCGATGGCGTCGAGGTCGCTGAGGTAGCAGTAGACGAGGTTCGGCGCCGGGGCGCGCACCGCCGCGGCCACGGACGCGACCATGTCGGCGGCCGTATGCACCGCGATGAACGTGCCGCCGCGCAGGACTGCTCTCGTCAGCCCGCTCGTCCGGAAGGCGGCGGGCAGTACGACCGACACGTTGACGCCGGCTAGCTCCGCCCGCTCGAGCACCGTGGGCCGCGGCTGAAGCTGCTCCGGCGGCACCTCATTGAGCAGGCTGACGTGCGATTGGGCGGTCGTCCAACGCAGCCAATTCACCGGCTCGACCTGGCCGTCGAGGCGGGTGGTGTAGCCGACGAGGCCGTGCGCGCCGGAATGAACGCCGACGCCGAGCGACGCGAGGCTGGCCACCGTCGTCGTCGGGAACCCGGCGGCCAGCGACTGACCGTCCAGCGCGGTCAGAAAGGACGCCTCGGCGGCGCTGTCCCGCAGCTGTTTCCAGCCCAACCCGTCGATCACCAGGACGACGATGCGCGGCGCCGAGGGCAACCCGAGTGCGTTCGGCTCGCCCGGCACGCCCAGCGCTGCCAGCGTCGACGGAAGCACGTCGGCGAGGGTGGTGGCAGAACTCGCGGACACCGTGCCGACGATACGGTGACGTCCGTGAGCCGTCAGCAGGTGCTGGACTGGATCGAAGACGACGTCGACCCGGCGGCCGCCGCGGAGCTGCGCGAGCTGATCGACCGTGGCGCCGACGCTGAACTGGAGGATCGTTTCGCTGGCGAGCTGACGTTCGGCACGGCTGGGCTGCGGGGGCCATTGCGGGCCGGCCCGAACGGCATGAACCGCACCGTGGTGCGTCGCGCCGCCGCCGGCGTGGCCACCTGGCTCACCGCCGCCGGACGCACCGGCCGGCCGGTGGTGGTCTGCTTCGACGCCCGCTATGGCTCGGCGGACTTCGCAAACGACTCCGCCGCCATACTGCAAGCCGCCGGTTTCGACGCCCGGCTGCTGCCGGGTCCGCTGCCCACACCGGTGCTCGCGTTCTCCGTCCGGCACCTGCGCGCCGCCGCCGGGGTAATGGTGACCGCCTCGCACAATCCGCCACGGGACAACGGCTACAAGGTCTACGACCAGGACGGCGCGCAGATCGTCCCACCCGTCGACCGGGAGATCGAGGCGGCCATCCGAGCCGTCCCCTCGGCCAAAGCTATCCCGCTCAACGAGGGCTACGCCCGGGCCGGCGAGGAGATCGTGGCGGCTTACCTGGACGCCATCGTGCCGATCGCCCCGGGGCCGGCAAAGGACATCCGCATCGTCCACACGGCGCTGCACGGCGTGGGCACACCGCTGATCGAGAGGGCCTTCGCGGCGGCGGGTTTCCCAGCGCCTATCGTCGTCCCGGAACAGGCCGCCGCCGACCCCGACTTCCCGACCGTCGCGTTCCCGAACCCGGAGGAGCCGGGCGCGCTCGACCTGGCCCTGGCGCTGGCCAACCGCGAAGGTGCGGACATCGTCATCGCCAGCGACCCCGACGCCGACCGCTGTGGCGTGGCCGTGCCGTTCCCCGACGCGGGATGGCGCATGCTGCGCGGCGATGAGGTCGGCGTCCTGCTCGCCGACCACCTCATGCGCCGCGGGGTCCATGGCACCTACGCGACGACCGTCGTCTCGTCCACCCTGCTGCGGACCATGGCCGCCGATCGCGGCGTCGGGTTCGGCCAGACACTGACCGGGTTCAAGTGGATCGTGCGGGCCGCCGACGACCTCGTCTTCGGTTACGAGGAGGCGCTGGGGTACGCGGTGCTGCCCGAGGTGGTGCGCGACAAGGACGGCATCTCCGCGGCGCTGCTGGTCGCCGACCTGGCTGCCGAGCTCAAGGCGAGCGGGCGGACGCTCGTGGACCGGCTCGCCGAGCTCGCTCGCCGGTACGGGTTGTACGCCACCGACCAGATCTCGGTGCGGGTCACGGACCTGAGCCAAATCACGGAGACGATGCGGCGGCTCCGGACGGCACCGCCGCAGACCCTGCTGGGCGCGACCATCAGCGTCGAGGATCTGCTGCCCGACGCCGACGTGCTCATCTTTGGCTGGGACCACGGACGGGTCGTGGTGCGTCCGTCCGGGACCGAGCCCAAGCTCAAGTGCTATGTCGAGGTTGTCGTCGACACCGGCTCGCACACCGAGGCGACCCGGCGACTCGAGGCGCTGCGGGCCGAGCTGGCCCCATTGCTCGGCGCGGTGACCGGTGGAGCGGCGGTCTACCCGCAGGTGGGGGTAGCTTGCGCACAACTCCTCGCCTCGGTGGATCGGTTCAAGTCTCTGCGCGCTGCGTCCGTCCTACCGCACCGCGAGATCGAGGCGTCTGCGCAGCAGGTGCTCGCCGAGTTGCGTGCCCCGGGCGGTCCGCGGCCGGTTGAGGTGGACCGTCAGTTGGGCCGGCTCCGCGACAGCCTGAGGCGGGCCGGCGACATGGTCAACACCGTCGACGAGGAGCAGGTACGCACCGCGTTCGTCACGCTCAACGACTACTACGCGAACCTGGCAGAGGCCTGGTCCGAGCACACCGGACGGCGTCCGCTCAGCTGACGCAGAACTCGTTGCCCTCCGGATCGCGCATCGTTGTGGTGAGCGGACCCCGGTCGGCGGTTACCCAGGCCACCGTGGCCCGAGGTCGGTGAGCCGCTGTACCTCCGCGTCGTTGCGGTCCGGCCCGACCTGTAGATCGAGATCGACGCGGTTCTTCACCGTCTTCGACTCTGGTACACGCTCGGTAGACGTAACCATTAGCGGTCCCCGGTGGTGCATCACCACCGACCGGGGACCTAGGACCCGACCTAGCGAGGAGGCCGAATCCATGAACGACATCATGCCCGGCGATGGTATCGAACCGACAGCCCACGAGATTCCCGGTTGGGACCGCCCCGCGTGGGCGGTCCGCGGCGTGAAGGACGGCCCGGAGCTGATCTGGCAGCGGGAGGCGTCGTGGACGTCACGTATCAGGACGGCGGCGTCGAGGACACGTTCGCGCCCGAGCTGGTCCGCATCGACCAGGTGACGATCGGCGAGGCCGGCGCGGCCGTGCATGTCGGCGAGACGGTTATCCATTTCGCCGACGACGCGTACATCGCGCCGGGCGAGGCCAGGAAGCTCGCCGGGGCGCTGGTGGAGCTCGCCGATTGCGCCGAGGGCCTGCGATGACCGCCGGTCGGGACAGGCGTCGGGGACGTTGGGGTGTTGAAGCCGACGCGCCCGAGGGGGCAATCCGATGCCGTGCCCGTTGGAGTAAAGATGTCGTGACCTCGTGGTGAACTTGCCGAACGCATCTTGTCGCCGGCT
>DATAEG010000084.1:0-2169 GCA_036258135.1 Jatrophihabitantaceae bacterium | reverse complement strand
TCGATGACTTGACCGTGCTGATCGATCGCCCGGTACAGATAGGTCCAGCGACCGGCGACCTTGACATACGTCTCGTCAACCGACCATCCATCCCTGATCGCGTGCCGTGCCGGACGGGCGGCGTCGATCAACTCGGCACGCACATTTACGCCGCGAGCCGCTACACGTTCGACCTCAGCCTGCTCAGTGACGAGGCGTTCCTGGCGTTACGGTCCAGGACGTCTGGGCCGAAGGCGCTGCGATGCCAACCGGGGCATGGTCATGCCGACGCGCCCGCACCACTGCCCGAAACAGTCACGGCCTCGGTGAGCGCGGCCAGCACGGCGGCCGTCGCCGGCGGGTCGGGCGGTTCGCCGTAGGTGGCGGCGTAGACGTGCCGGTCCACGCCGGGCAGTTCGTGCGCGACGATGCCCGGCACCCGGTGAGCGCGGAGGGCGAGGCCAGGGATGACGGTCACGCCCATCCGCGCCGCCACCAGCGACTGCATCACCACCAGGTCGTCGGAGATGAACGTGATGTTCGGCATGAACCCCTCGCGCTCACACAGGTCGAGCAGATGGCTGCGGCAGCGTTCGCACCCAGCGATCCACGCGGCATCACGCAGGCCGGCGAGCGTGCTGCCGCGCCGCGTCGAGAGCAGGTAGGTCGGGTCGTCGAGCAGGTGGTGCAGCCGCACACCGTCTGCCTCGGCGGCGGACTCGTCGTAGCGGAAGATGACCGCGACGTCGATCTGTCCGGCGCGCAGCAGGTCCAGTGCCTCCGGCGGGTGGGTGTCCAGCAGGCTGACCTCCAGACCGGGATAGTTGCGGGTCAACGCGGCGAGCGCGCGCTGGACGAGCGGGATCACGGATGAGAACCCGGCCAGGCGCACCCGGCCCGCGCTCAGCCCGACGTGCGCGGACAGCTCGGCGTCCGCCGCGTCGACGCGTCCGATGATCTCGGCGGCCCGGTCGGCGAGGAGCTGGCCGGCCTGGGTCAGGCGGATGCCGCGGCCAACCCTCTGGAGCAGATGCGCGCCCGTCTCGGCCTCTAGCCGGGCGAGGTGATGGCTGACCGACGGCTGCGAGTAGTGCAGTTCTTTCGCGGCCTGCGTGACCGATCCGCGACGGGCCACTGCGTCGAGGACGCGGAGCCGGGCGAGGTCCAACATGCATCAACTCTATCTATGAATCCACGAGCAAGTTGGCATTAGACGTATGAGTCGAGAGCGGGCACGCTTCAGGCATGACCACCACGCGAATCCACCCAGACACCGAACTCGACGACCTCGTCGCCGGGGTGCGCACCGCCGTCGACGCGCGCGCCGACTGGTCGCACACTGCCCAGTTCGTCGCCGAGCAGCTACGCCTGTACCTGCCCACTCCGGATGTGCTCACCGCCGAGCAGCGCCTCGGCTCGCCGGACGGTTACCGCAGCCACACCCTCCACGTCGAGCCGGACGGCTCGTTCTCGATCATCGCCGCGGTATGGCGGCCGGGGCAGCAGACCCGCATCCACGACCACGTCACCTGGTGCGTGGTCGGGGTCATCCAGGGCGTCGAGCACGAGGAGCTGTTCGACGCCAACCTCAACCTGCTCGGCATCCGCGACAACCCGGTCGGCGAGGTCAGCGGTTTCGCGCCACCCGGCGACATACACCGCGTCCACAACACCGCCAGCACGACCGCGATTTCGATCCACATCTACGGCACTGACGTCACCCGCGTCGGCTCCAGTGTGCGGCGCTATTACGACTGAGAGCAGCACCTTAGAGCCGCGTCCGCCGCCGCGACGTGTCCTGCCGAGGCGGCCCACCGAAGCTGCGGCCGTGGACGCGCCCTACCCGCGCACGGTGCCATCCCGGATACTCGCCCAATGCCGGTGAGGGCACGGCATGGCTGCGCCGGGAAGGGTCGATGAGTTCTGCACCGTCGAATGGCGTCGTGGTCGCGGGTGGGGTGGCGCGCCTGATTGGCGAGGGCGCGAGCTGCGTCACCAGATCTGGGTGCAGCGGCACGTAGCGGTCGTTGCGCAGCTTGCCGAGCGGGATCCGCAGCCAGTGTCCCTGTCCGATGCGCACCACCGCGTCGGCGTCCAGGTTTGATCAGCTCGCCGGAGCGCATGCCGGTGCGGGCCAGCAGCTCGACGACCAGCCGGTCCCGCGGGTCGCTGCTGGCGCGGGCGGCGGCC
>DATAEG010000083.1:0-23773 GCA_036258135.1 Jatrophihabitantaceae bacterium | reverse complement strand
GACGACGCGCACGCTGAGGCCGACGTCCTGGCGGTCGACCGAGGTCTCCAGCGCGCCGTCCCGGACACCGAGCATGCCGAGCCGGTTGCGCTCGACGCGCGCGTTGGCGTTGGTGGCGCCGAGGTCACGCGCCCGCTGGAGCGCGGCGTCGGCGAGCGGTTTCAGCGGCAGGGCCAGAAACAACTCGTCGAGGGTAGGCACCGCGACACCGTACGCCGGGATGACTAACCTGCGGTCAGCAGTGCGTGGCGTCCTGGGCCAGGTAGCCCTTGCGGAAGTCGTTGATCCGGTCGAGGCCGGTGGTGTTGCGGGCACCGAACACGGACGGCTCGTTGACCGACCGGAGCATGGCGTAGGTGGCCTCGTCCATGTCTTGCGGCGAGAGCACGAACTTGTGGCTGCGTGGCGCCTGGTCGAGGGCCACGTTGATGTTCTCCGAGTACACGCCGGCGTAGCAGACCGCCTTCGCCAGCGCGTTCGCCGTATCGATGGCCTTGCCGCTCTGGTGCAGCGCGGCGATGCCGAACGCGACGGTGAACAGCGTGCCCAGCGCGTAGTCGCCGGGTCCGTTCTCGTCGAACTGCAACTGCCCATCCGCAGCGATGTGCACGTCGGGCACCGAGTTGTAGACCTGCTCGGCGATGGACGGGGAGTAGTAGATGGTGTTGTCGTTCGCGCAGTAGCCGAACTGAACCGAGGAGTCCGCGCACGGCGGGTGGTCGGCCTGCTTGACCTGGGCCTGCTGCCAGGACTTGCCGCCGCTGATCTTCGGGAAGGTTGTAGCCCAGAAGGCGTTCAGGTCAGGGAACAGGCCGCCGTTGTTGCCGAGCACCTGCGCCAGCGTCTGGTTGCCGCCGCTCGCATAGTCGCCGTCGGTGGTGTACGGACGCTCGGTGAACTGGCGGTTGGCCCATTCGTCGCTGTAGCAGAACTTGGCGCCGTTGTGGAACCCGTCGGAGAAGGCACTGCCCCGGTCGAAGCCGCTGCCGTGCGTGCCCACGTCCTCGGCGCTGTGCGGCGCGTTGTCACGCAGCAGGATGAGCCCGATGATCGTGCGGTCTAGGTCCGGCGGCTTCTCGCCGAAGTGCGGCGAGGTCACGAACGGCTGGGAAACCCGGTACTCGGCGGCCGTGAACGCGCCCGCAGCGCAGTCGGCCTGCGTCTCCATGAAGATGGACGGACGGTCGATGCTGAGCCGGTTCTGGATCATGTGACCGTACTCGTGGGCGATGACCACCATCGCCATCTCCGGGCCGAACTGCTGGGCGAGCTGGCCGACCAGCCCGGTGCGGTCGTAGGCGAAGCTGTCGTCGAGCGGACAGTAGAACGCGTTGTTGTCCGCGGCCTTCGGGCTGCGCTCCATACAGGCGTTGGCGGTGTTGGGGTGACCGGTCGTGACGGAGTAGATCCCGCCGCGAAGGGGTTGCAGCTGCTTGCCCCCGGAGACCGTCGGGTAGACCTGCTTCCAGTACTCCTCGACGTCGGCGAGCGCGTTACGGGCCAGCTGGTCGAACTTGGTGTTGCCGTCACCAATGATCTTCAGCTGCGAGGCGGGGACATTGGCGGCCAGCGCTCCGGTACCCGCCGTCCCGGTCCCCGACACCGTGCCGCAGGCGGCCAGAGTCACGCTCGTCACCACGACCAGCGCAGTCACCCATACAAGCCGTGGCCACCGCACGGCACGGCTCAACCGCCGCACTGACATTGTGATTTCTCCCAACCCAACAGAGGTCGCGAGTCTATGGCACCCGATTCGGCCGTCGGGCCGTTCACGGCAACTTCATGCAAAGCTCACAGCTAGCTCATGGGCTGGATGGACCGCCGGCCAACCGGTCGGCCGACTCGATGTTCGCCAACCGCAGCTCGCCGCGCGCCACCAACCGGTCAGCGTCGTCGGTCACCTCCACGAGCCAGAGCTGCTGGGTCCGGCCGCGGTGGATCGGGGTGGCCACCGCGCGCAGCGTGCCGTCGCGGACCGCGCGCAGGAAGTGCGTGGTGTTCTGAAGGCCGACCACATCGCCTCGGCCGGCGAACCACAGACCGGCACCCATGCTGGCGGCCGTCTCCACGATCGAGGAGAAGACACCGCCGTGGACGATCCCGTAGGGCTGGTGCAGGTCTGGCGTGACGTCCAACTCGAGCTCCACGCGGTCCGGCTCGGCCTTGACGAAGCGGGTGCCCAGCAGCGCGATGAAGCCGAGGTTCATCGCCTCCCGGTACTGCTCGGCGATGCTCGCCACCGCTGCCGGGTCAGTCATTGGTCGTGTAGGCGTCAGCGACGGAGAGGGCCTCGTCCAACATGGCCAGGCCTTCCTTGGCGTCGGCGTCGGACACTGTGCACGGTGGCACGACATGCAGCCGGTGGTAGTTGGTGAAGGGCAGCAGGCCGCGCGCCTTGCAGGCGGCCACGAGCTCGTTCATGGCCGGGCTCGTGCCGCCGTAGGGCGCCAGCGGCTCCTTGGTGGTCCGGTTCTTTACGAGGTCCAAGGCCCAGAACACGCCGAGGCCACGCGCCTCGCCGATGCTGGGGTGACGGGCGGCCAGGTCGGCCAGGCCTGGGCCCAGGACTTCGCGGCCGATACGGCCGGCGTTCTCGACGATGCCTTCGTCGCGCATCAGGTTGATTGTGGCCACTGCGGCGGCGCAGGCCAGCGGATGCCCGGAGTAGGTCAGCCCACCGGGATAGACCCGCTCGTCGAAAGTGTGCGCGATGGCGTCCTTGATGATGACGCCGCCCAGCGGGACGTAGCCGGAGTTGACGCCCTTGGCGAAGGTGATGAGGTCGGGCGCCACATCGTCGTGCTCGAAGGCGAACCAGCGGCCGGTGCGACCGAACCCGGCCATGACTTCGTCGGCGACGTAGACGATCCCGAACTCGTCGCACAGCGCCCGTACCCCCTGCAGGTAGCCCGGCGGCGGGACCATGATGCCGGCGGTGCCTGGGATCGACTCGAGGATGATCGCCGCGATCGTCGACGGTCCTTCGAACTGGATCACGTCGCGCAGATGGGCCAGCGCCCGCTCGCATTCCTGCTCCTCGGTCTCCGCGTAGAAGACCGAGCGGTATAGGAACGGCCCGAAGAAGTGCACCACGCCGGCCGCGCCGTAGTCGTTCTGCCAACGGCGGGTGTCGCCGGTGAGGTTCACCGCGGTCTGCGTGCCGCCGTGGTAGCTGCGGTACCGGCTGAGCACCTTGATCCGGCCGGTGTGCAGGCGGGCCATGCGTACCGCGTTCTCGACCGCTTCGGCGCCGGCGTTGGTGAAGAAGACTTTCTCCATGCCGTCCGGCGCCAACTCAGCGATCAACCGGGCGGCTTCGGAACGCTGGTCGTTGGCGTGGTGCGGCGCGATCGTGCAGATCCGGTCGGCCTGGGCCTTGATGGCCGCGACCACGACCGGATGCTGGTGCCCGATGTTGGTGTTGACGAGCTGGCAGGAGAAGTCGAGCAGGCGGTTGCCGTCGCCGTCCCAGACGTAGCTGCCCTCGGCTTTGGTGATCACCATCGGCTTGACGGCCGCCTGTGCCGACCACGAGTGGAAGACGTGGGCCCGGTCGAGTTCGTAAGTGCGGGCAGGATCGCTCATGGGCTCATCCTCTCCAAAGCCTTCTAGGCGTCGTAGTCGACGGTGAGGTGGTCGGTGACCGCGTAGCTCTGGCAGGTGAGGACGAAGCCGGCGTCCAGCTCGGCCGGTTCGAGGGCGAAGTTGCGCCGCATCGTCACCTCGCCGTCCACCAGCCGGGCGCGGCATGTGCCGCAGACACCGCCCTTGCATGCGAACGGTAGGTCGGGCCGGACCCGCTGCGCGCCGTCGAGGACACTCGTGTCATACGGCAGGGTGAGGTCGGTCGCCCGGCCGTCGAGAATGACGGTGACGGCCGCGCCCGGGCCGGGCGGCGGTTCGACGTGGCGCTCCTGGGGCGGCGGCACGTCCTCGACGTAGAACAACTCCTGGTGGATGCGCTCGCGGGGCACGCCGAGATCGGTCAGCACGGAAATGGCATCGACGACCATGCCGTACGGACCGCACAGCCACCAGTGGTCGACGGTCTCGGGCGGGCACGTCGCGGGGATGAGCGTGCGCAGCTTGGCCGCGTCCAGCCGGCCGGTGAAGAGCTCCACCTCCTGCGCCTCGCGGGACAGGACGTGGACAAGGTGCAGCCGGGTCGGGTAGGCGTCCTTTAGGTCTGCGATGTCGTCGGCGAACATCACCGAGTCGACCCGTCGGTTGCCGTAGAGCAGCGTCACGCGGATGGCCTCGTTGGCCAGCAGCGACGCCGCGATCGACAGCACTGGGGTGATCCCACTGCCGGCGGCGAGCAGGACGTGGTGCCCGGGCGTCGCCAAGTCCGGCGTGAACGAGCCGGTAGGCGGGGCCACCTCCACCTCCGCGCCCGGCGCGACCTCCCGGGCCAGCCACCCCGACACCGCGCCGCCGCTCACCACCCGCACCCCGATCCGGGGCGGCTCGCCGACCGGCGCACAGATCGAGTAGCTGCGCCGCTCGTCCCGGCCGTCGAACTCGCGCCGCACGGTCACCGATTGGCCGGGCCGGAAGGCGAACTCCTCCGCCAGGTCGTCCGGAACGGCGAAGGTGACCGCGGCCGCATCGTCGCAAAGGCGGTCGACGGCGACCACAGTGAGCCGGTGGAACGACGGACGCGGCACGTCAGATTGCCTTCATGTAGTCGAAGGTCTCGGCGCAGGCGCGGCACCGGTACAACGCCCGGCACGCGGTGGCGCCGAAACGGCTCAGCTCCTGCGTGTCCGTGGACCTACAGCGCGGGCACCGGACGTCCGGAGGGCGTCGGCCCAGGGTGAGCGGCACCGGTCCGTCGCGCGGCGCCGACTCGGCAGGCGGCGTGATGCCGGCGGCCTGGAGCTTGCGCCGACCGTCGTCGGTGATCCAGTCGGTCGTCCACGGAGGGTCCAGTTGCAGCCGGACCGCCACCTTCGGGTAGCCCGCAACCCGCAACTGCCGCTGAATGTCGACCTGAATCTCGGTCATCGCCGGGCACCCCGAGTACGTGGGCGTCACCACGACGACCACCGTGTCGTCCTCGATCGTCACGCGGCGCACGATGCCGAGGTCGGCCAGCGTCAGCTGCGGCAGCTCCGGGTCCAAGACGTCGGCGACCACCCGCTCGGCGTGGTCGAGCGGGCCGGTCACCAGATCGCTCCTGGATGAGCACGGGCCACGCTCTGCATCTCCTCCAGCAGCGGAGCCATAGCCTCGGTATGCCGGCCCTCACGCCCGCGGAACCCGGCGTCGGAGGGTTCGAGCGGGTCGAGGGTGGCGGCCAGGAGAACGTCGCCGACCGTGCCCAGTACCTCGTCGCGCAGCATGGACGGATCGACGGCCACGTCGGCCAGGCCGCGTTCCACCGTGGTGCCGGCGAAGAGCTCTTCGACGTGCGGCGCCACCGCGACCAGGCCCGCGGCCATACGGTCAGCCGACTCGACGGTGCCGTCGCCGAGTCGCACTACCCAATCAGCCGCGTAGTCGCGGTGGTAGGACAGCTCGGCCACCGCTTTGGCGGCGATGGCCGCGAGCACCGGGTCGGCGGACCCGCGCAGCTGGGCGAAGAGCGCCAGCCGCCAGACGGCGAAGACGAGCAGTCGCGCGACGCAGGATGCGAAGTCGGTGTCCGGGATCTCGGCCAACGTCACGTTGCCGAACTCGGCGGCGGAGCGACGGAAGGCGAGGGCGTCCTCGTCGCGGTCTGCGCCCTCGGCTCGTCCCGCCCGGGCCAGCAGCATGCGGGCCTGGCCGAGCAGGTCGAGGGCGACGTTGGCCAGTGCCGTCTCCTCCTCCAGTTCGGGGGCGCGGTACACCCACTCCTGGAGCCGGTGCGACAGGATCAGCGCGTCGTCACCCAGCGCCCGGCAGTAGCCGGCGAGTGCGGCGGCGTCGATGTCGGCTGGGACGGTGGTGTCGATGCCGGCCAACGGATCGGTGAATCCGGTGCCAAAGGCCCAACGCGACTCGTCGTTGTGCTCGATGATCGCCTCGTAGGCGGTATCGAGATGTGTGTTCGGATCACTCATATATGCCTCACCCCACGACGACGTTGCGCCTCTCCGCGGGGACCCCGAGCTGGTGGTCAATGAGGCTCATATGTGCGGCACCGAATCCGGGATCTCGTAGAAGGTGGGGTGCCGATAGATCTTGTCTGCACTGGGTGCGAAGAACGGGTCCTTCTCCGTCGGACTGGACGCGGTGATTTCGGCCGAAGCGACCACCCAGATGCTCACGCCCTCGTTGCGCCGGGTATAGAGGTCACGGGCGTGCCGCAGCGCCATCTCGGCGTCCGCGGCATGCAGCGATCCGACGTGCACGTGGTTCAGTCCCCGCTTGCCCCGGAGAAACACCTCGTAGAGCCCCCACTCTTTCTTGGATCGCGGCATCGCCTCCGGCGATGAATGCGGCTCACGCCGCACCGTCGAGCCCTGCTCGACCACGGCGCTTTGCGCCGCAACGCGATCCTGCTCTTCGCGCGAGCGCTCATCGCCGCGTGGTTCAGTCATGACGCACGCTGGTTATCAAGATCGCGGTGTTTGGCGGCATGGGCGAGCGCGGCCTCGCGAACCCAGGCACCGTCCTCGTGCGCCTTGCGTCGGTTGGCGATGCGCTCGGCGTTGCAGGGTCCGTTGCCGGAGACAACCTGCTTGAACTCCGCCCAATCCACCTCTCCGAAGTCGTAATGCCCGCGCTCATCGTTCCAGCGCAGCTCTGGATCGGGCGCGGTGACGCCCAGCGCCTCGGCTTGCGGGACAGTCATGTCGACGAAGCGTTGACGGAGCTCGTCGTTGGTGTGCCGCTTGATGCCCCAGGCCATGGACTGGGCGGTGTTCGGCGAGTCGGCGTCCGGCGGTCCGAACATCATCAGCGACGGCCACCACCAGCGGTTCACCGCGTCCTGGACCATCTCTCGTTGCGCGTCGGTGCCGCGCATCATCGTCATCAGCAGCTCGTAGCCCTGCCGCTGGTGGAACGACTCCTCCTTGCAGATGCGGATCATGGCCCGCGCGTAGGGGCCGTACGACGACCGGCAGAGCGGCACCTGGTTGCAGATCGCCGCCCCGTCCACCAGCCAGCCGATGACCCCGACGTCGGCAAAGCTCAGCGACGGGTAGTTGAAGATCGAGGAGTACTTCTGGCGGCCCTCGATGAGCCGCTCGGTCAGCTCGCCGCGGGCTGCCCCCAGGGTCTCGGCGGCGCTGTACAGGTACATGCCGTGGCCGGCCTCGTCCTGGACCTTGGCCAGCAAGATCGCCTTGCGGCGCAGCGACGGCGCCCGGGTGATCCAGTCGCCCTCGGGCTGCATGCCGATGATCTCTGAGTGCGCGTGCTGGGCAATCTGGCGGACCATCGTGGCCCGATAACCGTCGGGCATCCAGTCTCGCGGCTCGATGCGACGATCGTGCTCGATCGTCGCGTCGAAACCGGCCTGGAGCTGGTCGCTGATTTCCTTTGGGGTCCCTGCGGAAACGCGGAGCGTTCTGTGCGAAGCGTTTTCGTGGGGTGAACTCATGCCGCCACGGTACTGCGGCAGCGCCGGGGTCAGCTCGGGTCGACGCGCCGAGCCGCAGCACGCAACCCGCGACCCGCGAACCTGCGGGCCTTGGCGATCGTAGTGCGCGACGTTGTGACGGACGGAGCGGCAGATGGCACCGACCCCTTCAGCCGGGTGTACTCGACCATCTTCTGCCCGCCCGGGTGGTCCCAGTTGCCGATGTAGCGGTACCGCCACGGCCCGAAGCTTCCCGCCCATTTGAGGTCTGCCCGGTAGTACCAGAAGACGTTCTGCTCGGAGAAGTGCGGGTGACGACCATCCCGCTCAATGACCTTGTCGACCGACGTAGACCAGGGCTGCTCGTTAAACGTCGCATAGAACTTGGCGCCCGGTCGCATCACCTTGGCCAGACGGAGCAGGCACAGACGCATGTGATTCAGCGAGACGTGGGTGAACACCGACTGGGCGATCGCCATGTCGAACGGCACCGCGAAATCGCCGTCGAAGCGCTCGTTGGCGCGAAGGTTGGCAATGGGCAGCTTGGCCCGCTGTTCATCGGTGAGCTCGACGTCGTAGCCCGCCTGAATCAGCGACCGGTTGGCATCGATGCCGTAGTAGTTCCCCGGCTCGAGGTAGTCCACCAGGTGACGGCCGGCGCGCAGCGCGCCGCATCCGACGTCGAGGAACTTGTCACCGGGCTGCAGGCCTTGGGCGACGAGGAAGTCAAGCTGGTGTTGGCCGTGCGTGTCCCAGTGCCCGCCGATGTAGCTGCGGTGTTTGCCTGCGGCGATCTCGGCGTCGGTGAAGACCTTGCGTGCGTAGTTCGGACGGGGGACGCGGGCCACCTCGACCCGTTCTTCGATCTGCGTCATCTCGCCTTCCTTCGGGGGAAGCTGCGGGGCGAGCCTACACAGTTGGCTCAATTCACGGTCCCAGCAGACGCATCGCGTCGTCCAATCGCGCCCCTCGCGGCACACTAGGAGGATGGTCGCGCTCCTCGAGAACCCACTCTCCGGAGTGCGGGCGCGGCTCAGTGAGGCACTTTTCGCCCGGGTGGCTGGGCCGGAGGGCCCGCAGCACCGCGACCGCATCCACGGCACTCCTGGGCCGCGTCACTTCGAGCCCGGCAGCCCGATCCAGCGCGTACACGGGGACGCGTCGATGTTCATCGGCGGCCTGCGCGCGCTGCTCCTGCAATCGCTGCATCCGCTGGCTATGGCGGCGGTGGAGGGCCACTCCGGCTTCCGCGGCGATCCGTGGGGACGGCTCCAGCGCACCAGCACCTTCCTGGCCGTGACAACGTTCGGCACCGTCTCCGATGCCACCCGGGCGGTGACCATAGTGCGCGCCATCCACTCCAAGGTGCGCGGAACAGCTCCGGACGGTCGCCCGTACGCGGCCGACGACCCGCACCTGCTGCTTTGGGTGCATGTGGCCGAGGTGGACAGTTTCCTGGCCGCGCACGACCGGTACGGCGAACGTCCGCTGCGCGGCGCTGATCGCGACACGTACGTCACGCAGGCCGCTCTGGTCGCGCGGGCTCTGGGCGCTGCCGATCCGCCCACGACCGAGGCCGGGCTGCGCCAAGTGATCGACGGGTTCCGTCCCGAGCTGGAGGGCACCGAGGCCGCCCGGCGCGCGGCCCGGTTCCTCCTGCTGCGGCCGCCGGTCCCACTGGCCATGCGGCCTGGCTACGGAGTGCTCGCCGCGGCCGCGGTGGGTCTCCTGCCGCGCTGGGCCCGCAGGCCTTTGCGGCTGCCGTACCTGCCGTTGGCCGAGGTCAGCGCGGTCCGGGTGGGCGGCGAAGCGGTCACCCGGACGATCCGCTGGGCCATGCGACCCGCCTAGACGGAGCCATTCCAGCGCCGATAGACCTCGGCGGCCACGGCCAGGTCCTCCCACGCCATGCCGACGCTGGTGAACACCCGGGGCCGATCGTCCGGCACCTCGGACCGGCCGGTGACGACGTCGGCGAGCCCGACCAAGACATCTGGACGCAGGGCACCGTCGGCCACGGCGCGGATGACGTCTCCGGTCTCGCGCAGCGCGGTGGCCGCGTCCTCGACCACGACGTAACCGCGCGACATGACAGCGTTGTCCAGCTCGCGGGCGTCCGGCTCGTGCGAGCCGCAGGCCAGCACGCAGGCCGAGCTGGACAAGAGCGTGCCGTCGAAGACCGGTTCCTTCGATGAGGTGGCGCAGACGACGACATCGGCTTCGGCGACGTCGGCTCGGCTGCCCTCCTGCGCTGCCAGGCCGGCCTCGGCCAACTTCGCGACCAGCGGGGCGGCCCGGCCGGGATCTCGCCCGACCACGGCGATGTCGTCGATCGGCCGAATGGCGCACATCGCCTCGATGTGCGCGTAGGCCTGAGGGCCGGTGCCGAACACCACCACACGGTGCGCCGCGGGACGGGCTAGGTGCCGGCCGGCCACACCGGACAGCGCGGGCGTCCGGAGCGAGGTGAGTTGGGCTCCGTCGAGAAGGGCGCGGGGCGTCAACGTCGCACCGTCGAAGAGCAGGTACCCGGCCTGGATGCGCGGGAGGCCACGGGCGGGATTGCCGGGCGTCACCGACGCGACCTTCACGCCCACGAACTCGGCGCCCTCGCTGGGCATCAACAGAAGGTGCCCATTGGCGGTGTCCACCCGGCTGCGGGCCGGCTCGGAGGCCGGATCCAGCCCGCCCAGCAGGGCCGCCTCCACGGCGTCGATGGCGCGCGCCATGGGCAACAGCGCCGCTATGTCCGCCGCGCCGATCCAGGGGAGTTCGGTCATCGCAAAACGAATCCGGAGCCAAGCGGGTCGTCCGGATCCAGGACGAACCTGTGCTCGCCGGTCGGGTAGGCCATGCCTTCGATCTCGGGCACGACGCCCGACCGCCCTTCGACGGACAGGTGTTCGACGACGCGGGCGGTGAACGTCGTACCCACGATCGACTCGTGCGTCAGCGTCTCCCCGGCGCCCAGGCCTCCGTCCTCGGCCAGGAGCGCGACCCGCGCGGCCGTGCCCGACCCGCACGGAGAGCGATCCACCGCTCCGTCGGCGAAGACCGTCACGTTGCGTTGGTGTGGGCCCGTAGTCGTGCGGCCGAGATCCTCGAACAGGATCGTGCCGTAGACGCCCGACAGGCGCGGATCGCTTGGATGCCGCGCATGCGGCGTGCCGTTCAGGGTGCGGCGGACCTCCCGGCCGAGGTCGAGCAGCGGCGCGTAGCAATCGGGGGTAACCCGCAGCCCGACCGAACTGACGTCAAGCGAGACGTAGATCGCCCCGCCGTAGCTCACGTCGACCATGACGTCACCGCGAGACGTGGACAGGCCCACGCGCCGGGCCAGGACGTAGGAAGGCACGCTCCGGAACGTCACCGCTACGGTGCGGCCACCAGACTGGCGCACCCGGGCCGTGACTCGTCCGGACGGGACGTCGATGGGCACGTCGGTGAGTCCATCCGGATCGCACAGTATTCGGCCGGTGTCGGCGGCCCACACGCCGAGCGCGATTGTGCCGTGCCCACACGCGGTCGAATAACCGTCCTTGTGCCAGAACAGGACGCCGAAGGCAGCGCCGGCGTCGTCGGGCGGGACGAGGAAGCCGCCGTACATATCGGCATGACCGCGTGGCTCGTAACCGAGCAGGGTCCGTATCCGGTTGAGCTCTTCGTCGGCACGTGCGGTCTCGCGCCGCTCCCGTACCGTCGCGCCGGCAATGGCCGGGACGCCTTCGGTCACGATGCGGAACGGCTCGCCGGCGGTGTGGTAGTCGGTGGCCGCGATGGTCAGAGCGACCACGCCACGTCCCGCAGATCGTTCGGGACGTCGATGACGGGCTCGCCGCCCTCCTCCGCCACGCCGATGCGATGGAACTGTTGCCCGTACCACCAAAAGACGCCGTCGCTGCACGGCATGGCGCTGCGCCGGGAGAGGTCCCCAGCGGTCGCGGCGAGGTCGGGGATGAGCTCGATGGCGGCGTGCCCGCGCACGTCGTGTATCGCCACGTGGTCGTAGCTGGGGGCGATCACGAGCACGCCGTGCGGGGCGTTGTCGTCCAGGAAGCGGGGGATCGAGAGCAGCGCTGTCGTCACGTACGGCGAACCCTCCTTGGCGATCACCCGCACCCGCTCGCCGGCGATTTCCACGTCGCGTACGTCGAGACCGGTCAGCTCCCGCACGAGGGTCTCGTTCAGCGCCGTCTCGATGACGGCTTCTGCGCCACCCATAGCGAAGGCTTGCTCCCGGGTGATGTACGCGGGCTGGCCGGCCGCGTCGAGACCGATCACGATGGCGTCGAACTCGAACGGGACCGATCGGTGGGCCACGGTGGCCGCGACGTCCGGCGACCAACGGGGCATCACCCGAAGCCGCAGGGTGGACGGCCCCTGCCACGCGGGCTCGGGTGGAGCGGCCTGCGGTGAAGGTGAAGCCGCCGTGTTCAACGAAGCCGCGAGCTCGGCGAACCAGTGCCGGACCAGCTCGGTCGCCGTCTCCGGTTCGGCGATCTGTAGTTGCGCGGCCAGCGAGTCCAGAGATATCCGGGCCTCGCCGCTGGCCATCGGGACGACCAGATCGCCCGTCTGCGGATCGACGCGCGCCCCCGGCAGCGTGCTCTCCGCTTCGGCCGCTATCAGCTCGGCCATCTCCCCCGTCAACGACGTCACGGCGACATAGTGCTCCGAGGAGGTAGGCAGTTACTAGTGTCGGTTCGTGGCCGAGGACGTGGTCGACGAGCCGCCCCGCGACGTACGGCGCTGCGGCTGGCCGCGTCGCTGGCCGAAACAGACCGACGGCACCGTGTGGCGCGGCTGACCGCTGGGTTCAGTCGAAGTCGACGACCAACCGGTTGACCAGGCCGCTGGCCGTCCACGCCAACCACAGCGTCCCGGTGCCGCCGCGCGACCACTGGAAGCGGGCGGTGTCGGTCCAGTCGGTGGAGCGGACGTCGAGGAGGGCCATGGTGTCGTCGGGCGGATTGGTCCGGTAGGCCTCCGCGATCGCGTCGCGGCCCTCGTACGGGCCGGCCGGTACGCCGCTGAACTCCATCCGGGCGGACTCGGCGAACTGTTCGACGAACTCGGTCCAGTCGCCGGAGGTCACGGCGGCGTTGAACGCGGCGATGTGGTCGGCGACGCGATCCGTCACGACCGTCATTCAAGCAGGAGACGTCGGCGCGCCAGGTTAGTGTCCGAGCCATGGCCTACGTCAAGGATGCGCGGGTGGACGCCTACATCGATGCCCTCCCCGCGTGGCAGCAGGCCATCTGCCAAGAGGTGCGCGACCTCGTCCACGGGGCCGATCCCCACGTGACCGAGACGATCAAGCGCACCGTTCAGCCGTACTTCACGCTAGAGGGCAACATCTGCGCGCTGTTGGCCGGCAAGGACCACGTCAACGTCTTCCTCTACGACGGCGCGATCGTTCCCGATCCCGAGCACATCATCACCGCCGGTCACGACAACAAGACCGCGCGCACGGTGGGCGTCCGGGAAGGCGAGACGATCAATGCGCCGGCACTCACGGCCATGTTCAAGCAGATCATCGCTAACAATCGGGCCGGCGGCTGGCGCCGCCTCAAGGCCACCACCTGAGCCCGATCTCGAACAGCCCGCTGACTCGCGCTGGCCGACGGGGGTTAAGGCGGTGCGTTCTGGTCGCCCGCAGGCTCGTGCGGCCCCAGGCCAGGGGCCGTTCCAGTCAGCCGTGCGGCCAGTGTCTCGACTTGGCGGCGGAGAGCGGACACTTCGACGGCGAGGGCCTGGAGCGCGGCGTCGCCGGAAGTGGCCGCAGTGCGTTCTGCGTCACCGGCAGGTAGTGAGCCCTCCGCTGGGCTGCCGCTGTCGAGGCGGAAGAAGCTCGCCAGGGAGCCCGCGAGCAGACCCAAAACCGCGACCCCGGTGACCATAATGGTGACCCCCGCCCATCGGCCGGTTGAGGTCTGGGGCACGACGTCCCCGTAGCCGACGGTGGTGAGGGTGACGATGCCCCACCACAAGGCATCGCCGACGGTGGCGAATTCGGGGTTGGTCGGGTGCTCGGCGTGGTAGGCCACCAGGGAGCCGATCACGACGACACCGCCCGCCAGGAGGGCGACCCGGCCCAACCGCTCGAAGAGACGACGGGCTCCCCTGGTCGCCATGGCCAGCCGGGCGAGGCGGGCCAGCCGGAGCAGAACTACGAACTGGCCCGGCTGAGCGCCGGGGATCAGGAACCAGGGAGCGGTGGCGATCACCACGAACAGGTCGAAGCGGCCGAACCCAGTGCGTCCGTATTTCACCAGGTGGCGGGCATGCATCACGTAGTCGACCAGGAACACCAGCCAGGTGATCACGCCGACGACGACGCCGACCCAGGCATTGGACTCGGGGACGATCACCAGCGGCAAGATCGCCGACACGACGATCGGCAGCTGCATCAAGCCGTTGAAACGGGCCAAGAAGGCGGCGTCGCGGTCCGAGCGGGGTTGCCCCGGTTTGCGCTTCGTTTCAGGTGCGACATCCACGGCCATCCATCGTGCCAGTTACCCAGCCCCGGAACGTGGATGTGCCGACACCGCGGGCGCCGTCCGACGCCAACGAACGAGGCTCGGTCTGAGCTTAGTTGACAGGCCTGTTAATTAACGTATAAGTTAATCAACGTGGCTTCGGACCGGCTCAGCGTGATCTTCGCGGCGCTGGCCGATCCAACCCGGCGGGCGATCCTGGCCCGGCTAACCGAAGGGGACGCCACTGTCAACGAGCTGGCCGAGCCGTTCCCGATCAGCCTGCCGGCCATCTCGCGGCACCTGAAGGTGCTCGAGCGGGCCGGGCTCATCTCGCGGAGCCGTTCCGCGCAGTGGCGCTCGAGCAGCCTGGACGCGGCCGGGCTGCGGGAGGCCACGGAGTGGATGGAGCCGTACCGGAGGTTCTGGGACGCCAACTTCGACCGGCTCGAGTCCCACCTGCAACGCATGAAGCAACGGACCACGACCGGAAGGACTACCACATGAGTGAGCCCGCCAACGAACTGGTGATAACCCGCGTCTTCGACGCCCCGCGTGAGCTCGTTTACCGCGCTTTCGTCGATCCCGACGAGCTCGCTCAGTGGTTCGCGCCGGTGGGCTGGTCGGTACCCCGCGACAGCGTGTCGGTCGACCTCCGTGTCGGCGGCCACCAAGTGTTCACCATGATCAACGACGACGATCCTAGCCAGACCTCGCCGGTGCGAGCCGTCTTCACCGAGGTAGTCGAGAACGAACTGCTGGCGGCCACCGAGGACGTCGACATGTCCGACGGTGCCAGCACCGAGAAGTTCTCCCTGCGCCTGGAGTTCCACGACGACGGCGGTGGCAAGACCCGGATCGTCCTGCACCAAGGCCCTTACAGCCCCGAGATCAAGAGCAACGCCCGAGCCGGCTGGGAGAGCTCGTTCACCAAGCTCGATGCCTTGCTGGCGGCCTAACCAAAGGAGAAGACGATGGGAAAGATCTTCACCGTCGAGTACGTCACCCTGGACGGCGTCTTCGAGGAGCCGGGCTGGAGCGGCCCGTACTTCAACAAGGAGCTCGAGAAGTTCCAGCAGGACAACCTGTCGGAGTGCGACGGACTGCTGCTCGGCCGGGTGACCTACGAAGGCTTCGCCCAGGCCTGGCCGGCGATGGAGGCCGAGACCGGTGACTTCGGCGTGCGCATGAACTCGATCCCCAAGTGGGTGGCCTCGACCACGGTGACCGAGCCGACCTGGAACGCGTCCGTCCTCGACGGGGACGTGCCCTCTGCGGTGGCCGCGCTCAAGGAGCGGGACCTGACACTGATGGTGGCCGGCAGCGCCACCCTCGTCGAAACCCTGCGGGCCAATGGTCTCATCGACGAGTACCGGCTGATGATCTACCCGGTGGTCGTCGGTTCCGGACGGCGGTTGTTCGGGGACGGCGCTGCACCGGGCGAGCTGAAGCTCACTGACGCCACCACCACGGAGAGCGGCGTCATCATCGCCCGGTACGTACCTGCCTAGGCCGCCGTCAGCCCTTGGTGCCGGCCAGGGCGAAAAACTCGGCACGGGAGCGAGCGTCGTTCCGCAACGTCCCAATCAGGGCCGAGGTAACCGTCCGGGTGCCCGCCGCCTGTACGCCACGCAGCGTCATGCAGGAGTGCTCGGCCTCGATCACGACGGCGACGCCTTTAGCGGCGAGCTGGCCGGCGAGCCAGTCCGCGATCTGCTTGGTCAACCGCTCTTGGACCTGGGGACGGTGCGCGAAGTACTCGACCACGCGCGCCAGCTTGGACAGGCCAAGGATCCGCTCACCGGGCAGGTACCCGACATGCGCGACACCGACAAACGGCAACAGGTGGTGCTCGCACACTGACCGCACCGGAATCGAGCGCGCCAGCACCATCTCGTCGTAACCCTCCTCGTTGGGGAACGTGGTCAGCTCGAACGACGGTGAGGTGAACAGTTCCGCGTAGGCGCGGGCCATCCGCGCTGGGGTATCGCGCATTCGCTCGGCGTCCAGCGGGACCCGCAGGGCCACCAGGAACTGACGGGCGGCACGCTCCGCGGCGGCCAGGTCGACTGCGTCCCCGTCGTGGACGACGCGCAAGGCGCTGGTTCTCGGCACGGACGGCTCCGTTCGGCCCGGGGACGAACGCCTACGCGGTGAGCGCGGCGATGAAGACGATGACCAGCGTCGTGGCCGCCAGCAGGCCGTGAGCGGCAACGGTCGGAACGGGGAAGTGCCGCTCCGGCGGACCGTCCGTCACCATTGCGGTCGGGCCGTGGGTGGCGCGGAACGTCGGGATCCAGCGGGCCAGCATCGTGAAGCCGAGCGCGGCGACCGCCAGCAACACGACGAAGGAGATCCAGGCGACGGCGCTGGAGCCGCCGGCCACGAAGACGATCCACAAGATGAGTCCCACAACCGCCAGACCGAAGTGGCCGAAGATAAGCCCTGGCGGGAACCGGCTCGGCGTGCCGCTCGCGGCCGGTCGGGTGCCGCCCTTGCCGATCCACGTGGCCAGCAGATAGAAGCCGCCTCCGGCCGTCAAGATCCACACGATGAGTGCAGCAATGTCCACGATGACCTCCCAGTGATCTCTAGCGGTTGGCGTGCCGGCTGAATCCGGGGATGAACCCCTCCGCTTGCGTCTGCTCGTCGGCGACCCGCACGCCGTAGCGGAAGGCGAGCTTCCCGCCGAGGTAGCCGGACTCGCCCAGCAGGGCCAGCGACACCACGGACAGCACTAGCGGGCCGGCCCGGACGGCTCCGCCATCGGCGTAGTCGCCCTGCCTCCACAGGAAATTGACGACGTAGGCGCTGGTGACGATCAGGTTCAGGCTCATGTGTAGCAGTCCGGTGCGGAATGCCACGGTCTCGCGTGGGATGGCGAACAGATCGAGCAAGCCGACCGCAGCCGCGGCGAGTGCGCCCAGGACGCCGATCGCGATCAGCCATTCCGAGCCCTCGGTCAGCGCTCCCGGCGAGTCCACGACATGCGACGCGACGTCGAACACCAGGCTGGCCACCCAGGCGCCGATCGGCACGGTGACCAGGATGGGATGGAACGGATGTCCGTACGGACCGGTGAGAACGGCGCTCACCGGCCGCTTCGCGTCACTGACGTCGAACCCCATGACGACTCCTCGGGGACTCGTTTTTGGGACCTACTTTCACCTACATACCTTTGCGTTTCTCGCACGCCCCGTCAAGGCCTGCGCGAAAATGGGCGGCCAGATGTCTAAAAGAACCGCTCCATTGTCGATATGGTGGTCGCGTGGACATACCGGGTGAGATGGGCGCCGACGCGGCCGCAGTGCAGGCAGTGGCTGCGCTCGAGGACCGGTCCCGCCGGGAGCTCTACCGGTTCGTCCGCGCCAGCGCTCAGCCAGTCACCCGCGAGCAGGCGGCCGCGGCCATCGGCATCTCGCGCAAGCTGGCCGCATTCCACCTGGACAAGCTCGTGAACGCCGGACTCCTCGTCGCCGCCTATGATCGCGCCGCGCGCACCCAGGCGCTCGGTCGCGCTCCCAAGGCGTACCGCCCGGCGGACGTCCAGGTCTCCGTCTCAATTCCCGAACGCCAGCCGGCCGCGCTCGCGGAGCTGCTGATCGACGCGGTGCTGACCGCGCGGCAGGAGGAGGGGCCGCGCGATGCGGTACTGCGCGTCGCCGAAGAGCACGGGCGCAGGCTCGGCGACCAAGCCCGCGCTGCCGCCCGCCCGGGACGACTCGGCGCCGAGCGCGCCCTCACTCTCGCCGAGGGGACTCTGCGTTCACGCGGCTACGAGCCGTTGCGGGTGTCGCCCACCTGCGTGCGGATGCGCAACTGCCCGTTCGAACCGCTGGCCCACCAGGCCACCGACCTGGTCTGCGGCATGAACCACCGGCTCATGACCGGCTTGGTCAACGGGCTCCAGGCGAACGGCGTGCGCGCCGTGCTGGCGCCGCGGCCCGGGGCATGCTGCGTGGAACTCACGCGCTAGCGGGAGGGTGGCCGGGACCAACAGCATCGGAGCCGATGCGGTGATCTCGCCGGTGGTCGGATCCCGTACAGCTGCCCAGCGATGGGACGCGTCCTGCCATGACACCAGCAAGGCTTCGGCTACCACGCCGACCCTCCGATCCTCAACTGGGGCATTGTCGTGGTCAGTACCCGGGCTCCATTTCCTCGCCGTGCACCAACAACGCCCACAGGACCACCACGTCGAGGGCGATCACGACTATCGACCAGAGCGGGAAAGCTGTGATGAACGCGACCTGCGCGAACGCGTTGAGCATCACCAGGATGATGGCCACGACGCGGGCCCAGACGCGTCCCTGGATCAGCGCGATACCGACCGCGACCTGGAGGATCCCGAGAAGGAGCAGGATCCAACCCCACGTGGTGAAGTTGAAGGTAACCAGACCCTTCCCCCTGACCGCGTATACGTCATTGTTGAACAGCGCAACCAGGCCGTCGAGCAGGTTGAAGAAGCCGTTCAGGACCAGCATCATCGCGGCGAACCAGATCCAGCCCACCCAGGCCGTTGGTCCGCGGTTGGTGTGCGGTGAATCCATGTGCCCTCCCTCTGTTGAGAACCGGTGACGATCGTGCTCGGCCACCGGCAGCGGCTCCTCACCCGGTACAGATGATTCGCTGATTGCCGTTCCGGTGCACCGATGCGGGGTCATGCTGCCAAACCCGCTGTGCTTGCTCGGTAAGGATGTCATCGTGAGCCGGCCCGTCGATCCTGACCTCATGGCGGGGACCGACCGCCCGGTCGGCGCCGGGCCCTTCGGCATCGCCCGCCCGTCCCGCTGGCCGGCGCTGCGCCCGGACGTCATCGTGGCCGTCTTTATCGGCGGCTGCCTGGGCGGCTGGGCCCGCTACGCGATCACGACCACCTGGCCGGCCAACGCCGACCGCTTCCCCTGGGCGACGTTCTATGTGAACGTGGCCGGCGCGGTGATCCTCGGCTTGGTGATCGCCGCGGCCAGCGTCCTCTCCTCCCGGTACGTTCGGCCGCTTCTGGGCACCGGCTTCTGCGGCGCGTTCACCACCTTCTCGGCCGTCGTCGTCACCACCGATCAACTGTTCGCACATCGCCGTCAAGGCGTCGCCGTCGCCTATCTAGCCGCCAGCACGCTGGCCGGCTTGGCCGCGGCGGCGCTCGGACTCGTCCTCGGTCGCACGCTGGTGTCCAGCCGCCATCGGGCCCGCGCGAAAAGGAGCCAGTCGTGAAATTGCAAGGTCCGGCCAAACGGCTCACGATCTTCATCGGCGAGTCCGACCACTACCGGCACCATTCGCTCTCCAGCGAGATCGTCGACCGGGCCCGCCGGTCCGGTCTCGCCGGCTGCTCAGTCTTCCATGGCGTCGCCGGATTCGGCGCCACCGGGCACCTGCACACGTCCCATCTGCTCAGCCTCTCCGAGGATCTGCCCGTCGCGATCGTCATGGTTGACGCGGCCGAGCGGATCGAGGAGTTCCTGCCGCAGCTCGACGAACTGGTCACCGGCGGGCTGGTGATCCTGGACGACGTCGACGTGATCCGCTACGTGGCGAACGCCGAGCGCACCAGCCGATCGGGCGCCTGATGCTCACTGTGGCGGTCTCGCTCGCGGCCGCGGGTGGTGCGGTCCTGCGCTACGTCGTCGACCAGCTCGTGCAGCATCGAACCCGCGGCGACTTCCCCTACGGCACCTTGCTCATCAACGTTACCGGCAGCTTCATCCTCGGGCTGATCGTCGGGCTGTCCGCCCACCACAGCCTGGATGCGACGCCCACGATCGTCATCGGCGCGGGCTTCGCCGGCGGCTTCACAACGTTGTCCACATGGGCCTGGGAGACGATGGCGCTCGCCGAAGGTGGAGAGCTCTTGGAGGCGTCCCTCAATATCGTCGGCAGCGTCCTCGCCGGGCTGGTGGCGGCCGCCGCCGGACTGGCCCTGGCGTTGCTTTGACGGCGCAGCAGGAAAGGAAGTGGGATGCCCAGGCAGAACCGGGTCACCCCGCGCGGCGATCTGGTCGCTGTCGCGGACCGAGGACTGTTTTGGGGCAACCGGGGCGCGCTCCTCGGCGTCGACGGGAGCCTGGCGCGCTACTCCCGTGGCAAGGCCTGGATCATCTGCCTGCTCGAGTTCAAGGGCCGCCGACGCCAGCTGTGGACGCCGGGTCGGCTGACCGAGCTGTTCTTCTGTGATGAGGCCACCGGACTCGCCGCCGGCCATCGTCCGTGCGGCGAGTGCCGGATCGCCGACTACCGGAGGTTCAAGGCCGCCTACCATTCCGCACACCCCGATCGGCCCACCAGCACGCCTGACATGGACGAGCACGTGCACACCGACCGTCTCGTCGGACCGGGGATCAAGCGGACCTACCGGACACGTTTGACCGCACTCCCGGACGGCACCATGGTCGAGCTAGACGGTGCGCCGTGGCTCGTTCAAGGCGAGGAACTGCTCGCCTGGACGCCGGGCGGTTACCGGGAGCGCACAACCCGCGCGCGGATCGGGGACGTCACGGTGCTCACGCCACGCGCAACGGTCGACGTGATCGCGGCCGGGTACCAACCCGTCCTGCATCCCACCGGCACGCCCACCATGGGTTCCTGAGGCGGCGCGGGCACCTGTTCGCCCGAGGCGAACACGCCGCGGAACAAACCCTCGGCGGTGGGCATTGCGTCATTAGGACTCAACTTAGCTGAGGGATGTCGACGTGACCGAAACCCTGCACCTGCCGGTGCTTTCGCTGGACGATCAGGTGGTACTGCCCGGCATGGTGGTTCCCATCGAGCTGGATGACGCCGCCAAGGCGGCGGTCGATGCCGCCACGGCCAGCGCCGACGGCCGGCTGCTGCTCTCGCCGCGGCTGGAGGACCGCTACGCCACCCACGGCGTGGTGGCCACCATCGAGCAGATCGGGCGCCTTCCGGGCGGACGGCCCGGTGCCGTGCTGCGTGCGGAGGCCCGGGCCCGGATCGGTGTCGGCGTCACCGGCCCGGGCGCCGCGCTCTGGGTCGAGGCCGAGTTGATCGAGACCGACGCACCGTCCGAGCGCGCCGTGGAGCTGGCCGCCGAATACAAGGCGCTGGTGATCGCGACCCTGCAACGACGGAACGCCTGGCAGATCATCGACACCGTCGAGCAGGTCACCGACCCGTCCACGCTGGCCGACCTGTCCGGATGGGCCTCGTACCTGTCCAGCGAACAAAAGCGGCGGGTGCTGGAGACCCATAACGTCGAAGAGCGGCTGACCGCGTTGATCGAGTGGACCCGGGAGCACTTGGCCGAGGTCGAGGTCAGCGACAAGATCCGCGATGACGTGCGCGAGGGCATGGAGAAGAGCCAGCGGGAGTTCCTGCTGCGCCAGCAGCTCGCCGCCATCCGCAAGGAGCTGGGCGAGGACGAGCCGGAAGGCGCCGACGACTACCGCAGCCGCATCGAGAAGGCGGATCTGCCGGACAAGGTGCGCGAGGCGGCGCTCCGTGAGGTGGGCAAGCTCGAGCGTGCCAGCGACCAGTCCCCCGAGTCCGGCTGGATCCGGACCTGGCTGGACACCGTCTTGGAGATGCCGTTCGGCACCACGACGACCGATCGGACCGACGTCGTCGAAGCACGGAAGGTGCTGGACGCCGACCATCACGGCTTGAACGACGTGAAGGACCGCATCGTCGAGTACCTCGCGGTGCGCTCGCGGCGTGCCGAGCGCGGGTTGCAGGTCGTCGGCGGCCGCGGCTCGGGCGCCGTTCTGGCCCTGGTCGGCCCCCCTGGCGTGGGCAAGACCTCACTCGGCGAGAGCGTGGCCCGGGCGCTGGACCGCAAGTTCGTGCGCGTTGCGCTGGGAGGTGTGCGTGACGAGGCGGAGATCCGGGGCCACCGGCGCACCTACGTGGGCGCGTTGCCCGGTCGCATCGTCCGGGCGCTGACCGAGGCCGGTTCGATGAATCCGGTGGTGCTGCTCGACGAGGTCGACAAACTCGGTTCGGACTTCCGCGGCGACCCTGCGGCAGCACTGCTCGAGGTGCTCGACCCGGCCCAGAACCACACCTTCCGCGACCATTACCTCGAGTTCGACCTGGACCTCTCCGACGTCTTGTTCATCGCCACCGCGAACGTCGTCGAGGCGATCCCGTCCGCGCTGCTGGACCGCATGGAGCTGGTCACGCTCGACGGCTACACCGAGGACGACAAGGTCGCGATCGCACGCGGCCACCTCTTGCCGCGGCAGCTGGAACGTGCCGCCCTGACCACCGAGGACGTGACGATCGACGACGCGGCGCTGCGTCTCATCGCGACCGAGCACACCCGCGAGGCCGGCGTCCGGCAGTTGGAGCGAGCCATCGCCAAGGTGCTGCGCAAGGTCGCCACGACTCTGGCCGAGGGTGATCACGACGCCGAAACGCCGGTGCCTGTCGACGTCGCTACGCTGCGCGACTACCTGGGCCGCCCTCGGTTCACGCCGGAGTCGGCCGAGCGCACCGCCGTGCCCGGCGTGGCCACCGGCCTGGCCGTAACCGGCATGGGTGGGGACGTGCTGTTCATCGAGGCCACCTCGACCGAGGGCAAGCCGAACCTGGCGCTCACCGGTCAGCTCGGCGACGTGATGAAGGAGTCTGCGCAGATCGCGCTCTCCTACGTTCGGGCGCATGCCGCTGCCCTCGGCATCGACTCCGCGGTGCTGGATCGCCAGATCCACCTGCACGTCCCGGCGGGCGCCGTGCCGAAGGACGGTCCGTCCGCGGGCGTGACCATGGTGACCGCGCTGGCGTCACTGGCCACCGGCCGGCTCGTCCGGTCTGACGTGGGCATGACCGGCGAGGTGACATTGAACGGTCGGGTGCTACCGATCGGCGGCGTGAAGCAAAAGTTGCTGGCCGCTCAGCGGGCCGGGTTGAAGACGGTGTTAATCCCGCAACGCAACGAGCCGGACTTGGACGACGTGCCGGCCGAGATCCTGGCCGAGCTCGACGTCCGACCGATGACCGACGTGGCCGAGATCGTGGCCGCGGCGCTGGAGTCGGCGCCGGCGGCTGCGGGTGGCGTGTTCGTCGCTGCCTGAGGCTCCCGCCGACCGAAGTGGAACGTGGGTCGGCCCTGGCGGACAAACGGGGCCGACCGACGAGTGTGTGGGCGTGGGCCGGCCCAGCCCCCTTGCCGGGCGGGCCCACGCGTCTTTCACAAGGGGCCTCGACCGCGGATTCGCCCCCAACGAGATCCGCGGCTCACCACAAGCCGGGAGTGCTGCCCGCCCCCCTTGTCGAAACGCTTCGCGCGCAGTGCCCGCCGGCTTCGATATCCCCAATCGATGAGACGGCGCTGTCCCCGGGTCGTGTCGTGATTCAGGCGAGCAGCTCGCGCAGGGTGGCGCCGATCTCGGTTCGGTGCCGAGGAAGCTCCAGCAGCCACAACCGCGTGGCAGGCAACCGCCGCTCGGAGCGGGCGATCCGCAGTTCGGAACGCAGCACGGCCAACGAGTCCGAGAGCCGCGGCTGGGCGCGCGGGGTGAGAGCCGCGACGCGGCCGCCGCCGACAGACACCAACGTCTCCCCCCCGACGAACGCGTAGCGCAACGCCGAGTGCAGCGTGATCATCCGCGTCTGCGCGACCAGCCGGTCGGTCGCCGGCCGGGTCCCGACAACGACCAAGACGTGCGTCTCAGCGACGATCTCGTCGGTCAACGCCGCCTCCGCATAGACCTCCTCGAGCCGAGCGGCCAGGTAACCCAGCGAGGCGTATTCGGTCAGCGGGTCGCAGGCGGTTCGGGCGATCAGATGGTCGACGGTGTAGCTCGTCCAGCCGAGGGTGAGCGCG
>DATAEG010000082.1:0-1880 GCA_036258135.1 Jatrophihabitantaceae bacterium | reverse complement strand
GGCGCGCGCCAGGCCAGCGCGAGCCAGGCCGTGAGGCCAGTGTTGGCCAGCGCGGCCGCGGTGGCGTCCTCGACGCCATCCGCCACGTCTAGCAAGCTGTCCGTGCGCACGAGAGTACGCTGCGCCCACGTGCCGAAGGGGGCGACGGCCGCGTCGACGAACACCCGCCGCCCGTCCGCCAGCCGACCGACGCCGTCGACGCCGAGCACCGACGGCAGCGGCGGCGGCCCCAGGTAGAAGTAGCCGGAGGCCCGCGCGATATCGACGTGGTGGATCGCGGCTGCCGCGATCTCGACGACGGCCTGCCCCTCTCCGGCGACGGGATCCTCGAAGTCGTCGAATACCGGTGGACCGTTCAGCTCCTTGAGCACCGCAGCCTTCATGAGCGCCGTCCTTTCGTGTAGGGGATGGGGATCGTTGCGACCGGCGCGGGGTGCGCCGCGGTCATCTGCCGGCGCAGGTCGTCGACCAGCCCGGAGAGGTCGGTGTTCGCGGCGTCGCGGATGCCCACGTCCAGCACGCGATCGGCATCTCGGCCAGCCGGACGGGCGTCGGTCTGGTCACCGCGCTGGCTCGGCGAGGCCGGCGTCGTGGCGGTGCAACCGATGCCGGCGCGGGCCGCCGAGGGGGCGGCGTGGGCGCGGGGACCCGGCACCGGGCGCTGGGGTGCTCACCCCGCCCAACCACGATGACGTATCAGCTACCGGGGCCGGACGGGACGGCTTGAGTGCGGGCAGGCCCGCGAGGACGGCCGGCGCGAGACTCATGGCGTGACCTCCAGTCGGGATTCGATGGCGTAGCGGCCGACGATCGCCTTGATGGCGGCGTGGTCGGCGAACGGGGAGACGGTGACAACGGCCACGATTGAGCTGCCTTCGACGGTGGCGTCGACGTTATGCACCCCGGCGACCGTGTCGAGGGCGGCGCGCAGTTCCCTGAGGGTGGCGTCGGCCCGCAGCCCGAGCTTGTAGAGCTTGCCCACGGCGGTGAGAGGCAGCGCGTCGAGCACTGTAACGGTCTTGGGTGCGGCGGTGCGGTCGGGCACCCGTTGGCTCGCCCAGTCGCGCAGGTCGTCCTCGGTCACGGTGGCGGCGGGGGTGAGGGTGACGTAGGCGACGGGGACCTCGCCGGCGTGCGCGTCCGGTTGCCCGACCGCGCTGGCCGCGGTCACCTGCGGGTGAGCCAGCAGCGCGTCTTCGATGATGGCGGGGTCGATGTTGTGTCCGCCGCGGATGATGAGGTCCTTGGCGCGGCCGGCGAGATACACGAAGCCGTCCGGGTCGATGCTTGCCAGGTCGCCGGTGTCCAGCCAGCCGTCGTGCAGCTTGCCGAGGCCGTCGAGCACGTAGCCGTTCTGGTCGCGGCCCGTGACGTAGCCGGGAAAGACCGTCGGACCGCTGATCAGCAGCAGGCCTGTCTCGCCGGCGGGGACGTCTTTCCACGTGTCGTCTGAGGCGACCCGCGCCGCCCGCATCTGCTGGTAGGGGAGGCGTTGTCCGACCGAGCCGGGCCGCCGTACGTTGGGGAAGGTTCGCGCGCTGACGCAGGTCGCCTCGGTCAGCCCGTAGCCCTCGATCAAGGTCACCCCGGTGTGGGCTTGGAAGCCGTCCCGGACCGCGGCCGGCAGCGGCGAGGCGCCCACCAGCGGAAACCGCAGGCTGCTGATGTCGGCGTCGACCGGCCACCGGGCCAGGGTGGCGTACACGGTGGGTACCGCGCTCATGGAGACGACCCGATAGTGCTCGACGATCTTCCAGTACTCGCGGAAGAGCGCGGGCTCGCGGTAGCCGAGCGGCCCGGACCACACCACGGGCTGCCCCTTGAACAGCGGCGCCAGCAGGGTGACCACCAGCGCGTTCACGTGGAACAGCGGAAGGCCC
>DATAEG010000081.1:0-10065 GCA_036258135.1 Jatrophihabitantaceae bacterium | reverse complement strand
TCTGGTCGGTGTAGCGCCTAGCGAACCTGGCGATAGAGCGATCGAAAGCGTTGTCCTCGCCCAGGTACTCGGCCAAATCGACTGGATCGCCTGACCGTGCGTGTGCGCGGGCTAGGGTCCAGCCGCACACCCGAGCATAGCCGGTCAGGTCCCGCGGACTCAGGTCCTCGACCGATATGGACGCCTTCATGTCCCGCAGTTGACGCCAGTAAAATTGGAGGTCCGGCGCCCCTCCCTTGCTCCAACGAGATATATGTCACTAGCCGCCTGCATCAGCCGCTGGCCTTGCACCACGGCTGTCAATGCTGCCGGTATCGGCTGCAGGCCAGATGTGCCTCGAGGACTGACCCCGCGAGGTCAGTCGTTCGGGCGGACCACGACCTTGATCGACCCGGGATCGTCCCGACCTGCGGTCAGCGCACCCTCGACGTCGTCCAAGCTGAAGTGCCCAGTCACCAGGCCGTCGAGGGCGACCCGCCCGGACGCCGCCAGTTCAATCGCCTCCGGCCAGGTGTTTGCGTAGCGGAACGCGCCGCTGAACGTGATCTCACGATCCTGGACGTAAGACAACGGCAGACGAATCTCGTCGCCGCCCATCCCGACGAGCACCACACGGGCCGCGGGCGCCAGCGTCGCTACCGCATCCCACGTGGCGCGCCCGTTGCCCGAGCACTCGAGGAGCACGTCGGCCTCGACGCCGACATCGGCGAGTGAGTCGCGCGAGACGTCGATCGCAGTGAACCCGAGCCGCTCGGCAACATCGAGACGGTGTGGATTGACGTCGGTCACCGCCACGCTGGTGGCGCCGTAGGCCCGCGCGGTCTGGGCTGCGATCAGACCGATCGGACCGGCACCGGTCACCAGCACGCGGTCTCCGGGCGAGATGCCGGCGCGGCGTGACGCCCAGATGCCGACCGACAACGGCTCGAGCAGCCCGGAGGCGTCGTCGCTCACGGTGTCCGGGACCGCGTAGACGAAGTCAGCCGGCATGGTCACATACTCACAAAAGGCGCCGTCGTACGGCGGCGTGGCGAAGAAGCGCACGCCCGGGCACAGGTTGTAGCGGCCGGCGCGACACTGCGCGCACGCTCGACAGGGAACCCCCGGCTCGATAGCCACCCGATCCCCTATCCGCAGCCCGACCACGTCCAGCCCGACTGCGCTCACCGTCCCGCCGGCTTCATGGCCGAGGACGAGCGGGGCGTCGACCACGAACTGACCGATGCGGCCGCGCTCGTAGTAGTGCATGTCGGAGCCACACACCCCGACCGAGCCCACGCGTACCTGCACCTCGCCGGGTCCCGGTGTCGGCACCGAGCGCTGCTCGACGGCGACATCACGCACGCCGCGGAGGACGCTTGCTCGCATCTGCTCCCCGCTCACCGCTTCTCCCATCCGCGCACCGCCTTACGCCACACGGGCGATGAGATGCCACCGCCGACCGAGGATGCTGGCGGGCATCGTCGGGTCGAGCGGACGGACCTCCCGAGTGTCCCAACGGTATGCGATCCGGCTCATCCGGTCGCTGGGTCTGGAATTCGTCGACGCCAGAAAGGTGCGCGGCGCCCGGCTATCACCCGAAAGCGGTGATGCGCACGGCCCCGATGGTTCCTAAGTTTCCGATTGTCGGGCAGGATGCGCCTCGAACACAGCAGTTGTCCCAGCCGAGGGACCCCGGCGTGCAGTCCGAAGAGGAGTTCGACAAGGCTAAGGCCCAGCTGCTGGCTGGTGACGGAGGATCAATGGACTGGTTCTGGCACGTCGTATGGGTCTGCTTCGTCGTCATTCCCATAGTCCTGCTGTGGATAGCGGTTGTCGTGGAGCTGTTCCGGCGCCACGACATGAGGGGCTGGATGAAGCTGCTCTGGCTGCTCTTCGTCCTCGTCTTCCCGGTCATCGGCGCGATCACCTACATCATCGTGACCTGGGTGCAGGCCGACCGGGCGCGCGATCTCGGAGCTGCATCCGAGCCGCCTCCCGGTACGTCACCATCCTCGGTCCGCGACCTGGCGCGGCTCGATCGGTTGCGCCGCTCAGGCGTCCTGACTGAGGAGGAGTTCCAGTCCGGCCGCCGCGCCGTCCTGGAAGGCAAGCCGGCGGATCCGACCCCTGCCGGCGGAACAGGCGGGACGCCATGAACTCCGACTGGTTCTGGCATGCAGTGTGGCTATGCATGATCATCATTCCGATTGCGATCATCTGGTGCTACGCGGTGTTCGACCTGATATGGCGTCGGCACGACATGCGCTGGTGGCTGCGGCTGCTATGGCTCATCGTGGTGCTGATCTTTCCGGTGGTCGGCGGCTGCGTGTACGCCGCCATCGCCACCAGCCGCCGGGGGCCGATGCGGGGCTCCGATGAGCTCAGCTACGCGGACCTCGACCATCTGCACGCCCGCGGCCTGATAACGGACGCGGACTACGACCGGCACATAGATCGGCTGGGCGCCTACACGAGAGACGGATGAGCCGTGACTGACTCCTCAGGGCCGACGGGCGGCGGCGAGGCCGACCAGCCCCCAGCCGAAACCGGCGACACCGAGCCCACCGCCACACCCCCGGCCGAAACCGGCGACACCGAAACCACCGCCGCGCTGCAGATGGAACGGGCGGCCGAGACTGCGCCGCTTCCGGCCCAACCGGGCGACGAGGCCGACCGGCTCCATGCGGAACTCGCCGAACTCCGCGAGCGCGCCGACAAATTGCAGGCCGAACATGACGCCTCGTGGCCGGTCAAGCTGCGCCACGTCGGAAGGTCCGTAGGGTCCGCGGTCCTGATCATCCTCGGTGTGCTGTGCCTCGTCCTGTCGCCGGTCGCGATCTGGGGCCGCAACCTGATCCTGAACACCGACCGTTACGTCGAGACGGTGACTCCGCTGGCCGACGATCCCGGCGTGCAGAACGCGGTGATCGCCGCGGTCGACCGTCAGGTTCAGGCCAACCTCGACGTCAAGTCGTTGGTGGCCGACGTACTGCCCCCGCGCGCCGCGCAAGCGCTCGGCGGTGCGCTGCAGGGCGCCGTGAACAGCCTCGTGAACAACATCACCACCAACTTCGTGCGCAGTGACAACTTCCACAACCTCTGGGTGACCGTAAACAAGGTGGGTCACCAACAGATCACCTACTTGCTCACCGGAAAGGCACCGCCGAACTCAGGTCTCAAGCTCAATAACGAGGGTGTGGTCACCCTGGATTTGTCTGTTGTGGTCAACGCGGTCAAACAACAGCTCGTCGACCGAGGATTGACCATCGCCAGCAAGGTCCCGGCGGTGGGCGCGACGATCGAGATCGCGAACGCGAAGGGCCTGGTCCAGGCCCGCAAGGCGGTGCGCGGCCTTAACACGCTGGCCAACTGGTTGCCATGGCTGGGGTTGGTCTTGGTCGCCGGCGGCATCGCCGCGGCTCGTCGGCGCAGGCGCGCCGGACTCTGGGCGGCATTGGGCCTGGCCGCTGGAATGGTCGTCATCGGCATCGGGCTCTTGATCGGCCGGAATATCTACCTGGACGAGATTCCGACCAGCAAGCTACCCCGCGACACCGCCGAGTATGTTTTCGACACGTTGGTGCGGTTCCTACGGCTCGGCATCCGCATCATCCTTGTCGTCGCCCTGCTGATCGCGCTGATCATCTGGCTGTTCGGTCCGTCGCGTCCGGCCGTCGCCTTCCGCCGGGGCGTGGGCAACGCGCCGAAGTGGGTGGGACAGAAGGTGGCCGATACGGCGATCGCGCCGGCGGTCGTCCAGTACGCCACACCCATTCGCATCGGCGTAGTAGCGCTCGCCCTCTCCTTCATCGTGCTGTGGGATCAGATCACGCTGGCCAGGATCCTGATCTTGGCCATTGTGGTGGCGATCATCCTTGTGCTCATTCAGGCAGTGATCACGGCCGCCCGGCACAGACCGGCTCCGGGCCCGCCCGCGCCTTCGGGCGCCTGACGGACGACGAGCTCGATCTACTCCCGCCGCCAACAGCGCTCGGCGATAATGGCCAACAGGGTCGCGTGCGTCTCGTCGTCCGCCGCGACGACCAGGCCACTCGGGCCCAGCTCCAGCGGCTGTCCGCGCAGGCCGGTGACCCGACAGCCAGCGGCCCGACACAACGCCATGCCGCTCGCGAAATGCACGCTGTCCTGCACGCGTCCATCACTCACGTAGCCGCCGCGCCGGCCCGCCGCGACCCAGGCGAGAGCCAGCGTCGTCGACAGCACGCGAGGTCGGAACGAGCTCGTGAACTCTGCGACGGACAGCAAGCGGACAGCCATGAACCTCTCGCCGTTCGGGTAGGGCGGGTCGAGATTTAGGTCAACGAGACGGCATCGCGCTGTTGGGCGGAGCGGATCGTCATGACCGTGTCGGCGCACAAAGGCCTGGTCGCCGTCGGTCCAGAACACCTCACCGGCGAATGGGTCCGCGGAAGCGGCGACCACAACCCGTCCCTCGCTCATGAGCCCGACGTTGACGGCCGCCAATGGCGTCCGTGCCGCGTAATTCAGGGTTCCGCACAGCGGATCTACCAGCCATGTGCGACCTGCCGACGCGGGCCCGTCTCGTCCTGACTCCTCGCCTACAAACGCGTCGGCGGGCCGTTCGGCGCGCAGCCGCGCCTTGATGACGCGCTCGGGCTCGAGGTCAACCTCGGTGGCGAAGTCGGTCGATGACTTCTCGATGCGGGCAAGTTCGGCTCCGTATCGTGCCCGCACCACAAGGGCGCCCGCCGCGGCGGCCGCCACGGCAAGTTGGACATCGCTCAGCATCCGTCGACGCTAGCTTCGATAAGGCACCGGCACGCCCTGGGACAACGTTCGTAGGCTGTGAGACATGAGCAATCTCGACCGGACGCCCCCGCTGATGCGGTGCGGCGGCACCGTGGCCATCTCGGCGGAGCCGACCCGGGAGATCTTCCCCGGACGTGAAGTGTTGCTCGGTGAGAGCACCAAGGTCCGGCGGCTGCTGCCCAATCTCGGACGGCGACTCGTCGGTGCCTGGTGCTTCGTCGACCACTACGGGCCGGACGACATCGCGGCCACCGACGGCATGCAGGTCCCGCCGCACCCTCATATGGGCTTGCAGACGGTCAGCTGGCTTCTCGACGGCGAGGTCCATCACCGCGACAGCATCGGCAGCGATGTCGTCATCCAGCCCGGCGAGCTGGGGCTGATGACATCCGGGGCGGCGATCACGCACGCCGAGTACTCCCCGGTGCCGCACCCGGTCCTGCTGCACGGCGTGCAGTTATGGGTGGCGCTGCCCGGCACCGCGCTCACCACCGCGGCAGCGTGGCGCCATCATCGCGACCTGCCCGTCGTCACCGATTCGGGTGTCACGGTCACGGTGATCATGGGTTCCCTCGGCGGCGCCGAGTCGCCCGGCCACGCCTTCACACCGTTGGTCGGCGGCGACGTGGCCATGCGCTCCGGCACGGCCACACTGCTGCCGCTGGAACCGGACTTCGAGCACGCGGTGCTAGTCATGTCCGGCGCCGCCGAGGTCGACGGTGTCGCGCTGGAGCCCGGCACCATGTTGTACCTGGGCTGCGCCCGCCGGGACCTCCGCCTCAGCGCCCGCACCGACTGCCGGCTGTTGCTGCTCGGCGGCGAACCGTTCGCCGAGGAGATCGTCATGTGGTGGAACTTCGTCGGACGCGGCCACACCGACATCGCCGCCGCCCGCGACGCCTGGGAACGGGGCGACCGATTCGGCACCGTTCCCGATGCCGGCGAACCGCTGGCCGCACCGCCGCTCCCTGCGGCGCGACTGCGTCCGGGCGCAGCCACCCGACGGCGCACCTGAGACCGCGCTCGCAACTCCCGGTACTCCTCACCGCATCTGGTTTGATCGGGCTATGGGAACGCCACCGCCGAACTACTCCGGCTCGGTCGTGCCACCACCCCCAGCGGGCGCGACGATCGTCCACGAGCCGGTGCCCGGCCGCGTCGTCGTGGACAACCTGAGCAAGACGTTCGGCACGGTACGGGCGGTCAACAACCTGAGCTTCACCGTCGAGCCGGGCTCGGTCACCGGCTTTCTGGGCCCGAACGGCGCCGGAAAGACGACGACGCTGCGCTGCCTGCTCGGGCTGGTCAAGCCGACCGGCGGAGTGGCCACCATCGGCGGCCTCACGTACGCGCACATCCCGAACCCAATCACCGTGGTCGGCGCCGCCTTGGAGGCGGCGAGCTTCCATCCCGGCCGATCGGCCCGGAATCACCTGCTCGTGTACACGGCGGCCTGCAGGCTCCCGGACCGTCGCGTCGACGAGGTGCTGGACCTCGTCGGGCTGAGCAGCGACCGCAACCGCAAGGTGCGCGGCTTCTCGATGGGTATGCGACAACGCCTGGCATTGGCCGGGACGCTGCTCGGCGACCCGCGGGTGCTCATCCTCGACGAGCCGGCGAACGGTCTCGACCCGGCCGGGATCCGCTGGCTGCGCGGGTTCTTCCGCCGGCTGGCCGACGAAGGCCGCACCGTGCTCGTCTCCAGCCACCAGTTGGCCGAAGTGGAGACGATCGCCGACCGCGTCGTCATCCTCAACCGGGGCAATCTGGTCCGGGCGGGCTCGCTGGAAGAGCTGACCGCGGGAACCGACTCGGTGGTGGTACGCAGCCCTGACGCGGCCCGTCTCGCCGACCTGGCGGTCCAGGCCGGAAAGCAAGTCGCTCCCGGCGGCGACGGCGTGCTGCGGATCCGCTCCGACAACACCGCCGAGATCGGCCATCTGGCCTTCACCAACCAGATCGAGCTGCACGAGCTGTCCCTGGAGCGCTTCGACCTGGAGCAGCTGTTCTTCGCGTTGACCGCCGAGGCCGCCGCCGACCAGGCGCCGGGGTCACCCCCAAACGCGCTGCCACCGGGCTACCCCCCGCCCGGCTACCCCCCGCCCGGCTATCCTCCGGCCGGCTACCCGCCTGCGGGTTACCCGGCGCCGTCGCCCACCGGGGGCTACTGGCAACAGCTGCAGTCGGGGCCGGGAGGTGCCGGATGATCGGGTTGATCCGCGCCGAGTACCGCAAGCTGAAGTCGACGCAGACCTGGTTCTGGCTGCTGCTCGCCTGCGTGGCGCTCACCGCGCTGCTCGTCATCGTCCAGCTAGCCACCCGCGACGACCTCGGCACCAACACAGAAGCGGTCCGAGATGTCTTCACGTCCGCCTACACGGCGTACGTCCCCGCCTTCGTGCTCGGCATCCTGGCCGTCACCACCGAGTTCCGGTACCAGACGATCACGCCGACGCTGCTGGCTACGCCGTCCCGCTGGCGCCTGATCACGGCCAAGCTCATCAGCTACGCGCTGGTGGGGCTCGTGTACGCGGTGGCCTGCCTGGTGGTCGCGCTAGCCATCGCCGTGCCGTGGCTCGGCAGCAAGCACGACGTCAACGCCTCGTTCGGCCAGCACAACGTCTGGACCGCCCTGCTCGGCATCGCGGTCATCGTCACGTTGTACGGCCTGGTCGGGTTGGGCTGGGGTGCCTTCGTGCGCAACCAGGTCGTCGCGGTCAGCGTCGGCTTGATCTATGTGCTTATCATCGAGGGCCTGTTGCAGCTGATCCCCTACGTCCGCGCCGTGTACAAATTCCTGCCCGGCGCGGGCGCCCAGGCGATCATCTCCCCGCACTCGGCCTACGGCCCCAACGAGAACTACCAGCTTCTCGGGGTGTGGGGTGGCGTGGCCGTGCTGGTGGTGTGGGCGCTCGGGCTGAGCGTCCTCGGCGCCGGCTGGACGATGAACAAGGACATCACCTGAATCACCTGAAAGTCATGATCCACGCGACGAAAGTGTGGGTGCTCGCTGCGCTCATGGTTCTGGGCAGCCTGGCTGGCTGTGCCGCAGGACAGCCCCGCGAGTTCACCTCCCGGGCCAACCAGCTGTGCGCGGACGTGAGCCGGACCGTCTCGGACCTGCCGACGGCGACCGAAGGCACTGAGGCACTGCGCTGGTCGATGAGGCGCTACACCGACATGGAACACCTCGTGGCCCAGCTCACCGACGACCTGGCCATCCCAGGCGGGACGTCCGGCGCGGAGCTGCGCGACCGTTGGCTGCGACCCGCCCGCGCGTCGCTAGTCCACGGCCGCGACGATCTCGAGGATCTCCGCCAGGCCATCCGGCACGATCCCGCCGCGGTCTGGCCGGCGCTGACGGCGTCTCTGCGGGCAGGCACCGCAGGCGTGGATGCGGCCTATTTGGACCGCGCCGGCCTGGCCGCGTGCGCGCTGACGTTCACTCCGACGCCGCCGACCCAGTAGGGCGTCCGAGTATCCTCGAGGCGTCGATTCCGACATCCACCAACCCGTACGACCGAGTAGAGCTAGGTGGCCAGAAGCCCGTGGCGACGACGGAGAAGTCGACAACAGACCCGACCGAACTGCCAACGACGGCGGCGGCAGAGCCGAGCTCGGCAGCCGCCTTCGGCCCCAATGAGTGGCTCGTCGAGGAGATGTACGAGCGGTACTTGGACGATCCCAACAGCGTCGATACCGCCTGGCACGACTTCTTCGCCGACTACCGGCCCGGCATCGGCGCCCGGGCGAGCGTGGCACCCGCTCCCCAGCGTCCCGCGGCCACGCCCGACGGCGCCGCGCCCGCTGCGGAGGCGCCCAAGGCCGCCCCGGCAGCGCCGGCGGAACGTCCAGTCGAACGTTCCGCAGAAGCCGCCACCACCGCGGACGGCAAGAGCACCGCGCCCGCCCCAGCCCCGGAGGCTGAGGCCACCGTCCTACGCGGCGCCCCGGCCCGCGTGGTCGCCAACATGGAGTCTTCGCTGGAGCTGCCGACCGCCACGAGTGTGCGCGCGGTCCCGGCCAAGCTCATGGCCGACAACCGCGTGGTGATCAACAACCACCTGCGCCGGGCCCGCGGCGGCAAGGTGAGCTTCACCCACCTCATCGGCTTCGCCGTCGTCAAGGCCGCGGTCGAGCACCCGGCGATGAACGCGCACTTCGCCCGCGTCGACGGCAAGCCTGCGGTCGTCCACCCCGAGCACGTCAACCTGGGCCTGGCCATCGACCTGCCCGGACGTGACGGCAACCGCGCCCTGGTGGTCGTCTCCATCAAGCAGGCCGAGCAGATGGACTTCGCCCGGTTCTGGGCCGCCTACGAGGACCTTGTGCGCCGGGCCCGCAACGGCAAGCTCAGCACCGATGACTTCGCCGACACCACGCTCACGCTCACCAACCCCGGCACCATCGGCACCAACCACTCCGTCCCGAGGCTGATGTCCGGGCAGGGCACCATCGTCGGCGTCGGCGCCATGGAGTACCCGGCCGAGTTCTCGGGCATGAGCGAGGACGCCCTGGCCAACGCCGCGGTCAGCAAGATCATGACCCTCACGTCCACCTACGACCACCGCATCATCCAGGGTGCCCAGTCGGGTGAGTTCTTGCGCCGCGTACACCAGCTGCTGCTCGGCGAGGACGGCTTCTACGACGAGATCTTCGCCGCGCTGCACATCCCGTACGAGCCGGTGCGCTGGCTGATCGACCGGGAGTTCACCCACGAGGGCCAGATCGACAAGGCCGCCCGGGTCATCGAGCCCATCAACGCCTACCGCACCAACGGCCACCTGATGGCCGACACCGACCCGTTGGAGTTCACGGTCCGTACCCATCCGGACCTGGACATCACCAAGCACGGCCTCACGCTGTGGGACCTGGATCGCGAGTTCCCCGTCGGCGGCTTTGCCGGGGAGCGCCTCATGCGGCTGCGCGACATCCTCGGTGTGCTGCGCGACGCCTACTGTCGGCGCGTCGGTGTTGAGTACATGCACATCACTGACCCCGAGCAGCGCGCCTGGCTGCAGCAGCGTGTCGAGGTGAAGGGCGACGCTCCGGACAAGGAAGAGCAGAAGCATATCCTGGGCCGGCTCAACGTTGCCGAGGCGTTCGAGACGTTCCTGCAGACGAAGTACGTGGGTCAGCGCCGGTTCAGCCTCGAGGGTGCGGAGACCGTCATTCCTCTGTTGGACGCGGTGTTGGGCCGGGCCGCCGAGGACGAGACGGACGAGGTCGTCATCGGCATGCCGCACCGCGGCCGGCTGAACGTCCTGGCCAACATCGTCGGCAAGCCCTACG
>DATAEG010000080.1:0-10274 GCA_036258135.1 Jatrophihabitantaceae bacterium | reverse complement strand
TGGCTCAGGAGATCGTCGTCCTGCCGCCGTCGGCCGAGGCCGACTTGCCCGGCACCGAGGACGACCTGCAGGTAGCCTCGGCGCATCCCGACCGACGGGAGGCTCGTCTTGTGGTGGCCGTGACCAAGGCAGGCGCCACGTCGTGCGTGCTGCGGTTGCGTGCTCCAGAAGGCAGCGAGGACGAGATCGCGTTCGGCGCGGATCTCGCACCCCGCCTGGCCGAGGCGCTGCGCGAGACCCTGAACTAACGCACCTTCGGCGCCACTTCAGTGGCAATGAATGCGAGGTGGTCGAGGTCGGCCAGATCCATGATCTGGAGGTACATCCGGGTCACGCCGAGATCGGCATAGGAACCGATGCGGTCGACCACCTCGTTGACGGTGCCGCCCAGGCCACCGGTGCGCAGGTTCTCCGGTGACCGGCCGATAGCGGCCGCGCGGCGCGCGAACTCGGCCTCATCCGCCCCGACCGCGGTCGTCTGTGCGGCTGAGAAGACCATCGTTTGGGAGCGCCCGACTTCGTCGCAGGCGATGCGCACCCGGCCGATCTGTCGGGCCGTGTCCTCGATTGGTGCGAACGCGACGTTGAACTCGTCTGCATACCGGGCGGCGAGAGCCGGCGTCCGGGACTTGCCCATCCCGCCGATGATCACCGGCGGGTACGGCTTCTGCACCGGCTTGGGCAGCGCCGGCGAGTCGGTCAGCGTGAACTGGGTGCCCTGGTAGCTGAACCGGTCACCCTCGGGCGTAGACCACAGCCCGGTGACGATGGCGAGCGTCTCCTCGAGACGGTCGAACCGCTCGCGCACGCTCGGGAACGGAATGCCGTAGGCACGGTGTTCGGCATCGAACCAGCCCGCTCCGATGCCGAGCTCGACACGGCCGTTGCTCATCTGGTCGACGTTGGCCACCGAAATGGCCAGCGGGCCCGGAAGCCGGAAGGTCACCGCCGTGACCATGGTGCCCAGCCGGATGGACGAGGTGTCCCGGGCCAGCCCGGCCAACGTCACCCACGCGTCGGTCGGCCCGGGACGGCCGTCCCGGCCCATGGCCAGGTAGTGGTCGGAGCGGAAAAAGGCGTCGAAGCCGTGCTCCTCCGCGGTGATGGCCACCCGCGCCAGGTCGTCGTAGGTCGCGCCTTGCTGCGGCTCGGTGAAGACGCGCAGGTCCATGCTCAGCCGCATCCCGCCGGGTGCTGCCCGGACTTGATCTGGTTCAGGTCGGTCACCGCACCGTGCAGTGTGGCCACCTTGACAACCTCCAGGCCTTTGGGGACGTTTTCGCGCACTTCGGCGCAGTTGGACGCCGGCGCCAGGAACACCGTGGCGCCGGCCCGCCGCGCGGCGATCATCTTGAGCTGGATGCCGCCGATCGGGCCTACCTTGCCGGACGGATCGATGGTGCCGGTACCGGCGATGAACCGGCCCTGGGTGATGTTCTCGTCACCAACCTTGTCCATGATGCCGAGGGCGAACATAAGGCCCGCGGAAGGGCCGCCGATCGAGTTGTTCAGGCCGAGGGTCACCTTGTACGTGGCGAAGCACGTCTGCCCGGGAATGATGCCGATCGTCGGGTTGGTGGCCTTGCCGACCGGCGGGTTCAGCACGACGGAGACGGTCATCGGCTCGCCCAGCCGCTTGATCCCCACCTCGACGGTCTCCCCCGCCTTGTGCTTCTGCTCCGCCTTCAGCAGTGAGTTGAGGTCGGTGACCGGCTCACCGGCGAAGGTCAGTAGTTGGTCGCCGACCCGGAGGGCGCCCTTCGGCTTGAGCTCAGTGCTGACCGCGAGGACGCCGAACCCACGTGGATAGCCGAGCTCGCAGAAAGCGGCGGCGATGGCGGAGTTCTGCGAGTCGGTGAAGTCCTGCGCGTCCCGACGGTCGACGTCCTTTTGAGATACCCCAGGCGGATAGATCGTCTCGCGCGGCACCACGACCTCGTCGTGCCGTATCCAGCCCATGATGGCCTGGAAGGCGCTGATCCGTCCTACCGTGCTCTGCACGGTCGTGAGATTGAGGTTTCCGCTCGTCTCGTTCGTTTGGCGCCCGGTGATCGTGATGATGTCCCGGGAGCCCTTCGGCGTCTCGTACTTGCCGAGCGTGTTCAGGGTCGGACCGGGGCTCAGCACCACGTAGGGCACCGGCAGGGTGGCGGCCAGGATGATCAGAATCGCCAGAATGACCACGCCGGGGATCAGCGTGCGCGCGCGACGACTCACGCGGTGCAGCGTAACCGCTGCCGGTTAGGCGGAGCCGTCGCCGGGACGGTATGGGCGGACGCCGTCCACCCCGCTGAGGGTGGTGAGAAAGCGGTCGTGGTCGCGGATCGAGCGCGCCATGGTGGGCGGGCGGCGCGGGCGCCCGGTGAACCAGATCACGAGCGCAGCCAGCAACGCCACCCCCGTGGGGGTGGCCAGCCACCAAACCCAGGCCGGGATCGCTGCTGCCATCGTGGCTGCGACGGTAACCGCGCAGCCCGTCGGGGCCGAACAGGCGCGCCCGTCCGCCAACAGCGAACGTCGGCACCGGTGGGCAGGGCGGTTCGTCCTCACTACCGTGACTGGTATGACGCAACCGCCGTTCGGCTTCGGTCCGGGCGCGGGTCAAGACGGCTCCGGCGACGACGGGGACGGGGACGACCTGGCCGCGAAGATTCCGCTGTTCGCCGAGCTGGAGAAGCTGATGTCGTGGTCCGGCGGACCGGTGAACTGGGACCTCGCCCGGCAGGTGGCCATCTCGCAGCTGGCCGGCGACGAAGCCAAGACCGGAACGCCCGGTGCCGCGGACGCCGAGCAGGTTGCCGAGGCCGTGCGGCTCGCCGACCTGTGGCTCGACGAGGTCGCCGACCTGCCGTCCGGCGTTCGCGCGGCTGAGGCGTGGTCGCCGGTCCAGTGGGTCGAGAAGACGCTGCCCACATGGGCACTGCTGTGCGATCCCGTCGCGGCGCGCGTCGCCGGAGCCATGAGCGGCGCGCTGCCCGAGGAGATGCGCGAGCACGCCGGTCAGCTCACGTCCATCATGAGCATGGTCGGCGGGATGATGTTCGGCTCGCAGGTCGGCCAGGCGCTCGGCGGGCTGTCGACCGACGTGCTCAACGGCATGGAGATCGGCCTGCCCCTCGGCCCGGCGGGCGTGGCGGTGCTCATGCCGCGGGCCATTGAGCAGTTCGGCGCGGGCATCAGCCAGCCGATCGACGAAGTCCGGTTGTATCTCGCGGCCCGTGAGGCTGCCCATCAGCGGCTGTTCGGCCACGTCCCGTGGCTGCGGCAACGGCTGCTGGACACGGTCGACGCCTACGCCCGCGGCATCTCCGTCGACACGTCAGCGATAGAGAGCGCCATGCAGAGCGTCGACCCGAGCAACCCGGAGAGCTTGCAGCAGGCGCTCTCCGGAGGAATGTTCGAACCGCAGGACACCCCGGAGCAACAGGTCACCCTGCGCCGGCTGGAGACGTTGCTGGCGCTTATAGAGGGGTGGGTGGACGCGGTCGTCTCCGACGCGACCAAGGACCGGCTGCCGGCGGCCGCCGCCCTGCGCGAAACGCTTCAGCGTCGGCGCGCTACCGGCGGCCCGGCCGAGCAGACCTTCTCGACGCTAGTCGGCCTGGAGCTGCGGCCGCGCCGGCTCCGCGAGGCATCCCAGCTCTGGGCCGCCGTGACCGAAGCCCGCGGCCGGTCCGGCCGAGACGCGCTCTGGGCACACCCTGATCTGCTGCCGACCGCCGACGACCTCGACGATCCGGCCGGCTTCGCCGCCGGGCACGCCGCGCTCGGTGAGGGTGAGCTCACCGTCGAGGCCATCGAGCAGGCCGGCGACGCGCCCCAGGAGGAGCCACCACCCACCGAATCCTGATACCCAGCGTGAGTGATGGTTCGCGCGCAGTATCAAGATCGCGACGTGGGGGCTGACTCTAGAAGAGGCTGTCGCCGGCCTCGGCGGCCTCCGGGGACCGCTCGGCGGCGGTGTGGCCCTCGAGGTAGCCGCGGGCCCGCTCGGTCGCCGGATAGCGTGACACCAACGCCCAGAAGTCCGAGCCATGCCCGGCCACGAGGACGTGAGCGAGCTCGTGAACGATCACATAATCCAGGACCCACGTCGGCATGTCCCGAAGGCGGGTCGAGAGCCGGATGTGCCGGTCCACCGGGGTACAGGACGCCCAGCGTGACCGCATCGTCGAGACCCATCGGATCGTGACGGGCAACACGGCGGCGGGCAGGTAGGAGGCCGCCAGCTGTCCGGCCCGGCGCTGGAGCGCGGTGTCGTCGGCGCGGGCCCCCCGGCGCCGGGCGCGCGCCTCGCGGGTCTGCACTGCGGCCACCATGTCGGCCACCCATCTGGCCTCTTCCGCCCGACTGAGGCGCTGCGGCACCAGCACGACGATGCGCTCGCCGTCCCGGTACGCCGACACCGTTCGCCGGCGACGGGTACTGCGGCGCACCTCGACCGGCGGCGTGGCGGGCACCGAGGCGGGCTGGCTGATCACGCCACCCAGCCTGCCATCGGGCTCCGTCAACGTGCCCAGGCCGCGCCGACACCGGGGACTTTGTCCACACAGTGATCCACAGATGTGGACATCAACTTGAGGGTTGCCCACACCTACGGTGAAAGGGTTACCGGCCGTCTGTGGACAAGCAGACTAGCCCGATCCGGACATGGCACGGTCTGCTCATGACGACGGTGATCCCCCATCCAGCGGCGCGGCCACCCGACCCCGGGCCGCACGGGCCACTGCGCCTGGTTCCCAGCGCCCGGGTGCTGTGGCGCGGCGCGGACTGCGTCCAGGTCGAGCTGGGCGATCGCGCCATCGTCTTGGAGGGCGTGCGACCGACTGATGTCGCCGCCTTGACCGGCCGACCGGTCGATCCGGCGGTGACGGCTCGGGTGCATCGGGTCGTCCGGGCGCTACGGCATGACGGGCTGGTGCGCCCGCGGCGGCGTCCGAACCAGCGCTGGACCGACAGCCAGTCCGAGGCCCTGCTGGCGTTGGAGCTGACCGCGCTCGCGAACCGCGATGACGACGCGGCCGCGTTGCTCGCCGGTCGTCGCGCGGCCCAGGTCGAGGTCGTTGGCGCAGCGCGGCTCGGCGCGGCCGTGGCGGCGGCACTTGGCGCGGCGGGCGTCGGCCGGGTGAACTACCTGGCCGACGGGGAGGTGACGGTGCGCGACGTCTTGCCCGGCGGGCTCACTCCCGCGGACGAGGGCACCCGGCTGGCCACCGCCGTCGCGCTCAGCACCCGGCGCGCCGCCCCGGCCACCTCGACCGTGGGCTCGGGCCGCCCGCCCGACCTCGTCGTCATCGCCTCCGGCGCCACGGTCGGCCGCGACGCCGCCGACTACTGCGTCAAGCACCGGCTGCCGCACCTCCTCGTCGCCGCGCAGGCGCACCGCGCTGTCGTCGGGCCGCTGGTGATCCCGGGCCGGTCCAGCTGTGCGGGTTGCCTCGACCGACACCGCACAGATCGGGACGACGCCTGGCCGTATCTGTCCCTCCAGTTGGGCACGCCCTCACGTCGCGGCGACGTCGCCGAGTCCGCGCTGTGTCAGCTCGGCGTGGCCATCGCCGCCATGCAGGCGCTCGCCTTCCTGGACGGCGAGCATCCGGCCACCGTCGACGGCACCCTGGAATCGAGCCTGCCGGATTGGCGCATCCGGCGGCGCAGCTGGACGCGTCATCCGCGCTGCGAGTGCGACCGGGTCGCGTCCAGGGCGGCGGGGCCTGCGGAATGACAGACTGAAAACGTGAGCGATATCCCGCAACGCGGTGCGGCCCGCACCGCGAGGCTGGCATCGCTCCCGTTGGGTATCGCCGGACGGGCCACCCTGGGCCTGGGCAAGCGGATCACCGGCATGTCCGCCGAGGACGTCGCCGCCGAGACACAGCGTCGCACCGCCGAACAGCTGTTCGCCGTTCTGGGCCAGCTCAAGGGCGGCGCCATGAAGTTCGGCCAGGCGATGAGCATCTTCGAGGCGGCGTTACCGGAGGACGTGGCCGGCCCCTACCGGGAGGCACTCACCAAGCTCCAGGAAGGCGCGCCGCCGATGAAGGCGGAGACCGTCGACCGGGTGATGGCCGAGCAGTTCGGGCGGCGCTGGCGCACCCGCTTCACCGAGTTCGACGACGAACCCGCAGCTGCGGCCAGCATCGGCCAGGTCCATCACGCGGTGTGGGCGGACGGCCGTGAGGTCGCGGTCAAGATGCAGTATCCGGGCGCCGGGCCTGCCCTGATGGCCGACTTCAACCAGCTGTCGCGGTTCAGCCGGCTGTTGTCGCTCATGTCACCAGGGATGGATGTCAAGCCGCTGCTCGCCGAGCTGAAAGCGCGCATCGCCGAGGAGCTGGACTACGCGCTGGAGGCCGACAGCCAGCGCGGGTTCCGGACCGCGTTCGACTCGGACCCGAATATCCTCGTGCCGCGCATCGTGGCCAGCGCCCCCAAGGTGCTGGTGTCGGAGTGGATCGGCGGCATTCCGGTGGCGCGCATCATCGCGTCCGGTACCAACGAGCAGCGCGACCGGGTCGGCTACCTGCTGGCCCTGCTGCACTTCTCGGCGCCGGAGCGGGCCAGGATGCTGCATGCGGACCCGCACCCGGGGAACTTCCGCCTGATGCCCGACGGCCGGCTCGGCGTGGTGGACTTCGGCGCGGTGGCCCGGTTGCCGGAGGGGGCTCCGGAGCCGATCGGGCGGATAACCCGAATGGCGCTGGACGGGGACATCGAGTCGGTGGTGGCGGCGATGTACGCGGAGGGCTTCATCCGCCCCGAGATCACCATCAGCCATCCCGAAGCCGTGCTGGAGTACCTGCGCCCGATCCTGGAGCCGCTGGCACATGAGACGTTCACGTTCACCCGGGAGTGGATGCGGCAGGAGGCGGCCCGCATCGGCGACCCGCGCAGCGAGGCGGCCCGGGTGGGTCGGCTATTGAACCTGCCCCCGACATACCTGCTCATCCACCGGGTGACGCTCGGCTCGATCGGCGTGCTGTGCCAACTCGGCGCCACCGCGCCCTACCGGTCCATAGCCGAGCGCTGGCAGCCGGGCTTCGCCGCCTGACCGACCGTCAGCGCTGCTCGCGTCGGGCCTGGCCCATCCTGGCAGCGCTGATGAACACCCGCACGACGGCCGCAATGAATACCAGGTCGACGATCATCTGCACGCTGACGATCATTCGCGCCAAATCGGTGACCGGCACAATGTCCCCGAAACCGACCGTAGCCAGCACCGTGATCGTGAAGTAAAGCGCGCTGCTGTGATCGAGCGCCTGGTTGAAGCTATGCGGAGACTCACTCACCAACGAGAGATAGGTCGCCGCGAACACGACGATCAGCAGGATGACGACGAGCGCGAGGGACTCAACGGCACGCAGGCCAGGGTTCTCTGCGTTGAGGATGCGGACCAGCAGCCACACCAGCACCACAATCAGGATCACCATGCCGATGACCAACCGAACGACCGCGCCGGCTGCCGAGCGATCATCAAACGGGATCAGGTAGTACGCACCGAGGAGTGCTGTCCACGAGACGAGAATGACGAGAACGGTCTTCGCGATCAGCCGACGCCGCTGTCCCTTCGCGAATCCGGCGAGCGGGTGCGGCTCCATGGCGCACAGAATGGCATCGGAACGGCCCTACATCGGGACTCCACGCCGCGCGTTACCACCACTCGCGGTCGAGTTTCGCCTCGATGGCGCGGGCGTTGTCCCGCGAACATGCCGGGCACGTCCACTCCTCGATCACCTGCTCGCCGCGCTGACGCCGGGCCAGGCTCCAGTCCATCGGCGGCGGGTCGGAGGCGGGCCGGCCGCAGACGGCGCAGGTCACCTCCATCGGCTCATCAGAGCACACGGACGCAAGGGGCGGCGAGACGGTCTAGGTCTCGCCGCCCCTCGGGAGTGCGGTGTGGCCGGCGGGCGCATTACTTCGGGGTCCCTGCGAAAACGCGCAGCGTTCTTTGCGGAGCGTTTTCGTGGGGTGCTCTTACCCGGCCAGCGTGTAGTTGTCACGCGACTCTGCGCCACGCTGACGCTTGAACATCAGCGTGAACCAGTTGCGACGCTTGGCGTCGAACTGGCTGGCCAGGCGGCGCCGCGCGGCGCTCTGCTCGGCCTCGTGCATTCGCTCGCGTGCCAGGGATTCGTGCATGCTCAACATGGCTGTGCTCCTCAGAACGATTCGGGTGTCTTCGATGTGGGTTGTGATTCGGTGCCGCCGCGGGACTCGCGAGACGCCGTTCGGTGTTGCCGGGACGACCGGGCTGTTGGCCCGAACGAGCTCGGCCATTCGAGCGCTCATTGACCCTCGTTCGGGCATGGCCGGCATTGGCGACCGGCCGCGTAGGCCCTGCCCGCGGAAATGCGGAGCGTTCTCTGCGAGGCGTTTCCGCGGGGTGAGCTTCATGCGGCCACGCCTTGGTCCTTGCGCGGGCGACCGCGCGGGCGCTTGCGGGCGATGACCTCTCCGCGTTCGAAGATCTCGCCGCCCCACACGCCCCACGGCTCGCGCCGGGCGATGGCTCCGGCCAGGCAGGTCAGCCGCACCGGGCAGGTCCGGCAGAACGCCTTCGCCTGCTCCAGTTCGGCCGGCTTTTCGGCGAACCACAGGTCGGCATCTTCGACACGGCACGGCAGGTCCGGCAGGTACGCCCAGATGGGCGCGGAGCCGTCCGAGCCGAGCTCGGCGAAGACGTCGGCGGCGCCGCTCTCGTCGAGCAGGCCGACGGTGCTGGTCACGATTGCCTCTCCTTTGGATGGGCGATGGTCAAGTCGATCGGTGCGATCGACGAGATAGATGGCTTGCGCATACGCCTGTTCCAGTGGGTTCATCGGGCATCACCTCCCCTTCTGAATCGCTTCTTCGGTGTGCGTTTCTCGTATCGCCGGTGGTGGTCGCCCTCGATGCGGACAAACAAAGAGGCCACGGTCCCTGATCGGGATCCGCGGCCTCGAGAAGAGCCTCGCTCGGTATCGACTGATACTCAGCGTGGTGCTCCTCGAGGCGGGACACCGCCAGCGTTCTGCATGCTCAGGACGGCATCGATGGCCGCGACAGCCGGGATCGTCTGCGGTCCGCTGGGCACACGGGTCCCCTCGAACGCGGCCGAGCGCGGGTCCACCAGGACCGAGGTGACCTGCGGGACGGCCGGCGCAGACGTCCAGACCTTGGCGGCCTCGAACGTCTCCGTGCTGTTCGTCATCTCCATAGCAGGTCACCTCCCTCGCGGTCTCAGGTCGCGCCAAAACGCGACGATAGCTCGTCAGGCAGGCTACCCAACCCGCGGAAGGGCGGCAAACAGTTTTACGCGATTGCCTCCGGCTCGTCACCGGCCAGTACCGCGAGGACCGACTCCGCGTAACGGTCCAGCTTCGCCGGGCCTACCCCGCTGATCCGGCTCAGCGCGGCCCTGTCGGCTGGGCGGGCGTCCGCGATGCCAACCAAAGTGGCGTCGGAGAACACCACGTACGCGGGCACGCCCTGCGCGTCGGCCTGGCGGCGCCGCCAGGCCCGCAGCCGGCCGAACAGCTCCGCATCGGCGGGATTCGTCTTCTCCGCGCGGACCTTCTTCGGTCGTTCGGCCTTCGGGCGCAGACCGTCCAGGAACCGGCTGACACGCCGTCCGCGGCGCTGGCCCGGCAGCCGGGCCAGCGCCCACGAAAGGGCCAGCCGCTCCCGGGCCCGCGTCATGCCCACGTAGAGGAGGCGGCACTCTTCGGCGATCTGTTCAGGCGTTGTGGCGTGCTGGATCGGCATCGTCGTATCCGTCAGGCCGACCAGGAACACCGCGTCCCACTCGAGACCCTTGGCGGTGTGCAGGGAGGCCAGGGTGACGCCCTGCACGGTCGGCGCGTGCGCGGCCTCGGCGCGCTGGTCCAGCTCGGCGACGAACCCGGGCAGGCCGGTGTCCGGGTCGGCGACCAACAGTTCCTCGGCCAGGGTGAGCAACGACGCCAGCGACTCCCAACGCTCCCGGGCCGCGCCGCCGGGTGGCGGGCTGCCCGGCGTCCATCCAGTCGTCGCCAATACCTCACGCACCGCGTCGAGCAGCGGCTCCGCGGCGGCCTCCGACCGCGCCGCACCGCGGAGCAGCATGCGTGCCTGCTTGATCTCCGGCCGGTCGAAGAAGCGCTCCCCGCCACGCAGCACGTAGGGCACGCCGGCCTGCGCCAGCGCGTTCTCGTAGACCTCCGACTGCGCGTTGACCCGGAACAGCACCGCGATGTCGGCGGGCTCGATGCCGTTGCTGACGAGACGGGCGCACTCGGCCGCCACGGCGGTCGCCT
>DATAEG010000079.1:0-1976 GCA_036258135.1 Jatrophihabitantaceae bacterium | reverse complement strand
CCTGGTGAGACCGAAAGCGATTTCCAGCAGACGGTGGAGATGGTGCGAGAGGCGCGATTTGCGTCGGCTTACACGTTCCAGTACTCCAAGCGACCGGGCACGCCGGCGGCCGAGATGGCCGACCAGGTACCGAAGAGCGTTGTCCGCGATCGATACCAACGCTTGGTCGACGTCGTGGACGAGGTGGCCTCGGCGGAGAACCAGTCCTTCGTCGGCCGTGAGGTGGAGATCCTGGTGGCCGTGGGGGAAGGCCGCAAGGACGCGCAGACTCGCCGGCTGTCCGGGCGCGCCAGGGACAACCGGCTGGTCCACTTCTCGGTACCCGCCGCCGGGCCAGTCCCCCGACCGGGTGACCTGGTGACAGCCGTCGTAACCCATGCGGCGCCCCATCACCTCGTCGCAGACTCGGCGGTGGACGGCGGCGTCTATCGGGTCCGTCCAACCGGCGCGGGCGACGCCCATGAGCGCGCCACGGCGACCGCTGATCGAGACGGATTGGTTCTTCTCGGCATGCCCGCGGTCAGATGTTGAGGCGCTCGCGGACTGCCTCACGCAAGCGGACTCTTGCGCGGTCGGCAACGGCGATCGTGGCCAGGGCTCCCACCGCCCCGGCGACGAACCCAGAGATCATCCGGGCCTGCGCTGGCACCACCTCCAGCACGGACCATCCGCGCCAGGCGGCAAAGATGGCCAACCCGGTCGCCGCGGATGCGATCAGGATGCCCTTTCGACGGGGGCGTGGCACCTCTGGTTCTGGCTGACTCTGCCACATGGCCGCCACTCCCATGGCCGCGAGGGCGGGCCCGAGAACCCCACCGAGGCCACCGAAGTCGAGAAATGCGGCGACCAGCCCGACCGTCGTGAGCAGCCGCGCCGCGAGGCACACCGGCCCCTCCCGGCGCAGCACGGGTAGCCAGGCCAGGCTGAGTCCAATGCCGGTCAGCGCGACCGCGACCGCCGCGGAAACGCGTAGTGCGTCCACGCCGTCGAGCATGTCTGTCATTCGATCACGCCGTGGGTCGTTTTGGGCGATAACCTCCGAAGGTGCTCGTCTCGGCTGCGGTCTGCCCGCATCCGCCCCTGCTCGTCCCCGAACTGGCGGGCAGCGAGGCGGGGGAGATCGACGACCTCCGGTCGGCGTGCGCGGCGGCGATCGATGCCGTGCGCGCCACCGAGCCGGAGCTGCTGGTCGTGGTTGGCTCGGGCCAGGCAACCCGGCGCTACGCACCCGGCACTGGTGGGTCGTTCGCGGCGTACGGGGCTGACGTGGCGGTGTCCCTGCCGGGGGCCTCGGCAGTGGACGTGGATGCCCGCCTGCCGTTGTCACTCTCCGTGGCCGGCTGGCTGTTGCTCCAGGCCGGCTGGAGCAGTGACGTCCCTGGGCAGGCGGTCGGCGAGTCGAGCCCGGCCGAGGAATGTCGCCGGCTCGGTATCCAGCTCGCCCAGGAAACCGACCGGCTGGCCCTGCTAGTGATGGGAGACGGCTCCGTCGGCCGGCCGTCCGCTGCTCCGGCGTTCGTCGACGAGAGGGCCGAAAGATTCGACGCTGCCGTCGGCGATGCGTTGCGCACCGCGGACCCGGCCGCCCTGATGGCGCTCGACCCGACACTGGGGGCGGAGCTTCGAGCCGCCGGCCGGGCGCCTTGGCAAGTGCTCGCCGGTGCCGCAGGAGATGCCGCGTTCGACGCCGAGTTGCTCTACGAAGATGCCCCGTTCGGCGTCGGGTATCTGGTTGCGGTCTGGGAGCGGCACGGCTGAGGGTCGTTCACCGACGGAATCGGTGCACCACCTGCGCCTGCTGGAACACTGGATGGGTGCCTGTGCGCCCACCTGTCGTCGCCGTCGTCGGCCCGACGGCAGCGGGCAAGAGCGACTTGGCGGTCGAGCTGGCGAGCCGATTGCCCGGCGAGGTCGTCAATGCCGACTCGATGCAGGTATATCGCGGCATGGACATCGGGACGGCCAAGCCGACGCCG
>DATAEG010000078.1:0-21655 GCA_036258135.1 Jatrophihabitantaceae bacterium | reverse complement strand
GCACCGTGGGCGTCCGACTCGCCCGCGGCGCATCTGACCCGGGCCATCGGCTTCTTCGTGTGGAGCCAGGCCGAGGCCGGTCACGGCTGCCCGATCTCGATGACGTACGCGGCGGTTCCCGCGCTGCGGCACGCGCCGCACCTTGCGGCTCAGTTCGAGCCGCTGCTGTGCGCGCCGTCCTACGACTTCGGCCTGCGCCCGCCGCTGGAGAAGACGGGCGTGCTGGCCGGCATGGCGATGACCGAGAAGCAGGGCGGCTCGGACGTCCGCGCCAACACCACCCGCGCCACACCGGCAGGTGACACGTACCTGCTCACCGGCCACAAGTGGTTCTGCTCGGCTCCGATGAGCGATCTGTTCCTCGTCCTGGCGCAGGCATCTGGCGGACTGTCCTGCTTCCTTGTGCCGCGGGTGCTGCCAGACGGGACCCGCAATCCGTTCCAGCTCCAGCGCCTGAAGGACAAGCTGGGCAACCGCTCCAACGCGTCGAGCGAGGTCGAGTTCGATGAGACCGTCGGGTGGCTGGTCGGTGCCGAAGGCAGTGGCGTGCCCACCATCCTGGACATGGTGACGATGACCCGGCTGGACTGCATCATCGGGTCGGCGGCCACCCAGCGCGCCGCGTTAACCCAGGCCATGCATCACGCCCGGTACCGGTCGGCGTTCGGGGCGCCGCTGGTGCGACAGCCTTTGATGCGCCAGGTCCTGGCCGATCTGGCCCTGGAGAGCGAAGCCGCGACAGCGCTCCTCGTCCGGCTGGCCTCGGCGGTGGACGGCGGCGAATCCGACCTTCTGCGTCTGGGCGTCGCCGCCGGGAAGTACTGGGTGTGCAAACGCACTCCGGCCATGGTCGGCGAAGCGCTCGAATGCCTCGGCGGCAACGGGTACGTCGAGGAGAGCGGCCTGCCCCGGCTGTTCCGCGAGTCGCCGCTCAACTCGATCTGGGAAGGCTCGGGGAACGTCATCTGCCTGGACGTGCTGCGCGCGCTGCGCCGGGATCCCGCCAGCGTGGCCGCACTGTTCGCCGAGCTCGAGCTGTCGTCCGGCACGGAGCCGCGGTTGGACGCGGCGATCGCTGAACTGCGCCGTCAGGTCGCCGACCAGCCTGACGAGGGCGCCGCCCGCCGGATCGCCGGCCGCATCGCCCGCTGCCTCCAAGCCGCGCTGCTGGTCCGGACCTCACCACCCGCCGTCGCCGATGCGTTCGTCGCCACTCGGATCGATGCCGAGCCCGCAGCCGCCGCGGGCGAGTTCAATGCGGCGATCGACGTGGCGGCCATCCTGGAACGCGCCGAAGTGGCCTGACGCCTTACGACCGGATCAGTCGTCCTCCGACGACTCCTCGGCGGCTGACTGCGCATTCTCGGCCTTCTTGGCCGGTCGCTTGATCGTGACCTTGCCCGACTCCAGGTCGATGCGCTGGCCGCCTGAGCTGTCGCCGATCTCCTCGCGGGTCGCCTCGAGACGCCGCTTCTCCTCCTCCACGTGCCGTTTGGCCGGGTTGAAGAGGGTCTCCAGTCCCCACTGCGTCATGCCTCCAGCGTACGCGGCAGGTGGCTGCTCGCGGCCGTGCTCCGTAGCCTGGGTTCATGTTGTTCGGACGCACCAAGTCGCAGATGGTCGAGCCGGAGGCGGCCCTGAAGGGGCATCCCGACTACACGTTCTCCGTGCCGAAAACGCACTACGTCAACGGCCACCCGATCACCCCGCCGTTCCCCGACGGGATGGCCACGGCTGTGTTCGGCAGTGGCTGCTTCTGGGGGGTCGAGGAGATCTTCTGGCAGGTGCGCGGGGTGTACTCGACCGCGGTCGGGTACGCGGGCGGATACAGCCCGTACCCGACCTACGAGGAGGTCTGCACCGGTCGCACCGGGCACACCGAGGCGGTCCTAGTCGTCTACGACCCGGCCCTGGTGAGCTACGCGGAGCTGACGGCGATCTTCTTCGAGACCCATGACCCGACCCAAGGGATGCGCCAGGGCAACGACATCGGCACCCAGTACCGCTCCGCGATCTACTACGGCTCCGACGAGGAGCGCGACGTCGCCGAGCAGGCCGCCAAGGCGTATTCCGTCCCGCTCGAGGCGCGCGGCTATGGCCCGGTCACCACCGAGATCGCCCCGTTACGGCACTTCTACTACGCCGAGGACTACCACCAGCAGTATCTGGCGAAGAACCCGTACGGCTACCGCTGCCACGAGTCAACGGGGATTCCCTTCCCGCGCTGACGCGGATCCTGATACTGAGCGTGACCCCCGACTCGCCCTCGCTATCAAGATCGCTCGCGGGGGAAGCGTAGCGTCACGATCTGGAATGGACGCAACTCCAGCGTCCCGTCTGCGTCGGGTACCGGGGAGTACAGCTGACGCTCCAAGAGATCCACCGGATACGGCGACGTGTGCGCGAAATCGGTTCTGACGACGGCTCGGCGCCGGCCGCCGAGCGCCTCGTAGAAGCGCACCACCACGTCGCCGGACCCGTCGTCGGCCAGCTTGACCGATTCGACGACGGCCCCATCGACTGAGATCACGGGGGGCACCTCGGCGCCGGATCCCGGCACCGTGCGCAACGGCAGGTTGACGAGGTAGCCCTCGCGGACGGCGTCGTCGATTCCGGCGCCGGGGACGAGGGCGTACCGCAGGCGGTGCGCGCCCTGGTCGGCGTCCGGGTCCGGGCTCCTCGGGGCGCGCAGCAGCGACAGCCGCACCCGCGTCGTGGTCCCGCCGCCGACTCGTTGTGCCCGTGTCACGTCATGGCCGTAGGTCGAGTCGTTCACTACCGCCACGCCGTATCCCTGCTCTGCCACGTGTAGCCATCGGTGCGCGCAGATCTCGAAGCGCGCCGCGTCCCAGCTGGTGTTCGCATGCGCGGGCCGGAAGACGTGGCCGAACTGGATCTCCGCCGCGGAGCGGTCCGCGGCCACGTCCAGGTCGAAGGCAACCTTGAGCAGCCTCTCCGACTCGTGCCAGTCGATCTCGCAGTCGACGTCCACGCGACCCGCGCCCGGAGCCAGCGTGATCGTCTGCACCACCGATGAGCGGCCGAACGTGCGACGGACCTGCACGCCCTGTTCGACGGCAACGACGGACTCGGCTTCGGTGAGATCGGTGACCACGTTGCGGTAGTAGGAGTCGACGTCCCAGGCGTCCCACTGGGCCGGCGTGTCCGGGTGCAGCTGGAGCAGATTGCCGACCGAGCCTGGAGCCAGCACTTCCCGATCCGCTCCGAGGTCGTGGACCGAAGTGAGCAGACCACGGGCGTCGATCCGGACGCGCAGCCACCCGTTGTCGAGGACGAAGCCGTCGCCGACCGGCCGCACGTCACACCGACCTTCGTGGACCGCCGCGCCGCCACCCAGCGCGGTCACGCCGGCGTGGGCGTGCGGTGTGGCGTTGAACGTCGTCTCCCGGGCGCCCGGTCCAGCCAGCACCCGCAGCGCGAACCCGGTCAGCTCCTCCAGTTCGGCCGCGGCCGCCGCGTAGTTCGCCTCCGCCTCGCGATGTACCCACCGGATCGACGAGCCGGGCAGGATGTCGTGGAACTGCTGGAGCAGGACCAGCTTCCAGAGTCGGTCGAGCGCGACATACGGATAGTCGGCGCCGGCCCGGACCGCGGCCGTGGCGCACCAGAGCTCCGCCTCGCGCAGCAGATGTTCACAGCGCCGGTTGCCTTGCTTGGTTCTCGCCTGTGACGTATAGGTGCCGCGGTGCAGCTCCAGGTACAGCTCGCCCACCCATACGGGCGGGTTCGGGTACTCCGCCTCCGCCTTGGTGAAGAACGCCGCGGGCGACTCGATCTCGACACGTGGCGAACCGTCCACGTCGCGCAGCCGAGCGGCCCGCGCCAGCATCTCCCGGGTCGGCCCGCCGCCGCCGTCACCCCACCCGAACGGCAAGAGCGACCGCGACGTGACGCCCTTCTCGGCGAAGTTGCGGGCCGCGTGGGCCAGCTCGGCGCCGGAGATCTCGGAGTTGTAGGTATCCGCGGGCGGGAAGTGCGTGAAGACCTGTGTCCCATCGATGCCCTCCCACTTGAAGGTGTGGTGCGGGAAACGGTTGGTGGCGTTCCACGAGATCTTCTGCGTCAGGAACCAGCGCGACCCCGACAACGCCACCAGCTGCGGGAGCGCGGCGCTGTAGCCGAACGAGTCGGGCAGCCACACCTCGTGGGTCTCGACGCCGAACTCCTCTAGCAAGAACCGCTTGCCGTGGCTGAACTGCCGGGCCAGCGCCTCGCCGCCGGGCATGTTGGTGTCGGACTCCACCCACATGCCTCCGACCGGAACGAACCGGCCCTCGCCGACCCTCTTGGCCACCTCGGTCCAGACCTCGGGCCGATGCTCCTTGAGCCAGGCGTACTGCTGCGCCGACGACATGGCGTAGACGAGCTCTGAGTGGTCGGCCATCAGGGAGACGACGTTGCAGGCCGTCCGAGCCACCTTGCGCACCGTCTCGCGGACCGGCCACAGCCAAGCCGAATCGATGTGTGCGTGGCCCACCGCGCTGATGCGGTGCGCGCTGGCCCGCGCCGGCGCTGACAAGGCTTCAGCCAACGTCGCACGCGCGGCCGGAGCGGTGGCCGCGATGTCGGCCATGTCGACGCGGTCGAGGGCTCGGTCCACCACGCGCAGGATCTCCCACTTGCGGGCATCGCTGCTGTCGAGCTCACCGGCCAACTGGCCGAGCACATCCAGATCCTGCTTCAGCTGCCAGACCTGCTCGTCGAAGACGGCCAGCTCGGCCCGCGCCAGCCGGTAGAGCGGCGCCCGTCCGGCGGTCTGCACATCGCCGATCGGCGTCGGGCGGAAGTCGTCCAGCACGGTCGGGTTGGCGGCCGCCTCGACGTACAGGTCAAAAGGGCTGTCGGTAATCCGCACCCACGGCGTGCGCGGGTTGATCGCCTTCACCGGCGTCCCGTTCCGGCGATAGACCAAACCCTCGGCCTGGAAGCCGGCTGCGGCGCCGGTGAACCCGAGATCCAAGCGCAGCTCGACCGGGCCGTCGGCGTACCCGGCCGGGACGCGACCGCGGACCCGGAACCACGTCGTGCCCCACGGCGGTCCCCACCGGTCGCCGACCTGCGCCGGGGCATACGTAGCGGCCAGGGCGTCGCTCACCGGCACCGGCTCTCCGGGCACGTCCCACCTGCCGAGTTCGACGGGTTCGGCGCCGCGGTAGACCGCCTCCTCAATACGGCGCAGCGCGCGCCGCAGGCGTCGCTCTATGAGCGCGCGGTCGTCGTGCATCAGGACAGCTTGGCAGCCGGCACCCTAGTCGGTGACGGGCAACTCGCGCTCGAGGAACGCGACGGTCGACGCCCACGCCTCCGCCGAGGCCTGCGGGTGATGGAACATCGGCATCGGGTTGTCGAAGGCGTGCCCGGCGCCCGGGTAGGTCTCGAACTGCACGCCGGGCCGGCTCACCGCGGCCTCAATACGCGCCACCGTGCCCGCCGGGATGTAGTCGTCGGCCAGCCCGAAATGGTGCAGGCTGGGCGCGCCGACTCGAGGAGCCAGCTCGAGCAGCCGCGGGATGTCCGATCCGTAGTAGCTGATCAGGACGTCCGGGGCGTCGATGGCCGTCAGGTTGAAGGCCAACCCGCCGCCGAAACAGAACCCGAACAGGCCGATACCGGGTCCGGCGGCCTGGTCGGCGCGCAGCCACTCCAGCGCGGTTTGCGCGTCACGGACACCTGCGTCCCAGTCGAACTGCATGCGCAGCGCGATGCCCTGCTCGAGGGCGTCGGCGGCGTCCTCGTCCACCTCGGTCTGGTCGAGCCGCCAGTACAGCTCGGGTGCCAGCACGACGTAGCCGAGTTCGGCCAGGTCGGCTGCTCGGGATCGGATGAACTTGGACACGCCGAAGATCTCCTGAAGCAGAAGCAGCCCGGGCCCATGGCCGCTTTCGGGCAGCCAGCGGTACGCGGGCATCGAGCCGGCATCGGTGTCGACCTGCACAGCGGTGGAATCCATGCCCAGAGTCTGCCGTGCCGGCTCAGGACGCGGACGACGCGGTAACACGCGTCGGCCCGCCGTCGTAGGGTCGAGGGCGTGCCCGAGCTGCCAGAGGTGGAGGCGCTGGCCGCGTTCCTGCGGGAGCGTGCCGTCGGCCGCGAGGTGGTGCGCGCTGACATCGCGGCGTTCACCGCGCTCAAGACCGTCGACCCGCCGCTCTCCGACCTGCGCGGGCGCACCGTAACTGGCGCCACCCGGCACGGCAAGTTCCTGGACCTAGACGTCGACGGCCTGCACCTAGTCATGCACCTGGCCCGCGGCGGTTGGCTGCAATGGCGGGAGAACCTGCCGCCGGCGCCGCCCCGGCCGGGCAAGGGGCCGCTGGCGTTCCGGCTGCACCTCGCGCCGGAGTTCGACGGCGGTCCGGTAGCCGGGTTCGACCTGACCGAGGCCGGGACGCAGAAGCGGCTCGCGGTCTACCTCGTCCGGAGCCCAGCTGAGGTGCCTGGCGTCGACCGCCTCGGTCCGGACGCTCTCGAACCAAGCCTCGACATCGAGCGGCTCGGCGAGATCCTGCGCGCCCACGGCGGCCAGCTGAAGGGCGTCCTAACCACCCAGTCGGTCATCGCCGGAATCGGCAACGCGTATTCGGACGAGATCTTGCACACCGCCCGGCTCTCGCCGTTTAAAAACAGCGCGCGACTCACCGATGCCGAGCTCGCCGAGCTGCACTCGGCCATGCGAACCGTGCTGACCGATGCCGTCGAGCGGTCGGTCGGGCAGAAGGCAGCCACGCTCAAGGGCGAGAAGCGCAGCGGGCTCCAGGTGCACGCTCGCACCGGACTGCCCTGTCCAGTCTGCGGCGACACCGTGCGTGAAGTCAGCTTCGCCGACAAGTCCTTCCAGTACTGCCCGACCTGTCAGACCGAGGGTCGCAACCTGGCCGACCGCCGGCTCTCCAAGCTGCTCAAATAGAGCGACTCGATCGCGCTTCAGGAATCGCTGGGGCTCGATCTCGCACGCGTGGGCAACGCCACCGCGCGGCGACGAGCGGGCCGCAACCGCGGGGGGCAGGATGAAAGCGTGAAGCGCTGGGGGGCGCGGCGCTCGAAACCGCTAACGGTCGGAGCCGACCACGCACCGTGGGTGATCGCACACCGCGGTGACTCCGTGGAGGTGGCCGAGCACACCCTGGCGGCTTACGTCGCCGCCATCGAGGCCGGCGCGGACGGGCTGGAATGCGACGTGCGAATGACCCGCGACGGCCACCTTGTCTGCGTCCACGACCGTCGGGTGGACCGGACCAGCGACGGCACCGGAACGGTCAGCGACCACGACCTGGCAGAGCTGGAACGGATGGACTTCGCGTCCTGGCGCGTGGAATGGCCGGACTCCGCCGACGATCTGATCAACGACAACCCCTACCTGCGCGGTGTCCGTCCCGAGCGGGTGAGTCCAGGCGGTGGCGTGCTCACCCTGGACGAGCTTCTCGCGCTGGCCGCTGACGCCGAGCGGCCGATCCGGCTGGCCATCGAGACCAAGCACCCGACCCGTTACGCCGGCCTCGTGGAGAAGGAACTGGTGCGGACGTTGCGCCGCTTCGGTCACCCGGCCGCAGTGCCGCCGACCGAACAGCTCGCTGCCGTGATGAGCTTCGCTCCGATCGCGTTGCGGCGAGTGCGGCTGCTGGCACCCGCGATCCCGACGGTGCTGCTACACCGCAAGGCGCCGGTAGAAACCCCGCCCACCGGGACGCCCATCGTCGGCCCCAGCATCGAGGCAGTACGCGCCGACCCCACCGGTGTGGCGCGCGCCCATGCGGCGGGCAACCAGGTCTGGGTATGGACGGTCGACGAGCCCGCGGACGTCGAGTTCGTGCTCGGGCTGCACCCCGAGGCGATCATTACCAACCGGCCGCGTGCGGTGCTGGACGCTAGGAAGCGGTAACGCTGCGCCCGGGCAGCCCGCGCATCACCCGCAACGCCACGGACAACGTGGCCAGGTCCACCGTGTCGCGGTTAAGTGCGTCGTCGACGATGGAGCGGGTCCGGGCGATGCGCTCGTGGTTGGTCTGCTCCCACTCCTTGGTGCGTGCGGTCACCGACGCCTCGGCCGGCGTCGTGTGCAACACCGAGGTGGTGATGGCCGACAGCGCGGTGTAGACATCGTCACGCAGCGCGGCTCGGGCCAGCGCTGACCAGCGGTTGTCGCGGGGCAGCATCGTCACGGCGGTGAGCATCTTGTCGACCGAGAACATCTCCGACAACGCGTAGTGCAGTTCCGCGATCTCGGCCGGCGGACGGTGGGTCTTCTCCGCGATGTCGACGACATCCAGCAGCAGGAACGCACTCAACAGGATGCCCACGCGAAGGGCATGCTCGCGCGGTACACCCAGACCCACCAGCCGGTCCACGTCGCCGTACAGCGCCTCCCGCTCGGCCCCGCGCAGCAGGTGCGGCACCTGGTCGAACAGCGCGCGGATGGGCGGACGGTACCGATCGATGAGGGCGGCGAGATCCGTGATCGGGTAATGGACGTCCAGCAGCCAGCGGGCGCCGCGGTCGATGAGCCGCCGGATCTCGAAGTAGGCGGCGTCCTGGCCAGCCGTCGGCGTGATGTTGTCGAGCGCCTCGATTGCCACCCACAGCGACTCGAGGTCGAACACCTCCCGCAGCACGGTCCAGGCGCGCGCCACCTGCGAGACGTCGGCGCCGCGCTCCTCAGAGGCCCGATAGGCGAATGTCGTGCCGGCCCGGTTGACCATGTCGTTGACGACGCAGGTGGTCATGATGTCGGCGGCCAGCGGGTGGGCGTTCAGGGTGTCGTCGAAGCGCTCGACGATCGCCGACGGGAAGTAGCCGCGCAGGGCGCGACGGAACCACGGGTCGCCCGGCAGGTCGGAGTGGCGCAGCTGCTTGGTCAACGTGATCTTGACGTAGGCGGCGACCACAGCCAGTTCCGGGGACGCCATGCCGAGGCCGGCGTCCTCCATCTGGACGCACGACCGGTCCGAGGGCAGGAACTCGATCTCCCGGTTCAGCCAGCCCTGGGATTCCAAATCGGTCATCAGCCGCTGGTAGACGGGCAGGATGGGGACGGAGAGCTGCCGTTCGATGCCGAGCAGCACGTTCTGAAGGTAGTTGTCGCGCAGCACGGCCTGCGCCACCTCGTCCGTCGCCGCCTCGAGGAGGTCGTTGCGCTCGGCGTGGTCGATGCGCCCGGCGGCCACCTGCCGGTCGAGCAAGATCTTGATGTTCACCTCGTGGTCGGAGGTGTCCACGCCGGCCGAGTTATCAATGGCGTCGGTGTTCACGTGCCCGCCGGCCCGGGCGAACTCGACGCGGCCCAGCTGCGTGCAGCCGAGGTTGCCGCCCTCGCCGATCACACGGCAACCGAGCTCCGTGGCGTCGGCGCGGATGCCGTCGTTGGCCTTGTCGCCGACGTCGGCGTGGCTCTCCGACGCCGACTTGACGTAGGTGCCGATGCCGCCGCTCCAGAGCAGGTCCACCGGCGCGATGAGGATCGCGTGCATGAGGTCGTTTGGCGGCAGCGTCTCGGTGTCAGGGGGCAAGTCCAGCCGCTTCGCCACCTGCGCGGAGATCGGGATCGCCTTGAGCGTGCGCGGGTAGACGCCTCCGCCTTCGGAGATGGCGGACCGGTCGTAGTCGTCCCAGGACGAGCGCGGCATGTCGAACAGGCGGCGACGCTCGGCAAAGGACCCCGACGCGTCGGGATCGGGGTCAAGGAAGATATGCCGGTGGTCGAACGCGGCCACTAGCCGGATGTGTTCGGAGAGCAGCATGCCGTTACCGAAGACGTCACCAGACATGTCGCCGATGCCGACCACCGTGAAGTCCTGCGTCTGGGTGTCGATCCCCATTTCGCGGAAGTGGTACTTGACCGATTCCCACGCTCCCCGCGCGGTGATCCCCATCGCCTTGTGGTCGTATCCGGCCGATCCGCCCGAAGCAAAGGCATCGCCCAGCCAGAACCCCCGTTGGACGGCGATGTCGTTGGCGATGTCGGAGAACTTCGCCGTGCCCTTGTCCGCGGCCACCACGAGATACGGGTCCGCGCCGTCGTAACACACCACGTCGGCAGGTGGTACCACGACCTGCTCACCGGTATTCGGGTCGTGGGCGTAGTTGTCGGTGATATCGAGCATGCACGAGATGAAGGTTCGGTAGCAGGCCTGGCCCTCGGCGAGCCAGGCGTCCCGGTCGACGTTCGGGTCGGGCAGTTGCTTAGCCACGAATCCGCCCTTGGCGCCAACGGGGACGATGATCGCGTTCTTCACCGACTGCGCCTTGACCAGGCCGAGCACCTCGGTCCGGAAGTCCTCCCGCCGGTCCGACCAACGCAGCCCGCCGCGCGCCACCGGGCCGAAGCGCAGGTGCACGCCCTCCACGCGTGGCGAGTAGACCCAGATCTCGAAGTACGGCCGCGGATTCGGCAGCACGTCGATCCGCGTCGAGTCGAGCTTGAACGCGATCTCGACCCGCGGCTGGCCGTTCTCGGTCGGCTGGAAGGCGCTGGTACGGACGGTGGCGTTGATCAGCCCGAGCAGCGAACGCAGGATGCGGTCCTGGTCGAGGCTGGCCACGGTGTCGAGGGAGGCAACGACAGCCGCAACCTGCGCCGCGGTCCCTACCTTGTCCTGGCCGCCCGCCTCAGCGACCCGGGTCGGGTCGAAGCGCGACTCGAACAGCTCCACGAGCTGCCGGACGATGTCTGGGTTGTCGGACAGCGTCTGCTCGATGTAGCCCTGGCTGTAGGTCGAGCCGGTCTGCCGTAGGTACTTCGCATACGCGCGCAGCACCACGACCTGGTGCCAGGTGAGCCCGGCCTGGAGCAGCAGCGCGTTGAACCCGTCCTGTTCCACGTCGCCGACCCACAGACGGCGCAGCACCTCGATGAGGTCGCCGACCTGCTGGCGGGTCAGCTCGGTGTTGGTGGGCGTCTTCAGGCCGAAGTCGTAGATCCACGCGGGCGGCCCGTCGGAGCGTTCGAGCTCGTACGGACGCTCATCGAGTACTTCCACGCCGAGGTGCGAGAGCATTGGCAGCACCCGCGCCAACGAGATCGGGCGGCCGGTGCGCAGCAGCTTGAGGCGGCGGTCGGCCACCTCCCCCGACAGCGGCGGGCACAGGTCGAAGGCCAGCCCGTTCTCCTCCGGCTGCGACTCGAGCAGCTCGATGTCATGGACGGCGACGGCGGTGGAGTAGTCCTCCTTGTACGCCTCGGGGAAGGCCCGCTCGTAACGACGCAATAGCCGGCTGCCCTCGGTATCGCCGAAGCGCGCCATGAGAAGGTCGGCGAGGTCGTCGCTCCAGCCCCGGGTGGCCTGGGTAATGCGGGCCTCGACGTCGCGGTAGTTGGGTGAGGGCACCGGCTCGCCGGGACGCAGCGCGATCAGGAAGTGCAGCCGGGCCAGCCCCAACTCGCTGATGGTGTCGTCGCGGCTCAGCAGGCGTCCCGGCCAGAACTCAGCGACCACGTCGCGGATGTGCCGGCGGGACTCCGGACCCAGCCGCTCCTGCGGCAGGTACACCAGGACGGAGACGAAGTCGTTGTTGAGGTGCACCCGGGAGAACACCCCGACACCGCCGCGCTCGGCCCGGTTGACCACCAGCGTGGCCAGCTTCAGGAGGCTGGCGATGTCGGACTCGAGCAGCTCGTCGCGCGGCAGCGTGCGCAGGGCCGCCATCATCATGCGTCCGGTGTGGCTGTTGGCCCGCAACCCCGACCGTCTCAGTACCTCGGCGATACGCCGGCGCACTACCGGCACGCGGGCCACGGTCGTGTCGCCGGTCGCTGAGAACAGGCCGAGGAAGACGTGGATGCGGGTGCCTGAGTTGACCGGCTCCATCACGGTCACGCAGTCGTAGCGGGCCGAGCGCAACACCGTCGAGATCAAGGGCGACTTGAACACCACAACGGGGGCGCCGCTGCGGTACGCGGGCAACACCTCCCGCGGGGTCACGGTCGCCTCGCCGCGCAGCACCCCGCGTACCTGGTGCTCGACGGCCTGGTTGCCGGCGCTGGCCAGCTCGTTCGAGCTGAACGAGGCATGGCCGAGGATGACGAAGTTCCCGTCCGCCAACCAACGCAGCAGTTCGCCCGCCTCCTGGCTGGTCACGCGGTCGAACTGGCCGGGATCGCGGGCCAACTTATCGGCCAACTTGCCGAACAGCTTTTGCAGCTCGGGAGCGTCGCGCACGGCGTTGTGGACGTCGCCGATGACCCGCTGGAGGTTGCCGGCGATCTCATCGAACTCCACACTGCGGATCCGGCTGACCTCGATATATATCCAGGCCTCGGTGACGGAGTTCGGCGGTTGCGGCGACGTGTCGTCGATGTCGTAGAGGTGAGTGATCTTGCCGGATTCGTTGCGGCTGAGCACGAGCAGTGGGTGCAGCACGTTCTCCACCGGATGCCCGGTGATCTTCAGTTCGCTCTGAATCGAGTCGACGAGATACGGCGCGTCGTCGGTGACGATCTCGATCGCGGTGGTGTCGCCGTCGATGTCGCGCAGCCGGACCTGGGTTTCCCCCGGATTGCGTACCTCGCCCTGACCGCGATGGACATGCGCGACGCGAACACGCCCGGCCGCGTCGTGGTTGGGCAGCTCTAGTGCCGCATGGGCTAGATACCGGCGTAGGAAGACCTCGTCATCGACTACGCCGTCGATGTCGCCGGGCACACCTGAATCGGCTGCCTCAACCATGTGGAACTAGCACCCCGTCGTAACGCCTTACACCTGATGAGTCCATGTAACCACCGATGCCCGGCCGACACGAGATCCTCCGGTTCGGCTGTGCAAAACGCTGGCAGGATTGCCGCCATGGTGGTGTCCAGTTCGCTACCCGACTCCGCGCGTCCCCGGCCGTTGCCGACGAGCGCCTCGTACGCCATCACTGTCCGTCTGTTCGCTGACCCGGACGCCGCCGTCGTAGGCGTCATCGCGACGGCCGTCGGCGCCGCCGGAGGCGTCGTCACCGCTATCGACGTCACCGAGTCCCGCCACGACCGGCTCACCATCGACGTCACGTGTTCGGCGGCCAACGGCGAACACGCGCAGGAAATCGTCGCCGCGCTCTCCGGGATCGACGGCGTCGAGGTCTACCGGGTCAGCGATCGGACCTTCTTGCTGCATTTAGGGGGGAAGATCGCGGTCACGCCGAAAGTCGCGTTGAAGACCCGCGACGACCTCTCCATGGCCTACACCCCGGGCGTCGGGCGCGTGTCCCTGGCCATCGCCGCCAAACCTGAGGATGTGACCCGACTCACCATCAAAGGGAACTCCGTCGCTGTGGTCACCGACGGCTCCGCCGTCCTCGGCCTGGGCAACATCGGGCCGGGCGCCGCGCTGCCAGTGATGGAGGGCAAGGCGGCGCTGTTCAAACGGTTCGCCGACATCGACGCCTGGCCGATCTGCCTCGACACCCAGGACGTCGAAGAGATCGTCGCCACCGTTCGGCACATCTCGCCCGGCTTCGGCGGCATCAATCTGGAGGACATCTCCGCGCCGCGGTGCTTCGAGATCGAGCGGCGGTTGCGCGCGGAACTGGACATCCCGGTGTTCCACGACGACCAGCACGGCACCGCGATCGTCGTCCTCGCCGCGCTGACGAACGCGTTGCGCTGTGTGTCGAAGTCGTTGGACGACCTGCACGTCGTCGTGTGCGGCGGCGGGGCCGCGGGGACCGCGGTTGTCGATCTTCTTCTCGAGGCCGGCACCCGGCAGGTCCTCGTGTACGACCGGGAGGGCATCCTGTCCCCGGACGACGAGTCCTTGAACGCGGCCAAGCGCTCACTGGCCGCGCGCACCAACCCGGACGCGCGGCGCGGTGACCTGCACGACGCGCTGCGCGGTGCCGACGTGTTCATCGGCGTGTCCGCACCGAACATCCTGCCCGCGGAATGGATCGCCGACATGGCCCGCGACCCGGTCGTCTTCGCCCTGGCCAACCCCGATCCGGAGGTCGACGTGGCCGCGGCGCGCGCCTACGCGGCCATCGTCGCCACCGGCCGCAGCGACTACCCCAACCAGATCAACAACGTGCTGGCGTTTCCCGGCGTCTTCCGCGGCCTGCTCGACGCGCGCGCCCACCACGTGACCCGGCCGATGCTGCTCCGGGCCGCCCAGGCGCTCGCCGGCTGCGTCAGCGACGAGCAGCTCAACGTCTCGTACATCGTCCCCAGCGTGTTCGATCCGGAGGTTCCGAAAGCGGTGGCCGAAGCGGTCCGCATCGCCGCGTCCGCCGACCAGCCCTGACGATCCCGCGTGACACAGGAAGGTGCCATGGACCCACTCGAGGTTGTCGAAAAGTTCGGCGCGGCCTGGACGGCCCACGACCTGGACGCCGCGCTCGCCCTCGTCACCGACGACTGCGTGTTCGACGGCACCGGTCCGGCGCCGGGCGGGACTCGTTCAGTGGGCAAGGACGAGATCAAGGAGGCATGGCACGCGATCTTCGACGATCCGTACAGCCGGTTCGACGCGGAGGACACCTTCGCGGCCGGCGACCGGGTGGTGCAGCTGTGGACCTACAGCTGGGACGGCGGGTACGTCCGCGGGGTGGACATCATGCGCGTGCGCGACGGCAAGGTGAGCGAGAAGTTCTCCTACGTCAAGGGCTGACGCCGTTCCCACTGGATCGAGAGCGCTAGGCGAGCGCTTGGGCCGCGGCCTGGAAGCGGTCGTTCTCCTCGGGTGTCCCGATGGTGACGCGGACGCCTGAGCCGGCGAAGCCGCGGACGATCACGCCGCGCTCCTCACAGCCGGCGACCCACGCCATGGTGTCCTCGCCCAGCGGCAGCCAGACGAAGTTCGACTGAGTGGGCGGGACGGGGTAGCCGCAGTCGACGAGCGCGTCGTACACCCGGGACCGCTCCGCCACTACCTCGTCCACCCGAGCCAGCAACTGCTTCTCCGCGTCCGGCTCGAGGCTGGCCAAAGCGGCATCCTGCGCCACCTGGGAGACCGCGAACGGGATCTGGGTCTGGCGCAGCCCAGTGGCGACCGCCGGGTCGCCGGCGAGGGCGTACCCGACGCGCAGGCCGGCGAGCCCGTAGGCCTTGGAAAAGGTGCGCAGGACGACGAGGTTCGGGCGGTCCAGCAACGTGCGGGCGTCCACCGCCGACGGATCGGTGACGAACTCGTGGTAGGCCTCGTCGACCGCCACGAGGATGCTCGACGGCAAGGCGTCCAGCAGCCGGGTCAGCGCCTCGGCGGTGACCACAGTGCCGGTCGGGTTGTTCGGCGTGCATACGAAGACGAGGCGGGTGCGGTCGGTGACCGCGGCCGCGAGTGCGTCGAGATTGAAGCTCTGGTCGGGCCTGAGCGGCACCTGCACTGACCGGGCACCGGCCACGGCCGTGATGATCGGGTACGCCTCGAACGAGCGCCAGGGGTAGAGCACCTCGTCACCGTCGTCGGCGACGATCTGCACGAGCTGCTGGCACAGCGCCACCGAGCCGCACCCGACGGCCACCTGCGAGGGAGGCAGCTCGTGCCGCGCCGCGATGGCTTCGGTGAGCCGCACCGCGCCGGCATCGGGGTAGCGATTGGCGTTCGCCGCCACCTCGGCGATCCGCTCTACGACGTAGGGCAACACCGGGTACGCGGTCTCGTTGCTGGCCAATTTGATCGCGCCGGGCACGGTGCGGCCGGGCACGTAGGTGGGCATCGACGCCAGCGCGTCGCGCAGCTTCACGGGCATGGCAGCGACCCTATCTCCGGTCGTGCTGGGGCGCTGTCGATTCCGCCGGAGGCGGTTCGTCATCACCATGTCAATCCTCCGATCGACCGAAGAAGGAGAACGGCAATGGCAAAGTTCGTCTACCTCTACTCCGGCGCACCGATGGCCGACACGCCTCAGGCGCAGGAGGAGGCAATGCAGGAATGGACCGCCTGGTTCGGTGGCCTCGGTTCCTCGGTGAGCGACATCGGCAACCCGTTCGGCGCGTCAGCCACGGTCGGCGCCGGCGGCACCAGTTCCGAGGCGTCCGGTTTCGGCGGGTACTCGGTCATCGAGGCCGACTCCCTCGACGATGCCACGGCCAAGGCCAGCGGCTGCCCGGCGCTCAAGAGCGGCGGCAAGGTCGAGGTCTACGAAGCGGTGCCGATGTAGCTGAGCTGACCGCGCGCCGACCGTTACGGTTGGTTCATGAAGCTCGGTCTGCACATCGCGGACTTCACCTGGCCGAACGGGCCCGACGCCCTGGCCAAGGACCTCACCCGAGTGGCGACGACAGCCGAGGACGTCGGCTTCTCCCGGATCAGCGTCATGGACCATGTCTGGCAGATCCGGGGGCTCGGCCCGCCGGAGCACGAGATGCTCGAGGCCTACACCGCGCTGGGTTACCTGGCCGCTCGGACCAAGAAGGCCGAGCTGCTGGCGTGGGTCACCGCGGCCGTCTACCGACAGCCGGGACTGCTGGCCAAGAGCGTCACCACCCTTGACGTCCTGTCCGAGGGCCGGGCCTGGCTCGGCATCGGCGCGGCCTGGAACGAGGTCGAGGCTCGTGGCCTCGGCCTCGACTTCCCGCCGACCGCGGAGCGATTCGAGCGGTTGGAAGAGACGCTCCAGATCTGCCTCCAGATGTGGAGCGCGGACGACGGGCCGTACGAGGGTCGGCACTACCAGCTGGCTCGCACGCTGAACTCACCGCAGTCGCGGCAACGGCCGCACCCACGGATCCTCATCGGCGGTGGCGGTGAGCGGAAGACGCTGCGTCTGGTCGCTCAATACGCCCAGGCCTGCAACCTGTTTGCGACTCCGGAGCTCCCGCGCAAGCTGGAGGTCCTCCGCGAGCACTGCACCGCGATCGGCCGCGACTACGACGACATCGAGAAGACGGTCATGACCGGGCTCGACCCGGGCGAGGACGGCTCGAACGTCGACGCACTGCTCGACCAACTCCGGGGCTATGCCGAGATCGGCATCGCGCACGTCCACGGGTGGGTGCCGCACTGCGCCGAGATCACGCCGCTCGAGGTCCTGGGCGAGAAGGTCATCCCCGCCATCGCCGACCTCTGACCCTCAGACGCCGGCGGGTGCACCTCAGAGGTTGCCGCGCAACTCCTGCTCGCGCTCGATCGCTTCGAAGAGTGCCTTGAAGTTGCCCTTGCCGAAGCCCAGGGAACCGTGCCGTTCGATCACCTCGAAGAAGACCGTCGGGCGGTCGCCGATCGGCTTGGTGAAGATCTGGAGGAGGTAGCCGTCCTCGTCGCGGTCGACGAGGATGCCGCGGCTCTTCAGCTCCTCGATCGGCACCCGAACCGTACCGATCCGCGCCCGCAGCTCCGGGTCGTCGTAATACGTGTCCGGCGTGGCCAGGAACTGCACCCCCTCGGCCCGCATGGTGTCGACAGTGCCGAGGATGTCGTTGGTGGCCAGGGCCAGGTGCTGAGCACCGGGGCCGCCATAGAACTCGAGGAACTCGTCGATTTGGCTCTTCCGCTTGCCTACTGCCGGCTCGTTCAACGGGAATTTGACCCGGTGGTTGCCGTTGGCCACGACCTTGCTCATCAAGGCTGAGTAGTCGGTGGCGATGTCGTCACCGACGAACTCGGCCATGTTCACGAAGCCCATGACCCGGTTGTAGAAGGCGACCCACTCGTCCATCTTGCCCAGCTCGACGTTACCCACAACGTGGTCGAGCGCCTGGAACAGCCGCTTGGGAGAACCTGGCCGCTTGACGTACGCCGAGTGCCGTTCGACGTAGCCGGGCAGGTAGACGCCGTGATAGCGCGACCGGTCGACGAGCGTGTGGCGGGTGTCGCCGTAGGCGGCGATGGCGGCCAGGCGCACCGTGCCGTGCTCGTCGGTCTCGTCATGCGGCTCCGCCAGAATGCGGGCGCCCTGCCGACGCGCCTGCGCGACGCACTTGTCCACGTCGGGCACCTCGAGCGCGATGTCGCTCACGCCGTCGCCGTGGGCGCGGTGGTGGTCGAGCAACGGGCTGTCCAGCGCCACTCCGCCGGTGACGACAAACCGGCATGCCCCCGACTTGAGCACGTAGCCGAGGTGATCGCGGTTGCCGGTCTCCGGTCCCGTGTAGCCCACCAGCTCCATGCCCAGCGCCGACTGGTAGTAGTGCGCCGTCTGCGTCGCGTTGCCGACGATGAACACCACCGCGTCCCAGCCCGTCACCGGGAAGGGATCCGCCGACTCGTCATAGTCAACGAGCCCGACCAACTGCTTGAGAGCCATCAGGGTCAGGTCCGCCTGGCGCTCGTCCTCGGTGCGCGTGTCGACAGACAGGCCGGGGTGAGTCTGTGTCATTGCGTCAGAGTGCGCCCGCGAGCGCCGCTTGGCAACACGTCACCTTTATCCGCCTCAGAATGTGCAGAGTGTTCAGCAACAAACAATAATTGCTGCACAAACTGTCAACCACGGATGGCGGCCACTGCGGCCAGCAACGCGAACAGGGCGAACAGCATCCCAGCCACCCGGTGCACCAGGTGCAGCGGCACCCGGCGCAGGATCACCGCACCCAGGAAGGTGGCCATGGCGGCGACCCCAGTGAGGGCGACGAACGCGCCCAGGCCGATGGCCAGCGGCTGGCCGTATTTCGCCACGAGACCGGCGGTGGCCAACTGGCTGGCGTCTCCCCATTCGGCGGCGAACAGCACACCAAAGGAGAGGCTGAAGACCTTGAGGTCGGACAGGCTGGTGTCGCGCGGGTCGTTCGCAGCCGCCTCGGCCTCCTCATCCGGCGCGCCCGACTCACGCAGCAGCAGGAACGCGCCCAGTCCGAACAACACGGCCACGATCGTCTCGAGCAAGCGCTGCGGGAGCAGCCGCAGCAACCCTCCGGCGGTGACGGCGATGACGCACTGGACGGCGAAGGCGGCACTGACCCCCAGCAGCACCGGGCCGCGTCGATATCGCGTCGACAGCACGAGCGTGGCCACGAGGGTCTTGTCGGGCAGCTCCACGAGCAGTACCGCCACGAACGCGATCGCGGCCGCGGCGAGGAAGTCGGTCATCACCTGCGAGTCTGCCGCAGCCGTGCCGGTACGTTCCGACAGTGACCGCCACCACGCTCGCCAGTATCGCTCTCGGGCTGGCCGCGTTGGCGCTGTTCGCCGCGGTCCTCGGCCTGCGGGCGCTGGCCCGGACCCGGCGTTCGGTGGCGGTCCTGACCCGGAGCGTGCGCCGCGGGCTGCCCGTCCCGGACTCTCCGGACGACGCCGACACCTCGCTGCGCCGGGTGGCCGTGGTCCGGTTCGACGCGTTCCCGGACCTGGCTGGGCGGCTCTCGTTCAGCGCCGCCGTCCTCGACGAGTCAGGTTCGGGACTGGTGCTCAGCTCGATCGCCGGGCGGTCTGAAACCCGGCTCTACGCGAAGACGGTCACCGCGGGCGGCGGCTCCGACGACCTGTCGCCAGAGGAGGCGCAGGCGGTCAAGGCAGCCCGGGAGAGCTGACGGATAGGCTGCCGCAATGCCCTTACGGTATGCGTTCCTCGGCCCGGAGGGCACCTTCGCGCACGCTGCGCTGCGCACCTTGCCGGGCGCGGACGGTGCCGAGCTCGTGCCGATGGCCACCGTGACACTGGCCATCTTCGCCGCGCGTGACAGCACCGTGGACGGCGCGCTTGTGCCGTTGGAGAACTCGGTCGAGGGAGCCGTCCCGGCGACACTGGATGAGCTCGCAGGCGGCGACCCGCCGCTGCACATCGCGCAGGAGACATATCTGCCGGTCGAATTCGACCTGTTGGCTCGACCGGGTACCACGCTCGCTGATGTCCAGACCGTGGCCACCCACCCGCACGCCGAGGCACAGGTGCGCCGATACCTGCTCGGGGCGCTGCCCGACGCCGCCTACGTGGCCACCACGTCAACGGCGATGGCCGCGGAGGAGGTGCGTGCCGGGCGCGCGGACGCCGCCGTGGCCCCGCGGGTGGCGGGCACGCTCTACGGTCTAACCGCACTGGCCGGCGACATCGCCGACCACTCCGGCGCCGTCACCCGGTTCGTGCTCCTCGTCCAGGCCCGACCCCCCGGCCCGCCCACGGGCAACGACCGCACCACGATCGTCGCGTACCTGCGCGAGGACCACTCCGGCGCGTTGCTCGAGATCCTCACGGAGTTCGCCGTGCGGGGGGTAAACCTGACGCGGATCGAATCCCGTCCCACGAAGGGCGCGCTCGGGCAGTACTGCTTCTCCATCGACTGCGAGGGACACATCGAGGACGCCCGGGTGGGCGACGCCATTGCCGCCATACACCGCATCTGCGCAGATGTGCGCTTCCTCGGCTCCTACCCCCGCGCCGACGGGGTGCAGGGACCGGTGCCGATCGGCCGGGGCGATAAAGACTTCAGCGCCGCGTCCGAGTGGCTCGCGTCCATCCGCGAGCGCGGCTTCGCATGACCACCCCGATCCCTATGGAGGATCGGTGATGCACCTCTACAGATAGAGGCCGGTGTTGGCGTCGATGCGCCGCGCCGCCACCGCGTGGATGTCGCGTTCGCGCAGCAGGAGGTACTCCTCACCGGAGATCTCGACGTCGTAGCGGTCGTCCGGGCTGAACAGAACGTGGTCGCCGAGCTCGACGGAGCGGACGTGGTTACCGACCGCGAGCACTTCGGCCCAGCTCAGTCGCTTGGACACCTGCTGGGCAGTGGCCGGGATCAGGATCCCGCCGGACGAGCGCCGCTCACCCTCGTCCTTCGGCATCTTCACCAGGATCCGATCATGCAGCATCTTGATCGGCAGCTTGTCCGGTTCGGCCACCGTTCCAGCCTAAGCCAGCTAGACCGGCAGCCGATGCGGCTCGGCGGGCCGCTCGACCTCCAGATGCGGTAGCCAGCCCAGCCAGCGTGGCAGGTACCAGTTGCGATCGCCGAGCAGCGCCATCACGCTCGGCAGCACCACCGACCGGATAACGGTCGCGTCGAGGAGCAGCGCCACCGCTACGCCGAAACCCATCTGCTGGAACATGATGAGGTCGCCCGCGGCGAAGCCGGAGAAGACGGCGACGATGATCAGCGCCGCCCCGGTGATGATCCGGGCCGTCGACGCGACGCCCCACCGCACCGAGCCCACGGTGTCGGCGCCCTGGTCGTACCGTTCCCGGATGCGGCTGAGCAGGAAGACCTGGTAGTCCATGGAAAGGCCGAACAGCACCGCGAACAGGAACAGCGGGACCCACGCCTCCACGGAGTCGACGGTGGTAAAGCCGAGGAGGCCGGCGCCGACGCCGTTCTGGAAGACCAGCACGAGCAGGCCGTACGCGGCGCCGACGGAGAGCAAGTTGAGTGCAATTGCCGTCAAGGCGACCACGACGGAGCGGAAAGCGATGGTCAGCAGCACCAGGGACAGGCCGAGGACGAACGCGAAGACCAGCGGCGCGGGGTTGGTGACGTTGTCGACGTAGTCGATGTTCTCCGACGTCGATCCTCCGACGAGGGGGTCGGCGTTGGTTCCGTCGAACGCGGACTGGACCATGTGGCGGCGCAGGTCCCGAACGGAGGCTATGGCCGCTTCGCCAGCAGGATCTCCGCGCACCGGTATAACCAGGTCGGCGACGCCACCGGTGCCCGTCCTGACCTGGCCAGGCCCGAACCGGGGGTCGGCGGCGAGCCGGTCGCGCAGTTGCGCCAGCGCCGTGACTACTCGGCCGGAGTAGTTCGTGACCACGACGTGGACCGGATCGGCGGTCTGAGCGGCGAAGTCGCGCTGTAACG
>DATAEG010000077.1:0-12015 GCA_036258135.1 Jatrophihabitantaceae bacterium | reverse complement strand
GCCACCACCTCGGACTCGTCGACGTACGACAGCACGTTCATCGGTTCGCCGGCGAACCTGAAGAACCAGGGCATCGGCATCGCGGCGGCTGGTTGGGGCGCCGACTTCCCGACCGGCGTCGGGTTCTTCCAGAACATCACCAACGGCAATGCGATCCTGCCGACGGGTAACTCGAACTACGCCAGTCTGAACGACCCGACGGTGAACAAGATCCTGGACGCCGCACCCAAGGGTGGCGTCACCGAGGAGCAGTGGCAGCAGCTGAACCAGGCGGTCCTGGCCAGCGGCACCTACCTGCCCGTGTACTACGGAAAGCAGCTCTTCTACCGGAACCCGCGGATGACCAACGTGACCTGCGACACCGCGTTGGCCTTCGGGGCGTACGACTTCGTCAACGTTGGAGTCAACGGCTGAGCGTGGGCTAGCACCGCGAACACGACGGTCCGGCCCGTTTCCTCCTTAGGCGGGCCGGACCGTCGGCATTCTGCTGTACTTGTCCGTGACCATGGGCAGGTCCTGTCGACGCTAGTGGACACTAGGAGCGGGTGCGGTGAACCTCGCCGATTTCGAAGTACTCAGCTTCGACTGCTATGGGACGTTGATCGACTGGGAGACCGGCATCGCCGCCGTGCTGCGGCCGTGGGCGGACGGGCACGGCCTCGAGATGACCGACGAACAGCTCCTCAGGGCGTACTCCACCCACGAAGCGGAAGCGGAAGCGACCTACCCGGCCGAGCTCTACCCGCAGATCCTCGCGCGATCCATGCGGGCCCTCGGCGAGGCACTGGGCGTCCCGGTAAGCGACGATGAGGCGGAGTCACTCGCCGTCTCGGTGCCGAGCTGGCCGGCGTTCCCCGACTCGGCACAGTCCCTGGAGCGTCTTGGTCGCCGGTGCAAGCTGGTCATTCTGTCGAATGTCGACCGGCAGTCATTCGCCGGCTCGAACGAGAAGCTCGGGGTGACGTTCACGAGCATCCTCACGGCACAGGACATCGGGTCGTACAAGCCGTCACCGCGCAACTTCGAGACCCTTGAGCGCGAGGTGGATCTTCTCGGGATGGCTCGAGGCAAGCTGCTGCACGTGGCGCAGAGCCTGTTCCACGACCACGTGCCGGCCAAGGCTGCCGGGCTGCCCACGGTGTGGATCAACCGGCGGCACGCGAAGCCGGGCTGGGGCGCCACACCCGAACCACCGGCCGGCATTACGCCCGACTGGACGTTCAACTCGATGGCCGAGTTCGCCGACGCCGTCGACGCCGAGGAAGGTTAGGTCCAACGTGCGTTGACCTGCCGGCGGAGTGAGTTAGCGTCGGCAGACATGAAGGCGATGATCGTCAAGGAGTTCCGTGAGCTCGTCCGCGACCGCCGCACGCTGGCCATGCTGGTCGTCCTGCCGTTATTGCTCCTGATCATCTTCGGCTACGCGGCGAACTTCTACGTGTCCTCGGTCAAGGCTGCCGTGGTCGGGCCACAGGCCGAGCAGGTGGCGCAGCAGCTACCCTCGTTCTTCCACGTGACCACCATCGACCCGTCCGATACTCAAGCCGATGCGGAGCGGCTGCTCCGCGACAACAAGGTCGACGTCGCGTTGGTCACCGGGCAGACACCCACCCTGGCCCTAGTGGACGGCTCGAACCTGTTCGCGAGTCAGTCGATCGTGGGGGTCCTGAACAAGGCCGGCGACAGTGTCAAGACCGAGGTGCTCTACAACCCGGATTTGAAGACGTCATGGGTCATGGTGCCGGCCATCATCGGCCTGATCCTGACGTTCATCGGCACGATCATCACGAGCATCGGCCTTGTGCGCGAACGTGAAGCCGGCACGCTGGAGCAGTTGGCCGTCATGCCGATCAAGCCGAGCACCGTGATCCTGGGCAAGATCACCCCGTACTTCCTGCTCGCGTCGCTCGACATGATCATCGTAACGGTGCTGGGCGTGCTGCTGTTCGGGGTGCCGTTCAACGGCAACGTGCTGGCGTTCGCCCTCGGCGCCGCGTTGTTCCTGTTCGTGGTGCTGGGCATCGGGGTGTTCATCTCGACGATCTCGCAGACTACTGGTCAGGCGATCCAGACCGCTTTCTTCGTGCTGATGCCGCAGATTCTCCTGTCCGGCATGATCTTCCCGCTGGACGCGATGGCCGCGGGGGTGCGCTGGATCGGCTATTTGCTGCCGTTGACGTATTTCACCATCATCTCGCAGGGCGTCATGTTGCGCGGTGCCCCGATCACGTCGATGTGGTACGCGTACGTCATTCTCGCGGTGATGGCGACCGTCGTCTTCACGGCCGCCACGCTCCGGTTCCGGCGGGATCTGGCGCCGGGCGGCCGAGCGCACGGTCGCCGAACCACTGCCGCCACCGCCGGGGTAGCGGCCAGCGAGGCGGGCGCGCCGTGACCTTCGGAGTGCGTTCGGCCACCGTCCGGTTCGGCGACGTGGTCACTCTGGACGACGTCAGCGTCGAGGTGCCCGCGGGCTCGGTCGTCGCCGTCGTCGGTGGAGACGGCGCGGGCAAGACCACCCTGCTGCGCTCCTTGGTACGGGAGGTGCGTCTGGACGCCGGCGAAGTCGACGCGCCCGAGAAGGCGCACCTTGGCTTCTTGCCGGCGTCCGCGGGCAGTTGGGCCGCGCTTTCGGTGAGACAGAATCTCGACTTCGCCGCGGGCGTCTACGGCCTGACCGGTGCGGCCCGGGACGCCCGTCGCGACGAGCTACTGGAACGGGCCGACTTGTCCGGGGCGGCGGATCGGCTGGCGTCCCGGTTGTCAGGCGGGATGCGCCGCAAGCTCGGGTTCTGCATGGCGATCGTGCATCGGCCCGACCTGCTGGTCCTGGACGAACCGAGTACCGGCGTGGACCCGGTGAGCCGCATCGATCTCTGGCGCCTGGTTTCGGAGGCCGCGGCCGACGATGCCGCCGTCATCATGTCCACCACGTATCTGGACGAGGCGGAGCGCGCCGGTCATCTGGTCGTTCTCGACGCCGGCCGGGTGTTGGTGCAGGGCACGTACGACCAGGTCCGCGCTGGCTTCACCGGCACGGTGACGCAGGGCAGCGAGCCCGTGCGACCGGAATGGTCATGGCGCCGCGGCCTCGACCGCCACGAGTACTGGCCGGACACGGACGCGGACCCGCCCGCACACCTGGCCGTCGTGCAACCAGACCTCGAAGACATCGTGATCGCCCTGTCTATGGCCCGGCGGGCCGCTGAGGGGGTGCCTGCATGAGATCCCCACGAAAACGCTTCGCAAAGAGCGCTGTGCGTTTCGCAGGGACCCCAAAGGGTGAGCGATGACAGCCGCGCTGGTCCGTGCCGAACAGGTGACCCGTCGGTTCGGCTCGTTCACTGCGGTGGACGACGTCTCGATGCACGTCGGCCCGGGCGAAGTCGTCGGCCTGTTGGGTGCCAACGGTGCCGGCAAGACGACGCTGATCCGCATATTGCTAGGCCTGTTGGCGACCAGCGCCGGCAGAGTCGAGGTGCTCGGTGGGCCACCGGACCGGGCGCACCGGCGCCGGCTCGGGTACGTCCCCCAGAATCTGGGGCTGTACCGGGACATGACGGTGGCCGAGAACCTCGCGTTCATCGCCGGCTCGTTCGGAGTCCCGATAGCCGCCATCCCCGATGAGCTCGCCCGCTACGCCGACGTCCTCGTTGGCGCCATGCCACTGGGCGCGCAACGGCAAGTTGCGTTCATCGCCGCCTTGTCGCACAGCCCCGAAATGCTGCTGCTGGACGAGCCGACGTCCGGGGTGGACGCCCTTTCCCGGGCCGCCCTGTGGGACACGATCCGTGCCGAGTCCGGACAGGGCGTCGGGGTCCTGGTCACCACGCACTACATGCAGGAGGCGCAGGAATGCGACCGGCTGCTCCTGATGTCCAACGGCCGGTTGGTGGCGGAAGGCAGCGAGGCCGACATCGTCGGCGCCACCACCGCCACCGCCGTCCACACCGACGACTGGGCGGCCGCCTTCGCCGCCCTGAACGGAGCTGGCGCGCCGGTGATTCTGGACGGGCGAGCGGTCCGGGTGGCCGATGCCGACCCCGCCGAGCTCGGCCGGATCCTCACCGCCGCGGGCGTCCAGTTCACCATGGAGCCGGTCCCGGCGACCATCGAGGAACGGATGCTGGTCCTCGCCCGTGGCCGGGCGGCCGCCTAGTGGCTCGCGACGGCGGAGTCCACCTCGTCCTGGCGTCGGTCCGCGTCGTCCTTCTGCACATCTCGCACTAGCCGGCTGTCCTGCCGTAAACATCCGGTCGGGCGTTGCGGTTCAGAACGGCGTTGGGATATATCGCAACGGGAGGGCTGGCTCCACGTACCCGCGGGCACTCTGCCGCTTGGGCAGCGTGACGTCCTGATGGGCGAGCGGCTTGTACGGGACCTGGCTCAGCAAGTGGCTGATGATGTTGAGCCGGCCTCGCTCCTTGTCGTCGGTGCGCGCCACGTACCAGGGCGCCCAGGCGGTGTCGGTCGCGGCGAACATTGCGTCCCTGGCACGGGAGTAGTCGTACCAGCGGCTGTAGGACTTCAGGTCCATGTCCGAGAGCTTCCAGACCTTGCGCGGGTCCTCGATGCGGCTCTCCAGGCGCCGAGTCTGTTCCCTGGGGCTGACTTCCAGCCAGTACTTGAGGAGCAGGATCCCGGAATCGACCATGGTCTTCTCGAACCCGGGCGCCAGCTCGAGGAACCGCTCGGTCTCCTCCGGCTTGCAGAAGCCCATGACCCGCTCGACGCCCGCGCGGTTGTACCAGCTGCGGTCGAAGATCACGACCTCGCCGGCGGCCGGAAGGTGCGTAACGTACCGCTGCACATACATCTGTGACTTCTCCCGCTCGGTCGGAGCGGACAGTGCAACGACCCGGAACACGCGCGGGCTCACCCGCTCGGTGATCCGCTTGATCGTGCCCCCCTTCCCGGCAGTGTCCCGACCCTCGAACACGATGCAGATCTTGGCTCCCGACGCCTTGACCCATTCCTGCATGGCGACGAGTTCGCCGTGCAGGCGCCGCATCTCCCGCTCGTACTGCTTGCGCTTCATCTTCGGGGCCGGGTCGGCTGCGGCCTCCGAGGACGCCACGGAGAACGACGCCGGGGCCTCCGGGTCGCGCTTCTTGTTCTTCATGTCCTTGGCCACGTCCTCACCTCTCGGGCGTTCGCGGTCGACGCATCCTGGCCGCCGTCCCGGTATCGAGTCGGGCTTGGCGGCAAGCCCGCCGGTGCCTCGGCGACTCGTCGGCTCCGGCTGAGCCCAACGCGTCGCCCGTCCGTCCGAGGATAGAGGCGCCAGCCTGCGTCGTCGTCCTCCCTAGAGGGAGATTCGGCGAGCCATGAGGATGCGCTTCCACCTGCGGCAGCGACCGTGACGCCGCCGCCCACGCCTCCGAGGAAGGCACCAGCGACACGGCCGGCAACCAGGACCGGCGGTCGATCGCGAACGCGGGACAATGGCGCGAAGGCGAGCCCGAGGGCGAGGATGACACGCGCTTAGCCGACTGGGCCGGCCCGATCCGGATTAGGAGGCATGAGGATGGCGGTGCAAGCCAGCACGTCGGTGCCGTCGGCCACGGCAGGCCAGCGGTGGTACGCACGCTCGCCGGAGGATGTGGCCGCGGCGCTGGATGTGGATCCACATACCGGTCTGCCGGCGGCAAGGGCGGCAGAGTTGCTGAAGGCGAACGGCCCAAATGCGCTGCCCGAGGAGAAGCCGAAGCCCGGCTGGCGGCGGTTCCTGGACCAGTACCGCAGCTACATGCAGCTCATCCTGGTGGGGGCTGCGGTCGTGTCGTTGGTGATCCAGCAGTGGAGCACCGGGGTCCTGCTGTTGGCGTTGACGCTGCTGAACGCGGTCATCGGCTTGCGCCAGGAAGGCAAGGCCGAGAGCGCGATGAACGCGCTCAAGTCGATGATGAAGGCCACCGCCAGGGTGCGGCGGGACCAGCAAGAGGCGGAGATCCCGGCCGAGCAGCTCGTCATCGGCGACGTCGTGCTCATCGCCGCCGGGGATCAGGTGCCGGCCGACGGTCGCATCGTCGCGGCCAGCGCCCTGCAGATCGACGAATCGGCCTTGACCGGGGAGAGCACGCCGGCGGCCAAGGACGCCACCACGCTGTCCGATGATCAGCTGGGTCCGGGTGACCAGACGAACATGGCGTTCATGAACACGCCGGTGACCCACGGCAGCGCCACCGTGATCGTCACCGGCACGGGCGCTGACACCGAGCTCGGGAAGATCTCCGGGATGTTGTCGGCCACGGCCGAGGAGGAGTCGCCGCTGACGAAAGAGCTCAACACGCTCACCTTGTGGATCGCGGCGGCCGCCGGCCTAACCATGGTCGTGATGTTCGCGTTGGGCCGCAGCCGCGGCCAGGCCTGGGACGTGCTGTTCATCAGCGCGGTCTCCCTGGCCATCGCAGCCATACCCGAGGCGCTGCCCACGGTCAGCCAGGCCATCTTGTCGCTCGGCAGCCTCAACCTGGCCAAGCGCAACGCGATCGTGAAGGACCTTCCCTCGGTCGAGACGCTGGGGTTCACCTCGGCCATCAACTCCGACAAGACCGGCACGCTGACCATGAACCAAATGACCGCCGTCGAGGTGGTCGACCCAATAGACCGCTACACGATAAGCGGGACCGGCTACGGCCTGGAGGGACAGGTGCACCACGCTGCGGGCACCTCCGCGTCCATCGAGGACGCCATCCTGGCCTTCGTGGTTGCCAGCGACGCCAAGCTGGTGGACGGCAAGGTGGTCGGCGACCCCACCGAGGGCGCCCTGCTCGTCCTGGGCCACAAGGCCGGCCTGGACATCGACGCCACGCGCGAGAAACTGCCCCGACTGGCAACGTTGCCGTTCGACCCGTCCTACAAGCTGATGGCCACCTTCCACACGGCCGCCGACACCTCGGGACGACCCGTGGTGCGCTGCTTTGTCAAAGGCGCAGCGCCTGCGGTGCTGGGCCGTGCCGCCACGGGCCTCGCGGCGGGCAAGGCCATCCCGTGGGACGCCGACCTGAGCCAGCAGGCCAAGGGCCACATGGAACGTATGGAGGGCGAGGGCCGGCGGGTGATGGCCGCCGCCACGCGCGACCTCGACCCGGCCACCTTCGACCCAGCCGGTGACCTGCTCGCCTACGTCACCGACCTCCAGCTGACGAGCCTGGTCGGAATGGTCGATCCGCCCCGCGAGGAGTCCAAGGCCGCGGTGGCCAGCGCCCACGCCGCCCACATCCGGGTCCGCATGGTGACCGGGGACGACGTCACCACCGGGGCGGCGATCGCCAAGCAGCTCGGGATCCCCGGCGAGGCCATCCTGGGTGCCGACTTCGCCGCCCTGCCGGAGCCCGAACGGCTGGCCCGCATCGACGACATCGGCGTTGTCGGCCGCGTCGCGCCCGAACACAAGGTGCTGCTGGCCGACACGCTCAAGAAGAAGCGCGACGTCGTGGCCATGACCGGCGACGGCGTCAACGACGCCCCGGCGATCAAGGCCGCCGACATCGGAATCGCCATGGGCAGCGGAACCGACGTGGCCAAGAACGCCGGACGGATGATCCTGTCCGACGACAACTTCGCCACGATCGTGTTCGCGGTCGAGCAGGGTCGCAAGCTCTTCGACAACCTGATGAAATACATCCGTTTCGTCCTGGTGCTATTGGTCGTCTTCGTGCTGACCTTCCTCGGCGCCACCATCTTCAACCTCGCCGCCGGCGAGCCGTTCACGCCCCCGCAGGTCCTGTGGATCCACTTCGTCGTCAACGCCCCGTTCGGTTTCGCGCTCGGCTTCGACCAGGAAACCCCAGGGCTCATGGTCCGCCGGCCCCGTCCACGAGGGCAGTCGTTGCTGACCAGGCCGGTGTTCGTTACGGTCGGGCTGACCGGGCTGGCCATCACCATCGGCCTGCTCTCCATGATCAAGCTCGGCGAGTCGCACTTCGGCGGCGTCCGGGTCGGTCAGTCGATCGCCTTCACCGCCTTTGCGCTGTGCCTGATCGTGGCGGCGTTCGAATGCCGCAGCGAGACCGACTCGGTGCTGACCACGGACACGTTCAACAGCAAGCAGATGAACTGGGCCGCCCTGGGTGAGTTTGTGCTGGCGGTGCTCGTCACCCAGATGGACGGCTTCCGCCGCTTGCTGGGAATCACCGAACTCAACATGAAGCAGTTCGCCTGGGCCCTCCTGCCCGCGATCGCACTGCTCGTCCTGTGGGAGCTTGGTAAGTTCCTGGCCCGCCGTAATCGGCCCGCCCCAGACGCCACGACATAAACCCGCCCGCCAATCTCAGGCGCAGCTCGTCGGGGCTCGGCGTTGGATCACCCTGTCTGGAGGGTGAGGCCCGGCTGCCCCCGGTGACCGTCGTGTCTGTCAACAGCGCTCATCTACCGGGGGATGTGAGTGTCCGTTGGGCAACCATTGGCGACCAAATTGGCAACCAGCCGAATCCGGATGATCTTGCCGGCGTGGACACTGATGCTGGACCGTGACGCGCAGATTGATCGCTCCGGATCGGCGGCCAGCGGTCGCAGTTGGGCTCGGGTGACCGGGCACTGTCTGGCCCGTTTCGGGGTCGCCCGTTGTTGTGCGACGTCTAATCTGCCCAAGATCGGCACGTTCGTGACCGATGAATCTAGAACGTACTTGAATTGAATACATGCCTGTTCTAGTCTGTGCGTGTGTCGACGCGGGAGTCCGCGGTGAAGGGCCGGAGGCGGCGCCGCTACGAGTCGCCGCGGCGGGCGGAGCAGGCTGGGCAGACGCGCGCGGTGATCCTGGGGGCGGCTCGGGGTTTGTTCGGTGAGCGTGGCTGGGCGGCGACCGGGATGCGCGATGTCGCCGGCGGTGCCGGCGTGGCAGTCGAGACCGTGTACGCGAGCTTCGGGTCGAAGGCCGACCTGCTGCTTGCCGCGCTGGACGTGGGGGTCGTCGGCGACGAGCTGCCGATCCCACTCGCCGACCGGGCCGAGTTCGCTGCGCTGGGGCGGGGCACCCGGGCGCAACGGGCGCGGGCTGCCGCGCGTCTGGTCCGCGGCATCAACGAGCGCACCTACGGCACGCAGAAGGCGCTGCGTGAGGCGGCCGCCAGCGACGCCGAGCTGTCGAAGCGGCTGCGTGAGGCGGATGAACGGCGCCGGATCAACGTCGCGGACGGGGCCCGGCTGGTTGCCGGCCGGCCGGTCAGCGAGACCGAGCGGGACGGGGTGTGGGCGGTGCTGAGCATGGATGTCTACGAGCTGCTCGTCGAGCGGTCCGGTTGGAGCGCGGCGCGCTACGAGCGTTGGCTGGCGGACACGATCGTGCGCCTGCTGCGACGGGGGAAGGAGACGACATGAAGGGCACGCCGGCCGCGCCCGCGGACACCAGAATGATGGGCATTGTCCACGACGGGTTGCGCCGCGATCTCGCCCGCTCGATCAAGGCGCTCGCCGCGGATCCGGCGTCGCGCCCGGCGGGTGACCGGCGTGCCGCGATCGGCGAGCAGGTCGGCTGGATGATGGACTTCCTGCACGCCCACCACCGCGGCGAGGATGCCTGGCTGTGGCCGCTCGTGCGAGCGCGTGTCCCCCGGGCCGGGCCGTTGCTCGACCATATGGAAGCCGACCATGCCGTGGTGGATCCGCTCATCGACGCCTGCGATGGCGCGGCCGGCCGCTACCGCGACTCGTCATGCGACGACGCGCGCCGTGACCTGCAGGTGGCTCTCGTCCGGCTCTGCGACGCGTTGCTGCCGCACCTGCGTCGTGAGGAGGACGAGGCGATGCCGCTGGTCTCGGTGGCCCTCACCGAGGCGGAGTGGCATGCGATCGATCAGGAGCATTTCGTCAAGCCCAAGCCGCTGACCCAGTTGGCCCGCGAAGGCCATTGGCTGCTCGACGGGCTGGACGCCGAACGCCGCGAGGTGCTCGTGCGGCAGGTGCCGCTCATCCCGCGGTTCGTGCTCCTGCACGGGTTCGCGCGCCGTTATCGTCGCCGGGCGATCGCCTGCTGGGGGCCACAGGCCGGCACCCTGGGCCGGAAGGCGTACGGCCCCGCGCCGCGGTTGCCGCGCTCGATCCCCCACTCGGGTCGGGCCGAGGTCGTCATCCATGCCGCCCCCGACGCGGTCTGGCGGGTCGTGTCCGACGTGACCCGCATCGGCGAGTGGAGCCACGAGTGCCGCCACGGTGAGTGGCTCGACGAGGCCACTAAGGCGGCTCCTGGTGTCCGCTTCCGCGGCACCAATCAGGCGGGCCCGTGGAGGTGGAGCCGCACCAACAAGATCGTCCTCGCCGACGCGCCACACACCATCGCGTGGCGGACCATCCCGACGCTGCGCCACCGCGACAGCACCGAATGGCAGATCGCGCTGCAAGCCGTCGACGGCAAGACCCGCATCGTGCAGACCTACCGGGTGCTGTGGGCATCCCCCATGTTCACCAGGCTGTACGCCATCCTCGTCCCGAGCCACCGCGGCCGCAGCAGCGAACTCACCGACGACCTGCGCCGCCTCGGCGAACTGGCCACCGCCGACACCCGCGCCGCCGACACCACGGCCCGCACAGCAACGAATAAAAACTGATTGTTATGACAAGCAGCTGGCGACGAGCCCCCAGCAGCGTCGCGGCCTTGACCAGCGCGGCGAGCGCAGAACCGTCGACGTGCGCCGGAAATGGCGAAGGGGTCCAATGCCGTACCTGAAGCACAGGCTGACCCGGATCGGCAACCGAATCGGGGTCTGGATGTACCGGACCCTGAACGGGCGACTCTCCAGTGGCAGCAAGCACGTCCACGTCCTGGTCATCACGACGCCGGGCCGTCGAACCCGCATCCCGCGCTCCACCTGCGTGCGCTACCTCGACTCAGCCGCCGGGTACGTGGTGTGGGGCACCGGCTCCGGTTCCCGTCGTGACCCGGACTGGTTCCGCAACCTACGCGCCGCCACCGAGGCCGACGTGCAGATCAGATCCAGGCACCTACGGGTTCGGCCTCGCGAGCTGGTCGGCGCCGACCGCGACGCGACGTGGAATGACACCGTGCTAGCGCAGGCACCCGAAGTCGAGAAGTACGCGCGACGATCCGGCCGGACGATACCGGTGGCTGTTCTCGAACCACTCGAAGCTCGACCCAGCTGACACCGCACAGGCCAGGTCGCGGCAAGACGACCCCTCTCAGGCAGCCGGGCACATGACCGTGAGGTGAATCCTCCGCACGCAATGTTGCGGCGAGGCCCGACAGGATGGACTCGGTGCCAGCGCGCGGTCACCGATGAGAGTGCGATTCTGTGGAATTGAGGATGTTGCTGTCCGTCGAGCTTGCGTCTTCGAATATAGGCAGATGCGCGCCGGCCGGATTACGTTCGTCAGGTTCTCTGCGCTAGCCGACTGACGCGATGAGTCGGCGGCCGCTGCCGGTCTGTACCACCGAAAACGACGGAGGAACCATGGGCAAAGTCATCGCGTCCATCACTACATCGGTCGACGGCTTCATCACCGGACCCGATGACGGACCCGAGTACGGCCTGGGCAAGGGTGGAGAGCGTCTGCACTACTGGGTTATGGGCGGCCCGTGGACCTACGACGGCGGACACGACTTCGCGATGCACGGCCCGGACAAGGAGTTCTACGACGAGCTCGTCGCGAGCTACGGCGCCGGCATCGTCGGTCGGGGGATGTATGACGCCGCGGGCGCGTGGGGAGGCACGAACCCGTTCCCCGGCCCGCTGTTCGTGCTCACCCACCGCACCGGGGACCAGCCGGCGCCGGAGGCGGGGTTCACGTTCGTGTCCGGGCTCGACGAGACGCTGGCGCAGGCGGCCGAGACGGCCGGTGGCAACGACGTGGCGATCGGCGGCGGTGCGGACGTGATCCGGCAGGCGCTGGCCGCCGGTCGGGTGGACGAGCTGGTGCTTTCGACGGCGCCGGTGATCCTCGGCGCCGGCAAGCGGCTGTTCGACGGGTTCGACCGCGATGTCGACCTCGCGGTGGTCAAGGCTGTCAGCTCGCCGTACGCCACGCACGTGCGGTACGCGGTCACGAAATAGGCGG
>DATAEG010000076.1:0-12267 GCA_036258135.1 Jatrophihabitantaceae bacterium | reverse complement strand
CCGCGGGGCAAGGCGCGGATCCGCGTGCAACTGTCCGCGGCGCACAGTGCCGAGGACGTCCAGACCTGCGTGCGCGCATTCGTGGCCGCCCGCGCCGCAGTGGGCTGAGGCCCTCCGGCGCATCCGGTCGGGTTCACCCAGCGGAAACACAGGCGGCGCAACCGCGAAACACGCCTCGGCAACCCTTGCGGACGAGTAGTCGTCTCGTCCCAAGGGGGCTGTATACGTGACCACCACCTTGTCCCTCGCATCGACGCCGGCCGCGGTCGACAGCGGTAACACGGCCTGGATCCTCGCCTCATCCGCACTCGTGATGTTCATGACGCCCGGGCTGGCGTTCTTCTACGGCGGCCTGGTCCGCGCCAAGAACGTGCTCAACATGCTGATGATGAACTTCATTTGCCTGGCCCTCGTCGGCATCCTCTGGGTGTTGTTCGGCTTCTCCCTCTCCTTCGGGCAGAGCCGGGCGGGCGGGCTGATCGGCTCGTCCAGCGACTTCTACGGGCTCGGCAATCCCGACGTCATCGGCAGCGTGTGGGGCTTCGGCCCGATCTACCAGGTCGGGCAACCACTGCCTGAAGGAGCCGTGACCGCCGGGGTGCCGGTGCTCGTGTTCGCGATGTTCCAGCTCATGTTCGCGATCATCACCCCCGCGCTCATCTCTGGCGCGGTCGCCGACCGGGTCAAATTCGGCGGGTGGATCGCCTTCGTCGCCCTCTGGGCGACGCTCGTGTACTTCCCAGTGGCCAACTGGGTGTTCGGCACCGGCTGGATCCTGAACAAGCTGCGCGCGGAGGACTTCGCCGGCGGCACCGCGGTCCACACCAACGCGGGCGCCGCGGCCCTTGCCCTGGTGCTGGTGATCGGCAAACGGGTCGGCTGGGGCAAGGACCCGATGAAGCCGCACCACGTACCGTTCGTCCTGCTCGGCGCGTCGATGCTGTGGTTCGGGTGGTACGGCTTCAACGCCGGGTCCGAAGGGGCCGCCGATGGCGTGGCGGGCCTGGCCTTCACCACGACGACGCTGGCCACGTGCGCGGCGGTGCTCGGCTGGCTCATCGTGGAGTGGTTGCGCGACGGCAAACCGACGACGGTGGGGGCCGCGTCCGGCGCCGTCGCCGGGCTCGTGGCCATCACCCCGGCGTGCGCGTTCGTGTCACCTTTGGGCGGGACCGCGGTCGGGCTCATCGCCGGCATGATGTGCGCGGTGGCCATCTCGCTGAAGTTCCGGTTCGGCTTCGACGACGCGCTCGACGTGGTCGGCGTACACCTCGTCGGCGGCGTGACCGGCACGCTGCTGATCGGCTTCTTCGGCTTCGACCACGGCGCGCTGGCCGGCGGGGTCGAGGCCAAACGTGGGCTGTTCTACGGCGGTGGGCTGACGCTGCTCTGGGTGCAGATCATCGCGGTCGGAGCGGTGCTGGGCTACTCCTTCGGCGTCACTTTCCTCATCGGCACCGCGCTCAAGAAGATGGGCGTGCTGCGAGTCAGCGAGGAGACCGAGTACGCCGGTCTAGACGAGCTGGAGCACGCCGAGACCGCGTACAGCTTCTCGACCGTGCTCGGCGGGGGCTTGGTCGGCGCGGGAGCGCCGGCCGCATCCTCCTCGTCAGTGGCCGCGCCGGCGGGACGGGAGGTCTGAGCGATGAAGCTAGTCACCGCGATCATCAAGCCGTTCAAGCTCGACGACGTGAAAGCGGCGCTGGAGACCCTCGGAGTTCAGGGCCTGACCCTCAGCGAGGTCAGCGGGTTCGGTCGGCAGAAAGGCCACACCGAGGTCTACCGTGGCGCGGAATACACCGTCGACTTGGTGCCGAAGGTCAAGGTCGAAGTGCTCGTCGACGACGGAGCCGCGCTGGACGTCGTCGCGGCCATCGTCGAAGCAGCCCGGACCGGCAAGATCGGGGACGGCAAGGTATGGGTAACACCCGTCGATCTCGTCGTACGGGTACGTACCGGTGAGCGCGACGCCGACGCCATCTGAGGCATCGTCCGGCATCGTCAACCGCGCGCGGGCGCTCCGCGAGGCCCGGGTGGCGATCATCGCCCGCCCGGGCCTCGTCGGCGTCCCACTGCGGGACGCGCTGGCCGACGCTTTCGACGACTGGCTGCGTCCTGCGGTCCCGGAGCGGCCCGGTGTGGCGCTCGTTGCCGTCGGCGGCCTCGGACGGCGCGAGATGGCGCCGTACTCCGACCTCGACTTGATGCTGCTCTACGACCGTTCGGTGAAGGACGTGGCGGCGGTCGCCGACCGGATCTGGTATCCGATCTGGGACTCCCGGCTCGGCCTGGACCACTCGGTGCGCACGGTGGAGCAGGCGCTCGCCGTGGCCAGTATGGACATGAAGGCCATGCTCAGCCTGCTCGACCTCCGTCATGTGGCTGGCGACACGGGGCTGGCCGGCGAGCTGCGCGAGAAGACCCTCGGGCAGTGGCGCGGGTCCGCAGCCAAGCGCGTCGACGACCTACGCGAGCTCACCCAACTCCGAGGCCGTCTGGCTGGTGAGGTGGCCTTCGCTCTGGAACCCGACCTGAAGCAGGGCCGCGGCGGTCTGCGGGACTGGCACGCGCTGCGGGCGTTGTCCATGGCCCAACTGGTGGACGTGCCCGATGTGGTGCGCTCCGGCAGCGGGCTGCTGCTCGACGTCCGAGGCGAGCTCCAGCGGGTGACCGGTGGGCCGGAGGACGTGCTCCGGCTCCAGGAGCAGACTGCCGTGGCGCGTGCGCTGGGTATGTCGTCCGACGACGAGGTCCTGCGAGCGGTTAACGGGGCCGGCCGGTCGATCGCGTACGCGCTGGACCGGGCCTGGCGCCAAATCCCGCAGGCGAGACGCGGCTCCCGGCTGCGCCGTCGTACCCAGCCGAACCGCCAGCCGGTCGCGCACAACATCGTCAGCCAGGACGGCGAGATCGTTCTGGCCCTCAGCGCGGACCCCTTGGTCGATCCGGTGCTTCCGATGCGCGCGGCGCGGGCCGCCGCCGAGCGCGACGAGCCGCTGGCGCCGTTCGCGCTCGATCGCATGGTCAGCGAGACCGCCCCGCTGCTCACGCCGTGGCCGGAGGCGGCGCGCACCGACTTCGTCGCCCTGCTGGGCACCGGCAAAGCGGCCGTTCCCGTCCTGGAGGCGCTCGACCAGGCCGGCCTGATGACACGTTGGTTTCCCGAGTGGGCGCACGTGCGCTTCGCCGCGCAACGCAACCCGGTGCACCGCTTCACCGTCGAGCGGCATCTCATGGAGGCCGCCGCCGAGGCGGCGGCGTTCACGCGCGAGGTACGTCGCCCGGACCTGCTTTTGGTGGCGGCGCTCTTCCACGACATCGGCAAGGCCTTGCCCGGCGACCATTCCGTGACCGGCGGGCTACTGGCGCAGGAGATCGCACCGCGGATGGGGTTCTCCGCCGCGGACTCGACGCGGGTGGTGGCTCTGGTGCGGCACCATCTGCTGCTGGCGCACACCGCCACGCGCCGGGACCTGGCCGACCCGGCCACGATCCGGATCGTCACGGACTCACTCGGCGAGGCCATCGACATCCTCGGCGAGCTGGCGGCGCTGAGCCGGGCCGATGCCGCCGCCACCGGCCCCGCCGCATGGAGCGACTGGAAGGGACGGCTTGTCGACGAGCTGGTCGAACGTGTCGGGGCCACCCTCGCGGGGGAGCGGCGGCCCCGGATCGACACCCAGTTGGACGCGTCGCGCCGCCGGATGGCCGCGGCCGGCCAACTCGCCGTTGAACGCGTCGACGAACTGCTGCTCGTGGCCGCGCCGGACGCGCCGGGTCTGCTCTCGGTCACGTCCGGCGTGCTGGCGCTGCACTCGCTCGACGTCCGATCCGCGGGCGTGGCCACTGAGCAGGGCATGGCGGTCAACGCCTTCGTGGCCGCGCCACGGTTCGGCTCGTTCCCCGATGTGGCCGCGCTCCGCAACGACCTGGCGCGTGCGCTGGACGGCAGCCTGCCGCTCGCCGACCGTCTCCGGGCGAAGGACGCCGCCTACGCCGACCGCGACGGCGTCGCGGGACCGCCCGCCAAGGTGCTGTGGTTCGACGACGAGGCCACCGACGCGGTCATCGTCGAGATACGCGCGCAGGATTCGTTCGGACTGCTGCACCGCCTGACCGGCGCGCTCGAGTCCAGCCGGCTCGATATCCGCTCGGCTCAGATTTCGACCCTGGGTGGCTCGGCTGTGGACGCGTTTTACGTCACCGCGGCGGGAAACCACGGCATCGACCCGGCGCAACGGGCCGAGGCCTCGCGACGGTTGGCAGCCGCCGCACGAGGCGAGGCCGTTTAGAGTCCTGAAGGTGCCGCCCGAACCAGGTACCCATGCGGCCGGGCTCGACCTCGCGGCGCTGACAGAGTGGATCGAACGGACCCGGCCGGTGGGCCTCAGTCCGACGGCGCCGCTACGCGCCGAGCTGATCGCCGGCGGCCGGTCCAACCTCACATACCGGATCACCGACGGAGCCCGGACCTGGGTGCTGCGTCGGCCGCCGCTCGGTCACGTGCTGCCCACCGCGCACGACATGTCGCGGGAGTTCCGGGTGATCTCGGCTCTCGCGGGTACGGACGTACCTGTGCCGACGGCGCTCGTTCTGTGGACCGACGTCGACGTCATCGGCGCCCCGTTCTACGTGATGGATTTCGTCGACGGCGCCGTCCTCGACGACGCGCGGCTCGCCGGGATGGACACGGCCGCCGCTGGCCGGGTCAGCGCGGAACTGCTGGACACCCTGGTGGCTCTCCACGCCGTGGACGCCGAGAGTGTCGGGCTCGGGGACTTCGGGCGACCCGAGGGCTTCCTGCGTCGGCAGTTGCAGCGATGGCACGCCCAATCGCTGGCCTCGCAGCAGAGCCCGCGTCAACTCGAGGAGGCGGTCAGCAGCACGCTCGAGGCCAATATGCCCATCGAGGGACGGTCGTCGATCGTGCACGGCGACTACCGACTGACCAACGTCATGTTCGACACCGACCACAAGATCGTCGCCGTCGTGGACTGGGAGATGGCCACGCTCGGCGACCCGCTGACCGACGTCGGGCTGCTGTACGTCTACCACCGGCTCAGCGAGGACGGCGCCGCGGTCATGCCCGTGATGCCCGCGGAGAAGGGCTTCCTGTCGCCGGCGGAGCTCCTGGCCGGTCACGCCGAGCGCACCGGGCGGCACGACCCGGACATTTGGTGGTACGTCGCCTTCGGGTACTACAAGCTGGCGGTGATCTGCGAGGGCATCGCGGCCCGCCACGCACAAGGAATGACCCTCGGGAGCGGCTTCGAGCAGTTCGGCGCGTTGGTGCCGGTGCTGCTCTCCCGCGCCGAGCAGACTGCCCGGACCAAGGAGGTCTGATGGACTTCGCCGACAGCGCGCGGTCGGTCGACCTGCAACTGCGCACGCGGTCCTTCTTGGACGAGGTCGTCTATCCGGCCGAGCCGGTATACGAGGCGCAGGCAGACGCGAACCGCGCGGCGGGCACGCCCTTCACGACGCCGGCGATCATCGCTGAGCTTGCCGCCGAAGCCCGCCGGCGCGGGTTGTGGAATCTCTTCCTCCCCGACGAACGGTTCGGGGCGGGCCTGACTACGTCGGAGTACGCGCCGATCGCCGAGCTGTCCGGGCGCGCACCCCAACTGGCCCCAGAGGTGATGAACTGCGCCGCGCCGGACACCGGAAACATGGAGCTGCTCGCCATGTTCGGTACCGACGAGCAGCAGGACCGTTGGTTGCGGCCGCTTCTCGACGGACGGATCCGGTCCTGCTTCTCGATGACCGAGCCGGACGTGGCCTCTTCCGACGCAACTAATATCGCCACCCGCATCGAGCGCGACGGCGCCGATTACGTGGTCACCGGAGAGAAGTGGTGGTCGACGGGTGCGTTGCGTCCGGAATGCCGGGTGGCCATCGTCATGGGCGTCAGTCACCCGGACGCCGAGCGGCACCGTCGGCACTCGATGGTTCTCGTGCCACTGGACGCCGCCGGCGTGACCGTGCGGCGCTCGACCACTGTCTTCGGCTACGACGACGGCCCGCACGGCGGGCACGGCGGGATCGACTTCAACCACGTGCGCGTCCCGGCCGCGAACCTGCTCGGCGCCGAGGGTGCCGGCTTCGCGATGGCTCAAGCCCGGCTGGGCCCCGGACGGGTACATCACTGCATGCGGGTGCTTGGCACCGCCGAGCGGGCCCTGGCCATGATGTGCCAGCGCGCCGCCGATCGAACCGCGTTCGGCCGGCCGCTCGCCGAACAGGGCGTGATTCGCGGGTGGATCGCGGAATCGCGGCTGGCTCTCGACCAGGCGCGGCTGCTGGTGCTGAAGACGGCCTGGCTCATCGACACGGTTGGCGTCGGCGACGCCACCACGGAGATCGCGGCCATCAAGGTGGCGGCCCCGCGGGCGGCCGGGGCCGTCCTCGAACGCGCCATCCAAGTGTTCGGCGCGCGTGGTGTGAGCGGGGATACTCCGTTGGCGCAGTGGTGGGCGGGCGTCCGTGCGTTGCGATTGGCCGATGGGCCCGATGAGGTGCACCTGCGCTCGGTGGCGCGCACCGAACTGCGGCGACAGGAGGACAGCTGATGGCAGGCGTCGAGGATCGGGTCGCGGTGGTGACCGGTGGGGCCCAGGGCATCGGCGCCGCAACCGCCGCTCGGCTGGCCGCGGGCGGTGCGAGGGTCGTCGTCATCGACTTGAACGCTGACGGCGCCGTCGCCACGGCGGCGTCTATCGCCGAAACCGGAGCGCAGTCGCTCGGCCTGAGGGCCGACGTGTCGCAGCGCGATCAGGTCGAGGCCGCGATAGCCGAGGTTGTCGCCCGCTTCGGAGCTCTGCACATCCTCGTCAACAACGCCGGTGTCGTGCGCGACAACCTGCTGTTCAAGATGAGCGACGACGACTGGACGACGGTCATGAACGTGCACCTGCGCGGCGCCTTCCTGGCCAGCCAGATAGCGCAGCGGCACATGGTCGAGGCGCGTTTCGGCCGCATCATCTCGATGTCGTCCACGTCGGCACTCGGCAACCGCGGGCAGGCGAACTACGCGACCGCGAAGGCCGGCCTTCAGGGGTTTACCAAGACTTTGGCCATCGAACTGGGCCCGTTCGGTATCACCGCCAACGCCATCGCCCCGGGCTTCATCGAGACCGCCATGACCAAGGCCACCGCCGAGCGCATCGGCACCACCATCGACGCGATGCGCGAGGACGTCGCGGCCACCACCCCAGTGCGCCGCGGCGGGGTGCCCGAGGACGTCGCCAACGCGGCCGCGTTTTTCGCGGCGGAGGAGTCCGGTTACGTCACCGGCCAGGTGCTCTACGTCGACGGCGGCCGCGGCCTGATCTGACCGTCCGCGCCGGCAACGATTAGCGTAGAGCGGACGCACCACCTGCCAGAAAGGCCGAATCCCTTTGTTCGACACGCTTTCCGACCGCCTGTCCGCGGTATTCACCGGACTGCGCGGCAAGGGCCGGTTGTCTGACGCCGACATCGACGCCACGACCCGCGAGATCCGCATCGCGTTGCTCGAGGCGGACGTGGCGCTGCCCGTAGTGCGCTCGTTCGTGGCCGCGGTCAAGGAGCGGGCCCGCGGCGAAGAGGTCTCTAAAGCGCTCAACCCGGCGCAGCAGGTCATCAAGATCGTTAACGAGGAGCTTATCGTCATCCTGGGCGGTGAGACCCGTCGGCTGCGGTTCGCCAAGACGCCGCCGACGGTGATCATGCTCGCCGGCCTCCAGGGCTCCGGCAAGACCACACTGGCCGGAAAGCTGGGCCGGTACCTGCGCGAGCAGGGCCACACGCCGTTGCTGGTGGCCGCGGACCTTCAGCGCCCGAACGCCGTGACCCAGCTGGAGGTCGTGGCGCAGCGGGCCGACGTGGACGTCTTCGCCCCCGAGCCCGGCAACGGCGTCGGCGACCCGGTCGCGGTGGCGCGCACGTCGATCGACCACGCTCAGCGCACCCAACACGACATGGTGGTGGTCGACACCGCCGGACGGCTCGGCATCGACGCGGACATGATGGCGCAAGCCGCGGGGATCAAGGACGCGGTGCAGCCGCAGGAAGTGCTGTTCGTCGTCGACGCGATGATCGGCCAGGACGCGGTGACGACCGCCGAGGCCTTCCGCGACGGCGTGGGGTTCACCGGCGTCGTCCTCACCAAGCTCGACGGCGACGCGCGCGGTGGCGCTGCGCTCTCGGTTCGCCAGGTGACCGGCCAGCCGATCATGTTCGCCTCCAACGGCGAAAGTCTGGCCGACTTCGACGTCTTCCACCCAGACCGGATGGCGTCACGCATCCTCGGTATGGGCGACATGCTCACGCTGATCGAGCAGGCCCAGAAGCACTTCGACGAGGCCGAGGCGGAGAAGGTGGCGGCCAAGCTGGCCGGCCAGGGCCAGTTCACGCTCGAGGACTTCCTAGAGCAGCTCCAGGCCATCCGCCGGATAGGACCGCTCGGCAACCTGCTTGGCATGCTGCCCGGCATGGGGCAGATGAAGGACGCGCTGAAGGAGGTCGACGACAAGGACCTCGACCGCACCGAGGCGATCATCCGCGGCATGACTCCGGCTGAGAGGGAGAATCCGAAGATCATCAACGGGTCCCGTCGGCTGCGCATCGCCTCCGGATCGGGTGTCATGGTCAGCGACGTCAACCAGCTGGTGGACCGGTTCTTCGACGCGCGCAAGATGATGACGCAGATGGGCGGCGCGATGGGGCTGCCCGGCGCTAGGCGGCCGACGTCCAAGCGCAAGGCGGCCAAGGGCAAGAAGGGCAAGCAGCGCCGGACCACTGGACGCGGCCCAACACCAACGCGGCAGCCCAGCGGCTTCCCAAGCCTGCCGCCGGGCGGCTTCGGCCCGGCCGACCTGCCACCCGGCATGGAGAACCTCGATCTGACGAAGCTGAAGTTTCCGAAGTCCTGACCCCGCGAATCTTGATACTCGGCGACCCCTGACGTCGTGATATCGAGATCAGAGGACGAGGCGGTCGGTGGCCGGGTCGGCGACGCCGTCGAAGTAGTGGTCCAGGACGCGCTGGAACACCGGCTCGGCCGGGTCGGCGCGCAGGAACAGCGTCATCGACGAACGCAGCTTGACGGCGTCGATGCTGCCGAACACCTCGCGAGCGGACGCCGTGGGCAGCCCGTCGACCACTGCGGCGCACTCGCGCAGCCGCGGCCCGAGCGTCGGATGGGCAAGGTAGGCCCGGGCCTCGGCCATCGACTTGATGCCGAAGTACCGCGACGTGGGGCTGAACCCGAGCCCGTCGATCTGCGGGAAGACGAACCACATCCAATGCCCTACCTTGCTGCCCCGGCGCAGTTCGGCGAGCGCGCGCTGGTAGGTGCCGCCCTCGTCCTGGGCGCTGACGAACCGCGCCAGGTCGAACGGATCGGGCTCAGGCACGGAGGTCAGCTGGCGGCCGCGTAGCGCTTCTCGGCGCGGGTCCGTGCCTTGGCGGCCTCGACGTCGCGGTTGCGCGGCGGCGCAGTGGTCACGAGATCCTCGAGCAGGTGCCTGGTGGTGTGTGCGATCTCCGCGACCGCCCGGTCGAACGCCGCCTGGTTGGCCTTGGACGGCTTGGTCGTCCCGCTGATCTTGCGCACGAACTGCAAGGCGGCGGCGTGGACCTCGTCATCGGTCGCGGCCGGCTCGAAATTGTGCAGGGTGTGGATGGATCGGCACATGCCTCAAGTCTGGCAAGAGGATCCGACGGCGGCCACCGTAGGCTGTGGGCGCCCGGACGGACCTGAGGAGACCGGATGGCCAAGGAGACTGCGGCGCCACAGGCGGTGGCCGAGAAGATCGCCGCCGGCTACGTCGCGAAGGGCGCCGCGCTGGGACTGGGCGCGGTTGTCCTCGACGGCACCGCCTATCCCGAGGCCCCCATCACGCTCCCGCTAGAAATGATGAACCGGCACGGCCTAGTGGCTGGCGCCACGGGCACGGGCAAGACCCGCACCCTCCAGCTAATGGCCGAGCAGCTGTCAGCGGCCGGGGTGGCCGTCGTCCTGGCCGACATCAAGGGCGATTTGTCCGGGCTCGCCGTGCCCGGCACGTCCAACGACAAGATCACCGAGCGAGCCGGCCAAACCGGGATCACCTGGACGCCGAGCGCGTTCCCGACCGAGTTCCTGGCTCTCGGCGGGCTCGGTACCGGCGTGCCGGTACGGGCGACGATGAGCTCGTTCGGGCCGACGCTGCTGTCCAAGGTGCTCGGCTTGAACGACACGCAGGAGTCCTCGCTCGGACTGGTGTTCCACTACGCCGACAAGGCCGGGCTGCCGCTGCTGGATCTGAAGGACCTCCGCTCGGTCATCACATATCTGGTCAGCGACCAGGGCAAAGGCGACCTCAAGGAACTCGGCGGGCTGTCGTCCTCGACCGCGGGCGTGATCCTGCGCTCATTGATCACCTTGTCCGACAACGGCGGCGACGTGTTCTTCGGCGAGCCGGAGTGGGAGCCCGCCGACCTGATCCGAACCGCGGCGAATGACCGCGGGGTGATCTCGTCTGTGGAGCTGGCCGCGGTCCAGGACAAGCCACAGCTCTTCTCGACGTTTCTCATGTGGCTGCTCGCCGATCTCTACCAGGAGCTGCCCGAGGTCGGCGACATGGACAAGCCAAAGCTGGTGTTCTTCTTCGACGAGGCACATCTGCTGTTCAACGGCGCCACCAAGGCCTTCCTGGACGCGGTCACCCAGACGGTCCGGTTGATCCGCTCGAAGGGTGTCGGCATCTTCTTCGTCACGCAGGTCCCGTCCGACGTGCCGGACAGCGTGCTCGGCCAGCTCGGCAACCGGGTGCAACATGCGTTGCGCGCGTTCACGCCGGACGACGCCGCCGCGCTGCGCAAGGCAGTGCGGACCTACCCGAAGACCGAGGACTACGACCTGGCCAGCCTGCTCACCCAGATGGGCACGGGTGAGGCCGTGGTCACGGTCCTCTCCGAGAAGGGCGCTCCCACCCCGGTGGCCTGGACCCGGCTGCGGCCGCCGATGGCGAGCATGGGGCCCATGGACGCGGCCGCGCAGCAGCAGGCGGTGACGGCGTCCACGCTTCAGCCGAAGTACGGCCAGGCCGTCGACCGCGAGTCCGCGTACGAGAAGCTGGCCGCCCGGCTCGCCCCGCCGCCCGCACCGGAGCCGACGCCACCAGCTGCACCCGCGCCCACGCAGGACGCTCCCAAGCCGAAGCCGGCCCCGAAACCCGCCCCGAAGAAGAGGGCCGACGACGGCGTCATTGGCGGGATCCTCAAGTCCGCCGCCGTCACATCGTTCGCCCGTTCCGCGGGAACGCAGCTGGCCCGCGAGTTCTCCCGGACGATCTTCGGCATCGGCAAGCGCAAGCGCTGAGGTCCCGCGTGCTGTGACGAGCTCTGGCAGTGCCCTGCGGGTCCGCGGTGTCTTCCTGCCCGAGGAGACCGAGCGCGACGCCTGGGTCGTCGGCGGCCGGCTGACGTTCACCCCGGTGGCGGACGCAGACACGGCGGCCGACGGCGGCTGGGTGCTGCCGGGATTCGTCGATGCGCACTGTCACATCGGCCTCTCGCCGCACGGTCACGTCCCGTCCGCGGAGGGGCAGGCCGAGCAGGCCCTGGCCAGCCGGGACGCGGGTGCGCTGTTGCTGCGCGATGCCGGCTCGCCGGTCGACAACCGTTCGGTGCAGGCTCGCGAAGATCTGCCGCGGCTGATCCGCGCCGGTCGGCACATCGCGCGCACGAAGCGCTACATCCGCGACCTGGGCATCGAGGTCGAGCCTGAGGAGCTGGTCCCCGAGGTGGAGCGGCAGGCCGGTCGGGGCGACGGATGGGTGAAGCTTGCCGCGGACTGGATTGACCGCGACGTCGGCGACCTCACCCCGACCTGGCCTGACGACGCGCTGGTCGCCGCCATCGGCCGGGCGCACGAGCTCGGTGTGCGGGTGGCCGCGCACGTCTTCGGCGAGGACGCCCTGCCCGGTCTGATCGCGGCCGGCATCGACTCCATCGAGCACGGCACCGGGCTGACCGACGACCTGGTGGCCGCCGCCGCACAGTCCGGCGCCGTCGTGGTGCCGACCCTGATCAACATCGACACGTTCCCCGAGATCGCGGCGCAGGCCGAGGCGAAATTCCCGCGCTACGCGGCGCACATTCGTGCCCTGTTGGCGACCTCGCGCGCGCGAATCCGCAACGCCTGGGAGGCCGGGATCCCCGTCCACACCGGCACGGACGCCGGCGGGTCGCAGCGGCACGGACGGGTACGGGACGAGATCCGGGCCCTCGTCGAGGCTGGGA
>DATAEG010000075.1:0-17216 GCA_036258135.1 Jatrophihabitantaceae bacterium | reverse complement strand
CGGCTCAGGCGGCACCGGGCAGAGCGGCAGTATCGGACTGGGCTTCGCCATCCCGATGAACTCCGCGCGCGACGTGGCCAGCCAGCTGATCAAGACGGGCCGCGTGGCCCATGCCTCGCTGGGCGCGTCCACCCGCAGTGTCACCGACGGCAACCGGCTGGGGGCGTACATCCTGCAGATCGACCCGGGCGGCCCTGCGGCCAAGGCCGGTCTGAAGGAGGGCGACGTGGTCAAGCTGATCGACGGCAAGCTGATCACCTCCGCCGACGACCTGACCGTGGCCGTCCAGAAGCGCAAGCCGGGCGACGTCGTCACCCTGCGGTACGTGCGGGGCAGCAAGGAGTTCAATGTGAAGGTCACCTTGGGCTCCGCCTAGTCTCCAGCTTGACCCTGCTGAGTTCGCCGCCAGGCGTTACCCTCAGGGCGTGTTCTTCAATCTGGGCCCGTTCGAGATCGGCATATTGCTGGTCGTGGCCCTGATCGTGTTCGGCCCGGACCGGCTGCCGCAACTGGCCAAGGACGCCGGCCGGATGCTCCGCACGCTGCGCGACCTGGCCCAGGGCGCGCGCAACCAGCTGACCGACGAGCTCGGCCCGGAGTTCGGCAACCTCGACATCCGCTCGTTCAACCCACGGACGGCATTGCAACGCGCCATCTTCGACGATCCGGACGAGGCACCCAGCCCGAACGGGCACCGGGAGGCCGAGGAAGAGAAGCCGGTGACCCGCCAGGTGCGCCCGCTGGGACGCGACGAGGCCGCGCCGTACGACGAAGACGCAACCTGAGTTCTCCCCGCTGGCCGCCGACGTCCTGACGTTCTACCGCTGACCGACCGGGGCCAGCCCGAGCGAGCGCCCGACCAGGCTCCGCTGCCGCGCGGCCAACGTCTCGGCCACTTGCCGCAGCGCCGTCGCCGCCGGGCTCTCCCGCGCGGTGAGGACGACGGGCGTGCCCGCGTCACCACCCTCACGCACCCGCGTATCCAGGGGGATCTGGCCCAGCAGCGGCACCCGCGTCCCGGTGGCCCGGCCCAGCGCTTCGGCGACGGCCGCGCCACCGCCGGAACCGAACACCTCCATCCGCGAGCCGTCGGGCAGGTCCAGCCAGCTCATGTTCTCGACCACGCCGGCAATCTGCTGGTGGGTCTGGAGCGCGATCGAACCGGCCCGTTCGGCCACCTCGCGCGCCGCGAGCTGCGGGGTGGTGACGATAAGCAGCTCCGTGCTCGGCACCAACTGCGCCACCGAAATGGCGATGTCACCGGTGCCCGGCGGCAGGTCCATGAGCAGGACGTCCAGATCGCCCCAGTACACGTCGGCCAGGAACTGCTGAAGCGCCCGGTGCAGCATCGGGCCGCGCCAGACCACCGCGGTGTTGCCGGGCGTGAACATGCCGATCGAGATCACCTTCACGCCGTGCGCGGCGGGCGGCATGATCATCTTCTCGACCTGGGTGGGCTTGCCCGTCACGCCGAGCATCCGGGGCACCGAGAAGCCGTAGATGTCCGCGTCCAGCACGCCGACCGACAACCCGCGCTCGCTCAACGCGATGGCGAGGTTAACGGTGACCGATGACTTGCCCACGCCGCCTTTGCCGCTGGCCACGGCGTAGACGCGGGTAGTCGAGCTGGGCTGCGCGAACGGGATCTCCGGCGTCGGCTGACCCCCGCGCAGCGCGGTGCGCAATTCCGTGCGCTGCGCGTCGTCCATCACACCCAGGTCGACCCGGACGTCGGTGACGCCCGGGACGGCGCGCACCGCGGCGGTAGTGTCGCGCACCAACCGGTCCTTCATCGGGCAGGCAGCCACGGTGAGCAGCAGACCGAGCGCGACCTCGCCGGCGTCGGTGATCTCCAGTGACGAGACCATCTTGAGCTCTGTGATCGGCTTGCCGATCTCCGGGTCTTTGACGGTGGCCAATGCGGCTTCGACGGCGGCACGTTCGACAGGATGCATGCTCTCGATCGTACGTACCCGCGGCGCCGTCCTCGTACAGTCGGCGGATGGCCCGGCTGATTCTGCTCAACGGGCTGCCCGGGAGCGGGAAGTCGACATTGGCCGCCCGTTACGCCGCCGACCATCCGCTCACCCTGGCGCTGGACATCGACGACCTCCGTCGCATGCTGGGCGGGTGGTTGGAGCGTCCGCGGGACGCCGGATTGGTGGCCCGACGGATGGCGATCGAGCTGGCTCGGCTGCAACTGGGCGAGGGCCGCGACGTCGTGGTGCCGCAGTTCCTCGGCCGGCCCGACTTCGTCGACGCGCTGGCAGAGCTGTGTGCGACGGAAGGCGCGGATTTCGTCGAGATCGTCCTGCGCAGCGCGGCCGGTGACGACGAGGCCCGCTTCCGAAGCCGGCTCGCCGAAACTCCGGCGCACCACGACGCGACCGTGCTGTACGAGCGCACCGACTGGACGTTTCCGGAGATGTCCCGCGCCCTGGTCGACGTGCTGCGTCGCCGACCCGCCACGGTGACGATCTGGACGGTCGAGGGTGACGTCGACGCGGCCTATCGCAATCTCCTCGCTGCGGTCGGAGGCCATCGGTAGCGTGGCCGCGATGGCGGTGACGGACGCGGCTGGCGAGGCGGTCCAGCGGCGCCGGATCATCCGCGACGCGCTCAGCATCGGCCTCGCGGTCGGGACCTACGGCATCGCCTTCGGCGCGGCGTCAGTCGCCGCCGGCTTGACCGTCCTCCAGTCGGCCCTGCTCTCAATGCTGGCCTTCACCGGCGGCACGCAGTTCGCCGTGGTGGGCGTGCTCGCCGGCGGCGGAACGGGGGTGTCCGCAGTTAGCAGCGGCCTGCTGCTCGGTGCCCGGAACGCGCTCTATGCGGTGCGGCTGCGCCCGTTGCTCGGCGGCCGCGGCCCGGGCCGCTGGCTAGCCGCCCACGGCACCATCGACGAAACCACCGCCATGGCGGTGGCCCAGCCGACGCCGGCGCTGTCCCGAGCCGCGTTCTGGTGGACCGCGTGCAGCGTCTGGCTGGGCTGGAACACGGCGACGCTGCTCGGTGCGTTCGGGGCCAACGCGTTGGGCGATCCGGCCCGGTTCGGACTGGACGCGGTCATCCCGGCCGCGTTCCTCGCTCTGTTGGCGCCACGGTTGCGGGCCGGTCCGGTCGAACGGCGGGTGGCGCTGCTGGCGGGGCTAGTGGCGCTGGTTCTGATCCCGCTGACTCCGCCGGGCGTTCCGGTGCTGGCCGGGACCGCGGGGCTGCTGGCCGCCGTGCACATCCCGAGACGGGTCTCGCAACGTGGGTAGCTGGCCGGTGGTGGCTGCCACGATCGTCGGGTGCTACGCCCTGAAGCTGGCGGGCTATTACGTCCCAGAAGCATGGCTGGCCGGGCCGGGAGTGCGCCGGTTCGTGGAGCTGGTGCCGGTGGCACTGCTCTCCGCGCTCGTCGTAGTGGAGGCGCTGGCCCAAGGCCAGCACATCGACCTCGACGGACCGAGGCTGGCCGGGGTGGCCGCGGCCGCGGTGCTGGTGTGGCGCCGGGCGCCGTTCCCGGTGGTCGTCCTGGCCGCGGCCGTCGTGGCCGTGCTGTTCCGCCACGTCTAATTGCAGCTCAGAGGGACTCCAGGCGGTGCCGGAGGAAGCGCCGGTCGGCGTCCGTGCCGGCGAGCTCCAAAGCACGTCGATAGTCCGCCCGCGCCTCGGCGCTGCGCTGCAAGCGGCGCAGCAGGTCGGCCCGGGCGGAGTAGAACAGGTGCTCAGTGGCCAACGCCGGTTCGAGATCGTTGATCAACGACAGTCCGGCCGCGGCGCCGTGCGTCTCGGCCACAGCCACAGCATGGTTGAGCCGCACCACCGGCGATCCCGTCAGGCCCTCGAGCGTCGAGTACCATCGCCCGATTGCTGCCCAGTCGGTGTCCTGCGCCGACCCGGCTCGGGCGTGCTCGGCGGCGATCCGGGCCTGCAGCGCGAAGCTGCTCACCCAACCGGCCGGGACGGTGCCGAGCCATCGCAGACCCTCCGCGATCTCGTCTGCATGCCATCGCGTCCGGTCCTGGTCGGCGAGCAGCACGAGGTCACCAGCGGCGTCGGTGCGGGCGTCGCGGCGCGAATGTTGCAATAGCAGGAGCGCCAACAGCGCGCGGACGTCGGGTTCGTCGGGCATGAGCTCGGCCATCGTGCGGGTCAGCCGGATCGCCTCATCGGCGAGATCGGCACGCACTGGCCCCGGCCCCGAACTCGCCTCGTAGCCCTCGGTGAAGACGAGGTAGAGCACCGTCAGGACGCCGCTGAGCCGCTCCGGCAGTTCGCTGCCGGCGGGCACCCGGTAGGGAATGCCGGCCGCGGCGATCTTCTTCTTGGCCCGGGTGATGCGGGCGGCCATGGTGGCCTCGGTTACCAAGAACAGCCTCGCGATCTCCGGCGTGCTCAGCCCGCCGAGCAGCCGCAGCGTCAACGCGACTCGCGACGGCATCGACAGCGCCGGATGACAGCAGGTGAAGATCAGGCGCAGCCGCTCGTCGGGGATGCTGACCATGGCCGCCTCCTCGACGAGCTCCTCAGGCCCGAGCTCCGCCTCGTCGGTCATCAGCAGCGGCAGCCGGCGGTATAGCGCCGCCTCCCGACGCATCCGGTCGACCGCCTTGCGTCGCGCCACGGTGAGCAACCAGGCGGCCGGGTTCGCCGGCGTGTCGTCCGCCGTCCAGCGCTGAGTGGCCTCGGCGAACGCGTCGGCCAGGGCCTCCTCGGCGAGGTCGAAGCTGCGCAGCTGCCCGACGAGCAACGCCAACAGCCGCGACCAGTGCTCGCGGTGGGCGAGCTCGACAGCTGACGGCGTCATCTTCAGATCACCGTGATGACGAACCGGCCCGGCTCAGATCGACAGCCCTAGGGCGTGTCTGACAACTCCTTGCTCTGCTGCGCGTCGCCCGGATCGGCGCCTGGCGGCGTTCTCCTCGTCGCCCGTACCCACCGGTACGAGCTCCTCGTCGGCCTTGCCAGGCGCGGCCCGAGCGCCGCTCGCGACGAGCAGGAATTGCCAGACACGCCCTAGTCACGGTGCTCGCGGCCGTCCCTCGGCTCGAGCCGAGCCAGCTCAGACCGCAGGAAGTCGCGGGTGGCGACCTCGCCGAGCGCGATGCGCACGGCGGCGATTTCGCGGGCCAGGTAGTCGACGTCGGCCTTGGCTTGGCGGGCCTCCTGCCGGTCCTGCTCGAGGTTCACCCGGTCCCGGTCGTCCTGGCGGTTCTGGGCAAGCAGGATCAGCGGCGCCGCGTACGCGGCCTGGAGCGACAGGACCAACGTCAGGAACGTGAAGGTGTACGGGTCGAAGTGCGGAATGCCTGGCACCGTATTGAGCACCAGCCACAGGATGATGGTGATGGTCTGGAAGAACAGGTACCGGCCGGTGCCCAGGAAGCGGGCAATGCGCTCGGTCAGCCGTCCGAACGCCTCGCGGTCGACATTGAGCGCCGGTCGGCGCCGCAGGTCGCGCGGCTGATCGAGCCGAGCGCGAGTCTCAGCCATGGCGTCCGCCCGGGCCGTCGCCGCGCACCGCGCTGTGCGTCACCCGGTGACCGGTGGGCTCGGCCTCCCGCCAGTCCTCGGGCAGCATGTGGTCCACAACGTCGTCGACGCTGACTGCGCCGAGCAGGCGGTCGTCGTCGTCCACCACGGCCGCGGCTACGAGGTTGTACGTGGCCAGGTACCTGGTGACGTCGCTGAGCGTGGCGTGCGGAGTGAGCGGATCGGGGTCGGTCTCCACGACGCCGCTCACCAGCGCGGACGGCGGTTCGCGCAGGAGCCGCTGAAGGTGCGCGGTGCCCAGATAGCGGCCGGTCGGGGTGGCCTGTGGCGGGCGCACGACATAGACCTGCGAGGCCAGCGCTGGAGTGAGGTCAGGGTTGCGCACCAGCGCGAGGGCGTCGGCGACTGTAGCGTCCGGCAGCAAGATCACCGGCTCGGAGGTCATCAGGCCGCCCGCGGTGTAGTCGGCGTAGCTCATCAGCCGGCGTACCGGCGCCGCTTCCTCCGGCTCCATGAGTGTGAGCAGCCGCTCCTGCTCGGAGGCGGGCATCTCGCTGAGGAGGTCGGCGGCGTCGTCGTCGTCCATCTCCTCAAGAACGTCGGCGGCACGCTCGTCGGGCAGCGCGCCGAGGAGCGCGATCTGGTCCTCGTCCGACATCTCCTGAAGCACGTCGGCCAGCCGTTCGTCGTCGAGGGCGGTGGCTACGTCACGACGCCGTCCCTCCGGCATCTCCTTCAGCGCAGATGCCACGTCGGCCGGACGCAACCCGGCCAGCACCGACAGCAGCGTCTCGGTGCCCTGGCTCGAGCTGCTCAGCGAGAGCCCGCTGACCTCGTCCCAGTCGACCTGGAACATCTCGCCCCGCCGGCCGCGCAGCCGGCCACCGGTGATCCGCACGGCCAGCCGGCTGATGATCCACTCCTGGCCCCGGGTACGTTCCATCCCGGCGTCGACGATGCGTGCCGGTCGGCCGTCCGCGACGAGGGTCACGTCCCGGTCGAGCAGCTCCGCGATGACGAGCAGCTCGTGCTGACGACGCTCGAACCGCTTCAGATTGACCGAGGCCGTCGCCAGCACGATTGCGTCGGGCTCGAAGCGGGTTACCCGGCCCATCGGCACGAAGATCCGGTGCCGGTGCTGGATCTCCACGACCAGACCCACGACCCGGACCGGCTGGTTGCCGATGCCCAGCGTCGCGACCGAGTCGCGCGCCTTGCCGAGCGGGTCGCCGTTGGGGTCGAAGACGCCCACACCGGCAAGGCGGGACAGGAAAACCCGACCGGTGCTCATTGCTGCATGATCCACTGGACCACACGGATCGGGGCCCCTGCGAAAGCGCGGAGCGTTCTGTGCGGAGCGGTTTCGTGGGGTGATCTCACGGGCAGAGCGTAATCGGGCGGTGCCCGCCGACGGGGAGGTTGCCCAAAAGCGCGGAGCGTTTGCCAAGGCGCTTGCGAGGATGTCGGCGTGGCCGACGGCGTGACTCCTCCCGACGCCCTCGCGCCCCCGCCGCCGCGCGACGCCGTCCTGATCGTCATCGCCCTGCTCGGCGTCTCGCTCTCCGGGCCGTTGATGGCGGCCACCGCCGCGCCGGCGCTGGCCATTGCTTTCTGGCGGACCGCATTCGGTGGCGGGCTCACAGGCCTGGTCGTGGCGCTACGGGCGCGGCGCGAGCTGCGCGGGCTCGACCGTCGTCAATGGGGCCTCGCGGGCCTGGCCGGCGGCTTCCTGGCCCTGCATTTCGCGACCTGGGTGCCCAGCCTGAACCTGACGTCGGTGGCGGTGGCAACGGCGCTCGTCTCCACGCAGCCGATCTTCGTGGCCGCGATCATGGCCTGGCAGGGTGTGCGGATGCCCACCCTGGCGTGGGTCGGCATCGTGACCGCGGTGATCGGCGTGGCCATGATCACCGGCGCTGACGTGACGCTGTCTGGACGTGCCGTGCTCGGCGACGTGCTGGCCATCCTGGGCGGCCTGTTCGCCGCGGCCTACACGGTCGTCGGCGGTCGAGCCCGGGGCACGATGAGCGCCCCGGTCTACACCGGGATCTGCTACTGCGCGTGCGCGGGAGCGCTGCTCGTGGCCTGTGTGGTCGGACGACAGGAGTTGCTCGGCTTCAGCGCCAATGCCTGGGCCAAGATCGTCGCGGTGACCGTCTCGGCCCAGCTGCTCGGCCACACGTTGATCAACGTCGTCCTGCGCACCACCAGCGCCGCCGTGGTCAGCATCGCGTTGCTGCTCGAGACGCCCGGCGCCGCGTTGGTCGCCTATCTCTGGCTCGGCCAGCGCCCGCCATCGTCGGCGTGGCCCGGGATCGTCCTCCTGCTGGCCTCGATCGGCGTCGTCATTGCGGCCCGGGACCGTCGGGCGCCCGTCGAGGCCGTCGAGTAGCCGACGACGTCTAGACGATGCGGCGGAGCAGCCGGACCCGGCGTAGCAGTCCGGCCAGAACGAAGCATGCCGCCACCGATGCTGGCGCGAGGAACAGGAGCTTGACCCCTCCCGGTACTGGCACATCTCGCAGCGCCAGCGCGAACACGACGATGACCGGCGCCTGGAGCACGTAGGCGCCGAATGCGCGGCGGGCTAGCTCGCCCGAGCCGCGGCCCCGCCATCTGCGGAGCACATCGAGCAGCACGACGGTTGCGCTGACGGACACGATCCCCTCGATGACCGCGACGGTGGCCGATTGCCAGTGCAGCCCCCCGCCGAGCGGGTCGGTGTTGTCTGAGTAGGCAGCGATCAGCAGCAGGACGGCCAGCGCACCGATTCCGAGCAACCACCGGCACGTCACGACGACGCGATGATCGAACGTCGTGAGCCCACGCTGACCAAGAAACGCGCCGAGGGCGAACAAGCCCAGGCACTGTCCCCACTGCCATACATGCAGCGCGCCGATTTGGAACGTATCGATCGGGAACCAGATACGCAGGACGAACGACAGCACGGCAATGGTCGCCGCACACACCAACAAGGTCCGCACTCGGAGCGGCGTGGTGCTGACCGGGATCCGCCTGAGCGAGGTGAACGTCGCGTACGCGACTGAGAAGATCAGCAGTGCCGCCGCGAACCACAGCGGTCCGGCGTCCAGCTCGTGCAACTGGTCGGACCAAATATCAGCCGCCGTGCGTCGCGGCCCCGCCGTCACCGCGACAAGCCATTCGATTGCCGGCACGACCACGCACACGTAGGCGGCCACCGGGATACCGAGACGCACCGCGCGTTCGGCGGCGAACCTCCGTATGCCCTTCCGGTCCAGCGAAGACGGTACGAAGCATCCCGCGACATAGAAGAACGCGCCCATGGCGAACAGGGCGCCGAGAGCCAGCGGCACCGTCAGTACATCCGCCAGGACGCTGGCGTCGCCGCCCTCGTGGTAGAACCAACCGCCGTCGGCCCCGTAGGTAATCGCGCAATGAGCGACGATCACGGCGCAGACGAGGACGACCTTGAGTCGGTCCGCAGCGGCATTGCGCGTGACGACGGTCTCGCGAGCCGTGATAGTGACCCGTTCCTCGACCACACCCGCCCCAAGACCGCTGCCGCCTCAAGTGTCGCAGCTGCGGGCGTCGGGCGATATCGGAAATGACCCTGATCCGGCCTACGGGGCCGAGGCTGGTCAGGTCTGCTCGGAGGCCAGCGGTTCCGAGGGCGCCACCGGCTGATCGCCGACGATGAGGTGGTACGTAGCACCAGCGATGGCGGCGCCCACGATGGGAGCCAGCCAGAACACCCAGAGCTGCCCGAGCGCCCAGCCGTGCTGGATGATCGCCGGACCCGTCGACCGGGCCGGGTTCACCGAACAGTTCGACACCGGGATCGCCGCTAGGTTGATGATGACCAGCGCAAGGCCAATGGCGACGCCGGCGAAGCCAGCCGGGGACCGCACGTCGGTGGCGCCGATGATTACGTAGAGGAAGACCGTAGTTAGGACGACCTCGACAAGGATCACCGCGCCCAGGCTGTACAGCGCGGGGGAGTGGTCACCGTAGCCGTTCGAAGCGAAGCCGGACGCGCTGGCTGAGAAACCTTTCTGCCCGGAGGCCACACCGAGCAGTACGACGGAAGCGACTGTCGCGGCGACGACCTGCGTGACGATGTAGGCCACCACGTCGGTCCAGGGAAAGCGGCGGGCGATGGCCAGACCGACCGTCACGGCCGGATTGAAGTGCCCGCCGGATACTGCGCCGACGGCGTACACCATCACAGTGATCGCCACGCCGAAGGCCATGGCTACGCCGAGGAAGTCGGTGCCCTTGTTGCCGGCGTCCAGGATCGCGGTTCCGCAGCCCACGAAGACAAGCACGAAGGTGCCGAGGAACTCGGCGCCGAGCCGACGAGCGAGGGGGAAAGGCATGACCGGCTCCGTTTCGTGTCGTCCGCTTGGGCGATTCCGGACACAGTTAACTCCGCCGCATGGCAAGGACAAGACGGCACGCCGCCTCCGATGTCGGTGGATACTGCTATTGCTGAGCGCGTGGAAGGCCTGACCGAGTTCATCGTCACCGCGAAGCGCGCGACGTATGCGGCGGCCGCGGCGAAGTCGTTGCCATACCGGCTGGGCACGTCGGACATCCAGTTCCGCGATGGGCCGTGGTCCTACCTGGACAGCTACGTCGGCGAGGCCGACTTTCTCGGCCAGGAGATCGTCTATCTCGACCGAGTCCCCGTGTGGAGCATGGCCTACTGCGGCTTCCTGCAGAGCCCGCGAATCGACTCCGCCACGGCCGGACGAATCGTGCAGGCCGCGCTCACCCGGCTGTACGAGGAGGGCCGATTTCTCGGCGGCTTCTCGATCGACGTCGACGGCTACCACTACGTCGACACAAATTCGGGTGACGTGTCGCGGTTCACCGGACAGGAATGGATCGAAGACCACGATGAACGGCTCTACACGCTGCACTACTTCGGCGGCGACATCCGTTACTGAGGCCCGAAGCGGCGGCCAGCGTCGTCGGATCGCGTCGGTACGTTCCCGGCATGACTTATCTGGAACCGCCCATGGCGGGCAGCGAGATCGACACCCTCCTCGGCTCCCCGGAACGCCAGCGTGCCACCCTGGCTTGGAAGTGCGCGGACCTGGACAGGTCCGGGCTCCGAGCGACCGTCGGCGACTCCACGGTCACTCTCGGTGGTCTGATGAAGCATCTCGCCTACGTCGAGGACTACTACTTCTCCCGCCGGGTGTGGGATCGGCAGCTCGGGCCCCCTTGGCACGAGGTGGACTGGAAGGCCGACCAGGACTGGGAGTGGCATTCGGCCGCCGACGATTCCCCGGACGAGCTGATGGCTCTGTGGACTGCGGCCGCCGACCGCTCCCGGGCGTCGATCGCCGAAGCGCTGGCCTCCGGAGGCCGGAGCAGCTTGCCAGGTTCACCTGGCCGGACGGAAAGTCGGCCAGCCTGCGGCGCATTCTGATTGATCTCATCGAGGAGTACGCCCGCCACGTCGGCCACGCCGACCTCATCCGGGAGTCCGTGGACGGCCGGGTCGGCGAGGACCCGCCAGGCGAGCCGGTTCCGTACCCAGGCGACTGAAACAGGCCGTCGGTGGCCGCTGGCAGGATGGCGGCATGAGTGAAACCACCGTTGAACCTGCCGCTGACCCCTCCGAGTCCACGCCGCCGATCAAGCTCGGCGTGGTCGTCCTCGACACGCCCGATCTGTCCAGTTCGGCGGCCTTCTACAGCAAGCTGCTCGGTGTCGAGGTCGCCAACGCGGATGACGAATGGGTGAGCCTCAAGGGTGCCGCCAGCGGACTGCGGCTGGCATTCCAACTCGCCCCGAATCTGATCCCGCCGACCTGGCCTGACGGGACGATCCCGCAGCAGTTCCACCTCGACCTCTACGTCGAGAATCTGGACAAAGCCGAGCAACACGCCATGTCGATCGGGGCCCGACCGATCGAGGGCCCGGAGTCCAGCCCGGACTTCCGCGTCTATCTCGATCCGGCCGGCCACCCGTTCTGCCTTTGCCAAGCCTGACCTCGTCAGGTCGTCGCGGGGGGAGGTTGTCGCGGGGCAAAGTTGTACAAGATGGCCATTGAGTTGTACATTTTGTCGCATGGCGACGATGAACATCAGTGCTGCTCGCGACCGGCTGCCCGACATCGTCGAGCTCGCCCGAACCGAGGCGGTGTTCCTGGAGCGCTACGGTCACCGGGCGGCGGTTCTAGTCAGCCCTGAGCAGTACGAAAGGCTCGTGGCGGCGTTGGAAGATGCCGATGACGTGGCCGCCTACGACGAGGCCATGAGCGAGGAAGGCCCCAACATTCCCTGGGAACAGGTCAAAGCTGACCTCGGCTGGGAGTGAGCCTCTACCGCATCGAGCTGCGACCCGCCGCCGTGCGTGCGCTGCGCAAGATCGATTCGGACATGCGCGGCCGCGTTCAAGGCGCGATCGCGTTGCTCGCGCAGGACCCTCGCCCTCCTGCTGCGCGGGCACTGCAGGGCCGTCCGGGTCTACGCGTACGGGTCGGCGATTACCGCATCATCTACACGGTCAGTGACGACGTGTTGCTCGTGGTCGTCGTGACCGTCGGGCATCGCCGAGACGTCTACAACCGCTGACCCCAGTCTCAGGCTTCTTGTGGTCGAATACCGACCGTGTTCGTCTGGGTCTGGGAGTACGAGGTGCCCGCCGATGCTGTGCCGGCGTTCCGTGCCGCCTATTCGTCGCACGGCGATTGGGCGGAACTGTTCGGCCAAGCCGCCGGATACCTGGGCACCGAGCTGTACCACGACCCGCACGGCAGCGGTCGTTTCCTCACCATCGACCGGTGGCGCACCGAGCAGGATTGGCTCGCGTTTCGCGCGACGTTCGGCGTGGACTACGAAGCGCTCGACGCCCGGTTGGCCGGGCTCTCGGCCAGAGAGACGTCGTTGTTCGAGGGCTCGTCCGAGGAGCTGTAGCGGGCCGGGCGCACCGGGCGGCGCAGCGCCGCGACGGCGACGACACCGCCGAGTGCGGTGATCACCGGAATCTGCCACAGCGCGGTAGGCACGCTAGTCAGCTCGGCGACGCCACCGATCAACGTCGGCCCGGCGAGGAAGGCGAAGTAGCCCAGGCTGGACACGGCGGCGATCGCCGGACCGGCCTTGGCCCGGCCGTCCGCGGCGGCGCTGAAGGCGACCGGGACGATGATCGACAGCCCTATGCCGAGCAGGCCGAAACCGACCACGGCGCCGGCCACGGTGTGGGTGGCAAGTCCGAGGGCCAGCCCCACTGACCCGATGGCGGTAACCGCGACGATGGACCTGAGACGGCCGAAGACGAGGACGACGCGGTCGCCCACCATCCGTCCCGTCGTCTGCATGGCCATGAACGCGGCGTAGGCCAGGCCGACGTGCGCGGCCGACGCTTGCAGGTTGTCGCGCAGCAGTATGCCGCTCCAGTCAGCCACTGAGCCTTCGGAGAGCATCGCGGTCATGGCGGCGACGCCGAGCAACACCAGGCGCACGTCGAGCACCTGGAAGATCCCGACGCGGTGGTCGTCCTCGGTGAGCTCGGCGGCGTCCGGCACCGGGTCCGGCAGCAGCCAACGCGAGCTGTAGCCGCACACCACGATCAGTACCGCGGCGACGGCGAACTGTTGCAGCGGGATGGAGAAGTGGGTGGCCGCGCCGACGATTCCCACCGCCGCGCCGGCCAGCGACCCCAGCGACCAGGACGCGTGGAAGGCGGACATGATCGGCCGGCGGTACGCCTTCTCGACGGTAACCGCCTGGGCGTTCATCGACACGTCCATGCTGCCTATCCCGAGTCCCCACGTGAACATCAGGGCACACAGGACGGGCAGGGTGCCGGCCAGACCCGGCAGCCACGCAACCGCGAGCATGTACAGGGTGAGGTAGCGGGTAGCCCGGGCGCTGCCCCACCAGGCGGCCAGTCGGCCGGCGAGGGACATCGACAGGATCGAGCCGATCGCCGGCATCAGCAGGGCGATGGCCAGCGATCCGGGAGACAGCCCAAGCCTGTCCTTGATCTCCGGTATGCGCGGCGCCCAGGAGCCGAACACCATGCCGGCTGCGATGAACGCGGCGAACGTGGCCGCTCGGGCCCGGCGTAGCGGGGCGCTGACCCTGGCGGTGGGCCGGAGCAAGTCGGTGAACGGGGTGGCCACGCGCGTCTTTCTGAATCGATTCCGAAGGGTTGGGTCCAGTATGCCAGCGGGGTAGCGCCGCGGCTACTGTCATCTCCGCCACAGCCAATACACGGCAATCCTTGAGCTGAGCTTGATGCTGGGTTGGTGTGGCACTTAGGCAGCCAACCGCACCCTGTTTGGCATGAGTGCACACCGAAACCGGCGCCAGCTGCTCGGCCGGGCCCGCACCGCGATGCTCGGCGTCGCCGCGGCCGCGGTCGTTGCCGCCGGATCCCTTTACGCCGCAGTCGCCCGTGGCGACGACTCCTCGGCGAGCACGACCCCTGCAACCACCACCCCGACGACCAGTCCGACGACGTCAAGCTCGTCGAGCACGACGACCAGCACGTCGACGCGGTCCACCACAGTGACGACCGCGCCGACGAGCACGACCGCGGGCGGGAGCAACGGATCATGAGATCACCCCACGAAAACGCCTCGCACAGAACGCTCCGCGTTTTCGCAGGGACCCCGCAAGAACCCATGAGTGGCTTCGGCAGCCGGCGCTGGACGGACTGGAGCTGCACCGTGGGGGTCAGCGTGACCAACCGGTCGGCGCTGCTGTCCGCCGTGCACGTGGTGCGAGACCTCATGCGCGAGGTGGACCTGGCCGCCAGCCGCTTCCGTACCGGCTCAGAGCTCACCCGGGTGAACTGGCTGGCCGGCGTGCCGGTGCCAGTGTCGCGGACGCTCACCGAGCTGGTCGGCACCGCCCTCGATGCCGCCGCTGAGACCGACGGGGCGGTGGATCCCACCGTCGGTCTCGACCTGATGGCCGCCGGGTACGACCGCGACATCCGGTTGGTAGGTGACGGTGCGGCCGCCGCTCCATGGCCGCGACGGCGCGCAGATTGGTCCGAGGTGTGGCTGGATCGCGAGCGGGGTCTGCTGCGCGTGCCGCGCGGTCTGGCATTGGACCTCGGTGCCACGGCCAAGGCGTGGACGGCCGACCGCGCGGTCGCACGCGTCGCGCAGCGGTTCGACACGGCGGCGTTGGTCGAGATCGGCGGAGACCTGGCCGTCGCCGGCGCTCCTGAGGGTGGCTGGCGCGTGCACGTGGCCGAGCGGGAGGGCGAGCTGGGCCAGGACATTGGCGTGCACGCCGGCGGCGTGGCCACCTCGACAACGACGGTTCGTGCCTGGCAGCGCGACGGACAGCCCATGCACCACCTCATCGATCCGCGTACCGGCAAACCGAGCCGCGGCCCATGGCGGACCGTCACCGTCGCCGAGGAATCGGCCCTGGCCGCGAACACGGCCAGCACCGCCGCCCTAGTCCTCGGTGACGCCGCCGAACCGTGGCTGATCAATCGAGGCGCGCCAGCCCGTCTGGTGCACCGTGACGGCACCGTCGTCCACCTCGGCGACTGGCCGGTCGAGGGCATCGAGGCGGCATAGGCGGACAAGATGACTTTTTGGTATCTGGCCCGCGCCGGCGGGCTGGCCGCGATGGTGCTGCTGAGTGCGGCCACCGCGTTCGGCGCGCTGGGCTCGGTGCGTCGCGGCGATCCCGCACGTCGGGTGGTGTGGCAGTACCTGCACCGGACCGCGGCCACCACGGGTCTGCTGCTCGTGGTCGGGCACGTCACTGCGGTCGTGTTGGACGCCAAGTCGCACGTGTCGCTCGAGGCGGTCGTGGTACCGCTGACGTCTGGCTACCGTCCGGTGGCCGTGGCCTTGGGGACGCTGGCCGCCTACCTCTTTGTTCTAGTGGCGCTGCTCGGCGCGGCCCGCGGCCGGCTGGCCGCCTCGCCGGGCGCGACGGCGGCCTGGCGGGGGCTGCACGCCAGCGCGTATCTCGCCTGGGGGCTGGGCGTGCTGCACGGGTTCCTGGCCGGGACCGACTCCGGCGAGACGTGGGTGCGCGCACTTGACGTGCTCGCGGTCGGGCTCGTCGTCGCTGCGCTGGCCGCGAGGGTGGCAGCGCCACGGCCGCGTCGCTCCGGCCGCATCGTCGCGCCGGCAGCCGCGGAGGCCGCGCGATGACCGAGACGATGACGCGTCCCGCGGGCGTCTGGAGCATCGGAGCGCCGCGGCTGCTCGCCGGTGCGCTGGGCGGTCGTCGGTTAGGTGTGCGCGAGCACCTGTCCGTGCATGGGCCGCCGGTGGCCCGCACCCGGGAGACATTCACCTCGTGGTGTTCCGCGGTCGGCCTGCGCGGCCGCGGCGGCGCGGCGTTCCCGGTGGCGGCGAAGCTGGCGGCGCTACCGCAGGAAGGGGCCGCGGCGGTGGTCGTCAACGCGTGCGGGGGCGAGCCCGGCAGCGTCAAGGACCGGGCCCTGCTCGATCTCGTCCCCCACCTGGTCCTCGACGGCGCTGTGACGCTGGCGGCCGCGGTGGGCGCCGAAGCGGTGGTCGTCGTCACGCATGACGCCGCAGCCGCCCAGTCCGCTCGGGTCGCGGCCGCCGAGCGACGCGATCGCCCGGCGGTTTCGGTCGACCACGCTCCCGGCGGGTTCGTGGCCGGAGAAGGCCGGGCCGTTCTCGCCGGGCTCTCCGGAGGCCCGGCAGTGCCACCCGGCCGGCGTCGACACGCGACCGAGGCGGGCCTGCACGGCCGGCCGACGTTCGCGTCCAACGCCGAGACGTTCGCCCACCTCGGCCTGCTGGCTCGGATGGGGCCGCAGCCGTTCGCGGCCACCGGGCTGGCGCACGAGGCCGGGACGATGCTGCTCACCGTTGGCGGCGCCGTCGCCCGGCCCGGCGTCGTCGAGATCCCGATCGGCACGCCGACGGACGTCGTGCTCCAGGCCGCCGAGGCGGCCACCCCGACGGCGTTGGTGCTCGGCGGATACCACGGGGCGTGGGTCGATCCGGCACGAGCCCATCCGCTGGCCGTCACCGCCGAGACACCGGTCGGCGCTGGTGTCCTCATCGCCCTGGACTCCCGAACCTGCCCGATGGGCGAACTGGCCCGGGTGACGAGCTGGCTGGCCGCAGAGTCGGCCGGACAGTGCGGTCCCTGCGTCTTCGGGCTGCCCGCCCTGGCCGACTCGCTCGCCGGCCTATGGGCCGGGCGCGCCGACGCTTGGGACCGGGCTCAGCGACGTATTGCCTTGCTGCCCGGCCGTGGTGCCTGCGCGCATCCGGACGGCGCCGCGCGCTTCGTCGCCACCGGTCTGCATCACCTGGCCGAGGAGATCGCCGCGCACCGGCGTGGTGGGTGCGGCCGTCCCGTGCTCGGCCAGCTGCCGCTGCCCGGGGGTGATTCGCGATGAGGCTCGAGATCGACTGGACTCGCTGTGACGGCCACGGCCTGTGCGCCGCCCTGCTGCCCGAGGCCATCGAACTGGACGAGTTCGGCTACCCGATCATCCACGCCCAGCGGGTGCCGTCCGGTTTGGCCAGTCGACGTGCGGTAGCCAGCTGCCCGGCGTTGGCCCTCCGACTGGCGGGGAAGTAGCGCGGAGGACATGCCGTCAAGAGTGTGGATCGAGTTCCTCGGGGTCACGGCCCAGCAGGTGGGCCAGCCGGTCGATCACGGCGTCATGCAGGAGGTCCTCGAGATCCTCGTCGTCCAGCGCCCGGGCCTCCAACGGCCGCCGATACATGACGATCGTGGCCCTTCCGCTGGCCGGATCCGCAGGGACAG
>DATAEG010000074.1:0-62872 GCA_036258135.1 Jatrophihabitantaceae bacterium | reverse complement strand
CTTGGCAGATGTCGACCATCCAGTACGACTTCAATCAGCCGCACCGGTTCAAATTGGAATACCAGGCCGCCGATGGCAGCCGTCAAGAGCCGGTGATGATCCACTCGGCCAAGTTCGGCTCGATCGAGAGGTTCATCGGCGTGCTCACCGAGCATTACGCAGGTGTGTTCCCGGTCTGGCTCGCGCCGGTCCAGGCGGTCCTCATCCCGGTTACCGACGACCAGGACGCCTACCTGACCGACGTGGCGGCGCAGTTGCGGGCCGTGGGGCTGCGCGTGGAACCCGACCTTTCCGACGACCGGATGCAGAAAAAGATCCGGACCGCGGTGCAGCAGAAGGTGCCGTTCATGCTCATCGCCGGGGCGCAGGACGCGGCGAACGGGGCCGTGTCATTCCGGTACCGCGACGGGACTCAGCGAAACGGCGTCCCTGTCGAGCAAGCGCTGCGCGAGATGGCCGACTTCGTGGCGCGCCGGGTGAACACGCCGCCGACCGCCGCGGACTTCGATGGGTGAAGAGCCCCGCGCACCGGAGGCGTCAAGCGGTTTCGCTGGTGATGCGGACGGATTCGGCCGGCTGTGGACGCCGCACCGGATGGTCTACATCCAGGGCGAGAACAAGCCGGGCGACCCGAGCGAGTCGGAGTGCCCGTTCTGTCGCGCCCCGAAGCGCAGTGACGAGGAGGCATTGATCGTCGCGCGTCGGGAAGTGGCCTACGCGGTGCTGAACCTCTATCCGTACAACAGCGGGCACCTGATGCTCGTGCCGTATCGACACGTCTCGGATTACACCGACCTCACCGATGACGAAGTCGCCGAACTCGCCGCGCTGACCAGGCAGGCCATCGTGACGTTGCGGGAAGTGTTCGCGCCGCAGGGCTTCAACGTCGGGCTGAACCAGGGCCCCGTCGCGGGCGCGGGGATCGCGGCGCATCTGCATCAGCACGTTGTGCCGCGCTGGGGTGGCGATACCAACTTCATGCCCATCGTTGCCGAAACACGCATCCTGCCGGAACTGCTCGGCGAGGCCCGCGCCCGCCTGGCGAAGGCGTGGCCCTCCGGGTAGGACGGCGCTAGATCGCCGGGTCGTCGAACCAGTCGACCGGCGTCGGCCGGCCGCTCAACCAGTTCGAGCGCAACAGCCCATACCCGACGGAATCCATGAGCCGACCGTCATGCGCCTGCCAGGCGGCACGGTAATGGGCTTCCTTCACCCATCTGCAGCGCAGGAATGTCTTGCGCATGGCGGTGTTGTCAACGCGTCTGCCCTTCGAAGCGCTGCGGCTCGGGGTAGGTGGCGAACAGCCACGTGCTCACCGCGCGGAGCGCGGCGCTGCCGTAGCCGCGGCCGCGGTCAGCCGCGCCCAGACGGAGGTCGAGCATCGGCGCGTGCTCATCGATGTCGGACACGACCGCCAAACCGACGTTCGCGGCGTCGGCCGTCAGCCAGAGGGTGCGCACGCCGGCAGAGCGGAACGACCCGTCGGCCAGCGCCGCGGCGACCTGCTCCGACGACCAGTGCAGCCGGACGTGGAAGGGCCAGTCGTTGCCGGTGAGGAAGGCGGTCAGAGCCTCAGCATCGCTCTCGGTAAACTCGCGCAGCCCGATCTCGGCCATGCCATGGAAAGCTCGTAGACCCTAGCTGTCCTCTAGTCGGTCGAGCGGCAACGGCGGTGGCTTGGTGCGGTAGGCGTGGCCTGTGGGACTTGTCCAGGTCGTGGAACCGTCGCGCCCACGGCTGGGTGTCCATTCCGTTCGGTGCTTGGCCCGGTGGTGCCGTCGGCAGAGTGCCTGCAGATTGGCCGGGTCGGTGGCCCCGCCCTGGCGGTACGACCGGACATGGTCGAGATCGCATCGGGCGGCGGGTTGGGCGCAGCCGGGGAAGGTGCAGCGCCGATCGCGGGCCACGATGAAGTCGCGCAGCACCTGGCGGGGCCGGTGTGAGCGCCGACCGACGTCGACGAGTTGTCCGGCGTCGTCGGTCAACAAGGTCCGCCAGTTCGCGGTCTCGCCGGTAGCCAGTCGACGCGCGGTGGTGGCGCTGATCGGACCGTAGCCGGCCAAGTCACCGGGCTGGTCGTCCTGGCCGATCAAGGTGGAGGCGGCCACGGTGACCTGGATGGCCGGCGCTTGGCCCTGGTGGCGTCCGCGCTTGGGGTCGGCGAGAACGGCGTCGGCCATGCTGACCAAGGCATCCGCGCGCCGCTGATCAGCCGTCCGGGCGTCGCCACCCTTCCGGCTCTCCGCGGCCAACGCGTTGAGTGCAGCACCGACCGTCGCTGCACCCACGGCCGGCAGCAGAGCCCACAACTGGGCCATGCCATCGACGTCAGGGGTGATGACGACACGGCGTTGGTCCACCGCGGCACAGTGGCGCTGTTCCTGACCAGATGGGTCGACGATGAGCACAGCCCGACGGACCCGGCGGGCGAACTCCGCGACCGTATCTTCGGCACCCTTGGTGAGGACGCGCTCTTGGACGGCGGTGGCGGCGGGGTCGTCGAGAGGCCGCACCGCCTCCGCGAGCACCGAGGCATGTCGTGCGGTGATCTGTCCGGCGAACAACGCCTGGCGGGTGGCCAGCAGCGGTCCAGCAAGCAGCCGGGCCAGCGCGACCCGCACGGTGGCGGTGGACGGCGCGATGCGCAGAACGGCGGCGATCTCCTCCGTGGCCCAGCGATCCGGTGACGGGTCAGCAGCGTCGATCACTGCCAGCAGCTCAAGCTGCCGAGCCTCAACCCACGCGGCCTGCTTCGCCAACGCACTCAGCAAGTCGATCCGCGCAGATGGCGAGAGGCGTTCCGGGACCGCGTAGGTGGAGCGGAGGACCGAATCCGCGCTGGGCGGCGCTGCCGCCAGCGCAGCCATGGATGCGTCCGAATGCTCGTCAAGATCCATTCGAGGCGCACCGGCAGTGCCCACCGGCCCCGCTTGAACCTCGACCATGACCGCACGGTATCCAGCAATTCAGAAGCCTTGCGGTGTGTAGTGGCTCCTGTGGATATCCACTCAACCTCCACTCGTACGCATGAGCGATCCACCTGAGCGCGTCAGCCCTTCCGCTCGAAACGCATCAGCCCAAACCCTGGAGCCGCGCCCGGAGGAAAGCGAGCACCCGGTCGACCGCCTCCTGCTGGCGGTGCGCGGTGAGGGTCGCGTGCCTTTTCCCGTCGAACTCGACAGCGACAAAGTCATCGCCGAGTTCCCTGCGCAAGGTCTCAAAACGTGTGCCGGTGGCCCGATCGCCGCGGTAGCGCAAACCGAGCACGGAACACCCCCTGGCCGCGGCGCGTCGCGCCGCCGCGAGGTCGGTCGGGGAGAGATTGAGGTCAGCGGCACGTCGACGGCCGACGGCGAAGGGCAGCGACGGCTGGGCCATGACCGGAGCCACCACGGGCGCGTCCACCGTCATGGCCAGCGCGAATCCTCCGGTGAAACACATACCGACGGCCCCGACGCCCGGCCCGCCGAGTTCCGTATGCAGGGAGCGGGCCAGCGCACGCAACCAGCCTGCGATCGGTGACGTGACCTGCAAGGCCAGCTTGGTGAACTCGCTCCGCACGCACAGCCGCACGAACAGGGTCATACCACCGACCACACCGCCGTCCTCGTTGAGCGTCCCGAACAGGTGCGGCAGCACGACGGTGAACCCGGCGTCGGCGACCTCGTCGGCGAACCGCAGCACCGGTGGCGTGATGCCGGGGATCTCGTGGATGACGATCACCGCCGGTCCAGTGCCGCGCCGATAGGTCGGGAAAACCCGACCGTCCGCCGAGAAAGAGCCGGCCGTCCAGCCCGGCAGATCACTCATGCGCGCAAGAGCCTGCCGACAGCGGCCAACGTGCGGTCCACGTCGTCGGGTGTCGTGGACCAGTTCGACACCGAGCAGCGCAGCACCGCTCGGTCGTGCCAGCGGCCCGGGGTAAGCACCGCGGTGCCCTCGGCAAGGAGGCGGGTGCCCAGCTCCTCGGTGGCCGCATCGTCCCCGAACCGGGCGATGACCTGTGTGAAGCAGACGTCGTTGCACACCTCAGCACCCAGCGCGCGCAGCCCGTCCGCCATGCGTCTTGCGTTCGCGGCCAGCCCGGCGACCAGTGCGTCCACTCCGGACCGGCCCAAGCTGCGCAGCGCCGCCCACACCGGGAAGCCTCGTGCCCGCCGTGAGAACTCCGGCGTCGACTCCATCGGGTCCGCTGTGCTCTGGACCAGGTAGTCCGCGTGCACGCCGAATACGGCCCGCATCGCCTCGGCACGCGCCACGATCGCGATGCCTGAGTCGTACGGAACGTTCAGCGTCTTGTGCCCGTCCGTGGCCCAGGAGTCGGCCGCAGCCACGCCGGCGGTCAGGTGCCTCGTGGGCGCGCTGGCTGCCGCCCACAGCCCGAAGGCGCCGTCGACGTGTACCCAGGCGCCGTGTTCGTGCGCCAACGGGATCGCCTCGGCGAAGGCGTCGAAGGCGCCGGTATGGACCTCGCCGGCCTGGAGGCAGACGATCAACGGTCCATCCACCGAACCGAGAGTCTTCGCAAGCCCATCGCCGGTGACGCGGCCTTCACCGTCCGTCGGGACCACGACCACGTCGTCCCGGCCGAAGCCGAGATAGCGCAGCGCCCGGTCCACCGTGTCGTGCCGGTACCGCCCGACCACCACCCGGACCCGCGGCGCGCCGACCAGGCCGCGCGCCTCGAGGTCCCAGCCGGCCCGCACCAGGACATCACGCCGCGCCGCGGCCAGGCACGTGAAGTTGGCCATCATTCCGCCGGTGACGAACCCCACGCCGCTGTCCGTGGGTAACCCGAACAGGTCCAGTAGCCAGCCAGCGGACACGGTCTCGGCCGCGGCCGCCGCCGGCGTCAGGGCGGAGAGCGCCGCGTTCTGATCCCACGCGGAGGTGAGCCAGTCCGCACCCAGCGCCGCGGGCAGGCTCCCGCCTATGACGAACCCGAAGAACCGTCCGGAGGGGATGGCCACGAGGCCCGGATCGGCGCGTTCAGCCAGCTCGGCCACCACCCGGACCGGGTCCTGACCAACGTCAGGTAGCGGGCCGCCCAGCGCGGCGAGCATCTCGGCGTAGGTCGCGCGCGGCCAGACCGGACGGTCGGGCAGACCCGCCAGGAATCTCGCCGCGTGCTCGTGGGCCACTGACAGCACCGCGGCCCGCTCGTCCATGGGCTGGCTCAGTGCGCGGAGGCGGTGTCGCGCAGCGCCGCAGCCGCGGAGGCGGGGACGATCTCGTTGCGAGCAAAGGCCCGGCTGAACCGCCCTGTGCCGCCGGTGAGCGAGCGGAGCGTCACCGCGTAGCGGGTGAGCTCTGCCTCTGGCACCTCGGCGTGCACCACGGTGCGCTCGTTGCCCGGCAGGCAGTCCGGCACCGGCTGGGTGCCGGTGACCCGGCCACGCCGCCCGGGCAGGTCCGAGAGCACCGCGCCGACGTACCCGTCGGGCACGTCCACCTGAAGGGTCGCGATCGGCTCCAGCAACGCGATCTCCCCGAACCCGGCCGCGTCGCGCACCGCCAGGGCGCCGGCCGTCTGGAACGCGGCGTCGGAGGAGTCGACGCTGTGCGCCTTGCCGTCCAGCAGCGTGACGTGGACGTCGGTCACCGGGCAGTCTTCCGCGGCCTCCACGCCATGTTCGAGCTGCTGGCGGACCCCCTTCTCCACGGACCCGACGTACTGAGTGGGGACGGCACCGCCGACCACCTTCGACTCGAACGTGACGCCCGAGCCGCGCGGTAACGGTGCGATCTCGATGTCGCAGACGGCGTACTGCCCGTGGCCGCCGGACTGCTTGACCTGCCGGCCGTGCCCCTTGGCCGTCGACGTGAACGTGCTCTGTAGCGCCACCCGCACCGGCTCGGTTTCCAGCGACGCCCCGGCGCGCAACCGCTCCAGCACCGCGTCGGCGTGGGATTCACCGAGGCACCACAGCACCAGCTGCCCGGTGCCGGCGTTGCGGTCGACGCGGACGACGGGGTCCGTGGCCACCAATCGCTCCAGACCGCGCGCCAGCGCGTCGTCGTCGTTACGGGTGGCGCCTCGCACCGCAACCGGCAACAGCGGCTCGGGCATTTCCCATGGTGCAATGCAGAGCGGTTGGGCCTTGGCCGAGATGGTGTCCGACGTCTCCGCGGTGCCCAGCCGGGGGATGGCCACGAGGTCGCCGGCCACCGCCTGGCTGATCGGACGCAGCGTCGCCCCGAGCGGGGAATAGAGGTGCCCGACGCGCTCGTCGGCGTCGTGGTCGGGGTGGCCGCGGTCGGCGCCGCCGTGGCCGCAGACGTGGATGACCGTGTCCGACGCGATGGTGCCCGCGAACAAGCGCACCAGCGAGACCCGGCCGGCATACGTGTCGACGGTGGTCCGGACCACCTCGCCGAGCAGCGGACTCTGCGGATCGCAGGCGACGCCGTCGACGGGATCCCCGTCCGGCGTCGTCACCGGCGGCAGGTCATGCTCGAGCGGGGACGGGAAGGCGCTCGACAGAACCTCGAGCAGCTCGGCCAGACCCAGCCCGGTGGCCGCGCACACGGGCACGACCGGATGGAAGCTGCCACGTGCGATGGCCGTCTCGAGGTCGTCCACGAGGACGTCCAGCTCCAGCTCCTCGCCGCTGACGTAGCGGTCGAGCAGGGTCTCGTCCTCGCTCTCGGCGATGATCGCCTCGATCAGCGCCGACCGGGCCTCCTCGAAGCCGGCGTCGTCGGCCGTCTCGGCGGTCGCGTCAGTGCCCTTGGGCGGGAACCCGTTGGTGTAGTCGGTGCGGCGCCGGGAGAGCAGCCCGACGAGGGCCGTGGGTGCCTGCCCGCCCCCGCCGCCTTCGGGCATGTACAGCGGCAGCACCGCCTGCCCGCCCGACTGGCCGAACGACGTCTGGCACAGCGCCAATGTGTCCGCATAGGAGGAATGCAGCCCGTCAAGACGGGAGATGGCCACCGCCCGCGGCATGCCCAGGTGGACACATTCGTCCCACAACGCCAACGTCGAGGCATCCAGCGGCTCTCCCGAAGCGACGACGAAGAGCGCGGCGTCAGCGGCCCGCAGGCCGGCGCGCAGCTCGCCGACGAAGTCCGGTGAGCCGGGCGTGTCGAGGAGGTTGACGGTCCGGTCCTCGACGGCCATGGGGCACACCGACAGCGCCACCGAGCGTTGCTGGGCGATCTCGATGGGGTCGGTGTCGCTGACGGTGTTGCCGTCCAGCACGCTGCCGGTCTTCGGGATGGTCCCGGTCGCGGCCAGCAGCGCCTCGACCAGGGTCGTCTTTCCCGCTCCGGCGTGCCCGACTACGGCGACGTTGCGGATGGCCGCAGGAGTCTGCGGCGCTTCTACGGAGCCAGTCGGCTTGGCGGACGGTTTGCCTGTCATTCGACCCCCTGATGGAGACGTGTCGTGCCTGCGCACGGCGCGCAGGGGCTCTATCGCATTCGACACCCTGGCTTGATCGCCGACAACCCCGGGGTCACGGCACCAGGACCGGTGCCCGTCCGATACTAGGGTTGCTCGTGTGCTGAACGTCCACGCGCGTGCGGCGGTCTCGCGGTTCTTGGAACCGCTGGGCCAGGGCCTCGCGCGCCGCGGCGTCACCGCGGACGCGATCACCGTGATCGGCACTGTCGGCGCCACCGCCGGCGCGGTCGTCTGCTTCCCGCGAGGCTGGTTTTTCCCGGGGACGCTCATCGTCACGTTCTTCGTCCTGCTCGACCTTCTCGACGGTGCGGTGGCCCGCGCCTCGGGACGCACGTCGCGGTTCGGCGCGCTGCTGGACTCGACCTGCGACCGGGTCGCCGACGCCGCCGTGTTCGGCTCACTGGCCTGGTACTTCGCCCGCGACGATCAGCCCTGGCTGCTGGCCGCGTCGCTGATCTGCCTGGTGCTGGGCACGCTCACGTCCTATATCCGGGCGCGGGCAGAGGGCCTCGGGCTGAACGCGACGGTGGGCATCGCCGAACGCGCCGAGCGGCTGATCATCATCCTGGTCGGCACCGGCCTCACCGGCGATCCGTTCAACGTGCCCTACGCGCTGGCCATCGCCATCTGGCTGCTCGTGGCCGCGTCCGCGGTCACGGTGGTGCAGCGGCTCGTCACGGTGTACCGCCAGGACCGCAAAGCCGCCGCTCCGTGACCGCCCTCGACGACGTCCGCGACCGGGCTGTCGACCTGGGTTTCGCCGCCGGGTGGCGACTGGTCCGGGCCATGCCCGAGAGCGCCGCGCGCGGGCTGTTCCGGACTGCCGCAGACGTGGGGTTGCGCCGCGACGGCCGCGGCGCCCGGCAACTGCGCCGGAACCTGCGGCGGGTGGTCGGCCCGTTGATGCCCGAGGTCGAACTCACAGATCTGGTCCGGGCCGGGCTGCGGTCCTACGCGCGGTACTGGCAAGAGGCATTCCGTCTTCCGTCCATGGACAAGAAGGACGTCGCGGCTCGGTTCGACCTCGACGGCATCGACGTGATGGACAAGTCCATCGCCGCGGGGCAGGGCGTCGTCCTGGTGCTGCCGCACATGGGCAACTGGGATGTCGCCGGCCTCTGGCTGATCGAACACGGCGTCCCGTTCACCACCGTGGTGGAGCGGCTAAAGCCGGACTCGCTGTTCCGGCGCTTCGTGGCCTACCGGGAGGCGATCGGCATGGAGATCCTGCCGCTGACCGGAGGGGCCGGCCTCACCTCGACCGTCCTGGCCGAACGGCTGGCCGCCGGCGGGTGCGTCTGCCTGGTCGGGGACCGGGACCTGTCCAGCCGCGGCGTAGACGTCGAGTTCTTCGGTGAGACCGCCCGGATGCCGGCTGGCCCGGCCATGCTGGCGGCTCGCACCGGGGCGGCCCTGCACCCGGTCGGACTGTGGAACGACGGACCCGACTGGGCCGGCCGGGTCGGCGGAGCCGTGACCCTGCCGGAGGGGTCGCTGACGGCGTCAGTGCGCGCTGGCACACAGCGCATCGCGGACGAATTTGCCGTCTCGATCGCCGCGCACCCGGCGGATTGGCACATGCTTCAGCGGCTCTGGGTCTCTGACCTCCGTGCCGGTACCGACGAGGCGGCCGGGCGATGAAGATCGGCATCGTCTGCCCCTACGACTGGGATATACCCGGCGGTGTGCAATCCCACGTCCGAGACCTCGCCGAGACGCTCATCTCGCTCGGCCACGCGGTCTCGGTGCTGGCGCCGGGTGAAGAGGGTTCGCCCGGTTTGCCGGGCTACGTCGTGGCCGCCGGCAAAGCGGTGCCGATCCCATACAACGGCTCGGTGGCCCGGCTCCAGTTCGGCCTGGTGTCCGCGGCCCGGGTGCGCCGATGGCTCCGTGATAGCGACTTCGACGTCGTCCACGTCCACGAGCCCGCCCCGCCCAGCCTGTCCCTGCTCACCTGCATGATCTACGACGGCCCGCTGGTGGCAACCTTCCACGCCGCCGCGATCCGTTCTCGGGCGCTGGCCATGTTCGACACGATGCTGCAGCCGTTCCTGGAAAAGCTCTCTGGCCGCATCGCAGTGAGCCCGGCGGCGCGCAAGCTCATCGTCGAGCACCTCGGCGCCGACGCCGTGGTCATCCCCAACGGCGTGGCAATCGCCCATTTCGCGCAGGCCACCCCGTTCCGGGGATACCCGCGAGCCGGCGGGACGGTGGGGTTCATCGGCCGCTACGACGAACCGCGCAAGGGCATGGACGTGCTCGTGGCCGCCCTGGACCAGCTGGTGCCGGACCGGCCGGATGTCCAGCTCCTCGTCGGGGGTCGCGGCGACGCCGAGGAGTTCCGCTCGCGGCTACCCCGATCGCTGGGGGACCGAGTGGTGCTGCTTGGTCAGGTCAGCGAGGTGGATAAGGCCCGGTTGTTGCGCAGCGTCGACGTCTACTGCGCGCCCAACACCGGTGGCGAGAGCTTCGGCGTCATCCTGCTGGAGGCGATGGCGGCGGGGACGCCCATCGTCGGCAGTGAGCTGGACGCGTTCCGCCGCGTGGTCGACGACGGTGTCGGAGGACGGGCCGGCATCCTCTTCGAGACCGGTTCGCCGCGGGCACTGGCCCAGGCGCTCGGCACCGTCCTCGACGACCCGGCCCTGCGCGCCGAGCTGTCCCAGGTCGGATCCGTGGTGGTGCAGCCCTACGACTGGCCGCAGGTGGCCCGCCAGATCCTGCTGGTCTACGAGCTGGCCAGTTCGCACGTACAGGTCCGCTAGGCCTGTTTCGCGGCAACCTAACCGCCGGTCGCGCGGGCTAGGTTGTCACCCGTGCTCTCGGTCGGTTGGACGATCCTGGCGGTCGCCGTCGCGATCCTGCTCACCGCGTGGATCACGTTCACCGCGACCCGGCTGGACCGGCTGCATGCCCGGCTGGACGCGGCCCAGGCCGCCCTCGACGCCCAATTGGTGCGTCGGGCGGCCGCGTTGCAGCACGTCGCCGACTGCGCCGGTCCGGCGATCGGCGCAGACACCGGAGCGCACCTGTCCACGATCGCCCACGCGGCGCTGGAGGCGGACGACGCGTCGAAGGAGACGGCTGAGAACGCGGTGAGCCGCGCCGTGGACGAGGTGGTCGATTTGTCGCCTACGCTGCCACCGGAGGCGGCCGCTGCCCTTCCGGAGCTGGCCGAGTCCGCGACTCGCGTGGTCATCGCCCGACGTTTCTACAACGACGCCGTGCGCGACACACGGACGCTGCGCAACGCCCGAATGCCGCGGTTGCTCAGGTTGGCAGGGCACCGTGAGTACCCGCAGTTCTTCAACATCGACGACTCAACCCGGCTCAGCTGACAACGAGGACCGAGAGGCCACACCAAAGCACATGCGAATACCCGCGCTCCACCGCCGCAGCCTGCTGGTCGTGACCTGTGCCGTCGTGGTCGCGACGTCCCTCGTGGCCTGCACCCACCACAAGAAGAAGACGGCGACCCCGGTGACACCGTCGTCGAGCTCCTCCTCGTCGTCGTCGAGCTCGCCGCGCCCGGCCCCGAAGAAGAAGAAACCCGCTCCAGTCAATCCGCTGACGGGCATCGGCACCCCGCCCAAGACCCCGGTCATCGCCGTCAAGATCGACGACACCGCGCCCGGCCGGCCGCAGGTCGGCGTCGACAAGGCCGACGTGATCTACATCGAGGAGGCCGAGGGCGGCCTGACTAGGTTGGTCGGGGTGTTCGGCACCCACAAGCCGACCGTCGGGTACGTGCGCAGCACCCGGCCCAGCGACCCCGACCTGCTCCTCCAGTACGGCAAGATCACGCTGGCCGCCTCCGGCGGGGGGCACGACGCGCTGCCGCTGCTGGACAGGTCCGGCCTGAAGGGCTGGATCATGGACCGGCGGGCGTCGTACTACTACCGCGTCTACCGGCCGCAGTCCACGTACATCAACGTCAGGCTCAACCTGGCCAAGGTCGCCGCCAAGGTCCACACGCCCGCGCCGCGGAGCATCGGCTGGACCTTCAGCCGGACGATCAAGGGGCTGCACAGCACGAGGGCGCCGCGCATTCGCACCCGGGTCGGCAGTCAGCTCGTGGAATTCCGCTGGTACCGGTCGATGCACAAGTACGTCCGTTACATCGACGGAGTGCCGCAACGGTCCGCAGACGGCAGGTACATCGCGATGGCGAACGTGATCGTCCAGAAGTGCAAGATCATTCCGCATCCGCAGGACACCGATGTGAACGGCAACCCGTCCCAGTTCACCATCACGACCGGTGCCGGCGTGGTGTCGGTGTTTCGCAACGGCCGGCGGATCGACGGGACCTGGACCCGGCACCGCCTGTCGCAGGGCACCACCCTGAAGGACGCGCACGGCCATGTCATCCCCCTGTCACCCGGCGGGACGTTCGTGGCGCTGATACGCCGGAGCGTGAGTACCTCAGGCATCTGAGGCGCTGACCTGGCGTCGGCTAAACCGGGCGGTCGGCTGGTGCGTCCTACGTAGACTGACGGCATGGCAGAAAGCACCACACCCGAGCACGTGACCGGTACCGCCCGAGTCAAGCGCGGCATGGCCGAGATGCTCAAGGGCGGCGTGATCATGGATGTCGTCACCGCGGAACACGCCAAGATCGCCGAGGACGCCGGCGCGGTTGCGGTCATGGCTCTCGAGCGTGTCCCGGCTGACATCCGGGCCGAAGGTGGCGTGTCTCGGATGAGTGACCCGGACATGATCGACCGCATCATCCACGCCGTCTCGATCCCCGTCATGGCCAAGGCCCGCATCGGTCACTTCGTCGAGGCGCAGGTGCTCCAGGCACTCGGCGTCGACTACATCGACGAGTCCGAGGTCCTCACTCCGGCCGACTATGCCAACCACATCGACAAGTGGCAGTTCACCGTCCCGTTCGTATGCGGCGCCACCAACCTCGGTGAGGCGTTGCGGCGGATGACCGAGGGCGCGGCCATGATCCGCTCGAAGGGCGAGGCCGGCACCGGCGACGTCTCCAACGCCACCACTCACATGCGCCAGATCCGCTCGGAAATCCGCCGCATCTCCGCGATGAGCGAGGACGAGCTCTTCGTCGCGGCCAAAGAGCTCCAGGCACCGTACGAGCTCGTGCTGGAAGTGGCGAAAGCCGGCAAGCTCCCCGTCGTGCTCTTCACCGCCGGCGGCATCGCCACGCCCGCGGACGCGGCGATGATGATGCAACTCGGCGCCGAAGGCGTGTTCGTCGGCAGCGGGATCTTCAAGTCCGGCAACCCCGCGCAGCGCGCCGAGGCCATCGTCAAGGCCACCACGTTCCACGACGACCCTGACGTCATCGCCAAGGTCTCGCGCGGTCTCGGCGAAGCCATGGTCGGCATCAACGTCGAAGGATTGCCGGTCGACCATCGCCTCGCCCAAAGGGGCTGGTAGAGCGACTCGATCGCGCTGTAGGAATCAATGTGGTCGCTTCTCGTACGCGCGGCTGCGGCCCGTGGGGGAGACAGGTGGCCGCCCAACGCGTTCGCTGCCTGACCGCGCTGCAGGAATCAATGAGGTGCTTCACGTACGCGCGGCTGCGGCCCGTGGGGGAGACAGGTGGCCGCCCAACGCGTTCGCTGACTGTTCGGGCTGAGTGATCACATTCGCTGGGCGGCTCGGTGCGGTGACTCGCGCGGTACTGATACAACGTGGTCATGGGGACGAAAGTGCGGTGGTGGCGACGGCGCCGGGCCGCCACAGGGCCGGTCGAGCCGACGCCGCAGGCGCCGGCCGATGTCTCGGCCGAGCCGGAGTCCCCGCCGGAGCCCGACGCTGTAGCGCCAGTCGACCGGCGCTGGGTGCGTCGCTACGCCCGCGTGCAAGTGCGCGCAGGGATCTTCGACGTCCACGAACTGCGCCAGCTCGTCTCGGCCGCCGCGGTGCGGCGCATCCCCGATCCGGAGCTGGCCGACGAAGTGGCCCGCGAGTCGCTCGCGGCGGAACTGACCGCGTGGCAGGCCGAAGCCGAACGCTGGTTAGGACGCACCGATCCGGAACGGCTCGATGCTGCGCTGGACCGTCTGCGGCGCAAAGGCCTCGGCGTCCACGCGGCCGCCGCCGAGGCCGAGGACATCGCGGCGGCGCAGCGGCTGGCGGGGACGAGTGTGGGCTCGGTCGGCTACAACTTGGCCGGCGTCGCCGGTGCGCTGCGCGACAACGTCCTGCCGCTCGTCCTTCTCGATAGGAGCGGCAACCCGGCCTCGCGGTCGGGGGAGCTGACCGCCCTGGTGCAGGACGCGCTCGCCGACGAGGGTCTGCTCGCGTCCACCGACGGGCGCGACGGCGAACTCGTCGTGCCGATGACCTGGCGGCGGCGACCGCGTAGCCTGACCGGCGGCGCTGCCGAAGCCAGCGTCGAAGCCAGTTCCCAGCACGAGGAAGACCGATGACGGCGAACGGGCGCGAACCCGACCAGTCGATAGCCGACTACGACAGCAACGCCTACGACTACCGGACGTTCTGGTCCGGCCGCGACTACGAGCAGTGGGCCGAGTCGGCGGTGCTCACCCCGCTGATGCGACGGCTGCCCACGGCGACCTGGTTCGCCGACTTCGGTGGCGGTTTTGGCCGCAACTTCGACCACTACCGGGACATCTGCCATCGTGCCGTGTTGATCGACTACTCGGTCAACAACCTGGTCACCGCTGGTGACGTGCACGCGGCATCGGTGGCCACCGGCAAGTTGCATCTGGTGCGCGCTGATCTAGCCGCACTGCCGTTCCGGGACGGGGCCTTCGACTCCTCCATGACGATTCGGGTACTGCACCACCTGCGGGACGCGGACACTGCGTTGCACGAGATGCTGCGCACGGTTATGGACTCGGCGATCATCGACGTCCCGATCAAGAACCACGTCCTGGCCCGGGTCCGCGCCGTGGTCCGGCGCGACCTCTCGGCCGTGCGCGGCCCGGAACCGCGAGTCGTGGGCTCGTCGGAGCACCCCTTCAACGAGTTCTCCCTGCCGACCGTCCAGGCCCAGGTCGAGGCCGACGGCTTCGAGACCCAGGTCATGGCCAGCGTGAACAACCTGCGCCGCTGGGACCAGCGGCTGCCCGAGCACGCGGTGCGCGTCCTCACCCCGATGGCGCACGGCGCGGAGTGGACGCTGCAACGGATCGGCCGCGGCTGGTGGGGCCCGAGCCAGTTCGTCCTGGCCGTGCGGCGCGACCAGATGACCTTCGAGCCGGGCCCCGAGGCCGCCGGCCTCGAGCCGCCACTCGCCGACCTCGCGCCGCGCATGTGCTGCCCGTCGTGCCGGAGCGATCTCGAGTGGACGCCGGACGTCGCCACCTGCAAGGCCTGCGACCGTGGCTACGAGCGGCACGGCGCGTACTGGGACTTCGCCCGCTGAGGCCGCGTATGGGCGTCCCGATCGGCGTCCTAGCGCTGCAAGGAGACACTCGCGAGCACCTCGCGGTCCTTCGGTCGCTCGGCGCAGAGCCCATCCCGGTACGCCGGGCCAGCGAGCTGGACGGCGTCGCCGGCCTGGTGCTGCCGGGCGGCGAGTCGACGACCATGGCCAAGCTGCTGGTCGCCTTCGAACTGCTCGACCCGATTCGAGATCGGATCAAGGGCGGCATGCCGGCGTACGGCGCGTGCGCGGGCATGATCCTGCTGGCCGATCGGATCGAGGACGGCGTCGCCGGCCAGCAGACCATTGGCGGCATGGACGTCACCGTGCGGCGCAACGCCTTCGGTCGGCAGGTCCAGTCGTTCGAGGCCGACATCGGCATCGACGACATCGCGGGAGGTCCGTTCCACGCCGTGTTCATTCGCGCGCCGTGGGTGGAGTCGGTCGGCCCTCGGGCGACGGCCATCGGGCGGGTCCTCGACCGCGCGGCCGGTAGAATCGTGGCAGTCCGCCAGCAGCACCTGCTGGCCACGTCCTTCCATCCGGAACTGACCGGTGACCGGCGCGTGCACGCGTATTTCGTCGAGATGGTGAGCGAGGCAAATTCATGAGTGGCCACTCCAAGTGGGCTACGACCAAGCACAAGAAGGCCGCGATCGATGCGAAGCGCGGCAAGCTGTTCGCCAAGCTGATCAAGAACGTCGAGGTGGCCGCGCGCACCGGCGGCGGGGACCCGGACGGGAATCCGACGTTGTACGACGCCATCCAGAAGGCCCGGAAGAACTCGGTCCCGGTCGACAACATCGACCGGGCGGTCAAGCGCGGGTCGGGCGCGGAGGCCGGCGGAGCGGACTGGCAGACAATCACCTACGAGGGCTATGGGCCGTCCGGCGTGGCCGTCCTCATCGAGTGCCTCACCGACAACCGCAACCGGGCCGCGACCGAGGTGCGGACCGCGATGAACCGCAACGGCGGCTCCATGGCCGACCCGGGGTCGGTGGCGTACCTGTTCAACCGCAAGGGCGTGGTCATCGTCCCGAAGGCTGGCGAGCTCACTGAGGACGACGTCCTGGCCGCGGTCTTGGACGAGGGTGCCGAAGAGATCAACGACCTCGGTGAGTCGTTCGAGGTGATCAGCGAGTCCGGCGACCTGGTGGCCGTGCGCTCCGCTTTACAGGGCGCCGGCATCGACTACGAGTCGGCCGAGGTCTCGTTCGTGCCGACCGTCCAGGTGCCGCTGGAGGAGGACGGGGCTCGCAAGGTCTTTCGGCTGATCGACGCGCTCGAGGACAGCGACGACGTACAGAACGTCTGGGCAAACTTCGACGTCAGCGACGACGTCATGGCCGCCGTCGGCTGATCGGCGACACGCGGAGCGAGGTGCGCGTCGCGGCGCGGCCGGCTTCGTAGACTGCATCGAACGCCCGTTCGATGTCGACGAGGAGGCTCGGCGTTGCGCGTGCTCGGCATCGATCCGGGTCTGACCCGCTGCGGGCTTGGCGTGGTGGACGGCGCCCCGGGCCGGCCGCCGTCCTTGGTGCACGTGGGCGTGCTCCGCACGTCGCCCGACCTCGTCCCGAGCGAGCGGCTGCAGCGCATCGCCGATGAGATCGAGGCCCGGGTCGCCGAACACCGGCCGGACGTGATGGCCGTGGAGCGGGTGTTCAGCCAGCAGAACGTACGCACGGTCATGGGCACGGCCCAGGTATCAGGTGTGGCCATGCTCGCCGCCGCCCGGGCCGGCATTCCGGTGGCCTGGCACACCCCGAGCGAGGTCAAGGCCGCCGTGACGGGGTCGGGCAGCGCCGCCAAGCAGCAGGTGGGTGAGATGGTCCGCCGGCTGCTCCGGCTCGCCGAGGTGCCCGCCCCGGCCGACGCCGCCGACGCCCTGGCGTTGGCCATCTGCCACCTCTGGCGGGGGGCGGCGCGCGAAAGACTCGACCGCGCGATGGCGGCACAGCGGTGAGATCATCCCACGAAACAGCGCCGCATAGAACGCTCCGCGCTTCCGCGGGCAGGGCCTACGGTGCCGGTCGCCAATGCCGGTCATGCCCGATCCGTGTGGTTCAGTCGATGATGCACCAATGAGCACGCTCGAACCGTCCTACGACCCGCGGTCACTACGAGAGGTGTACCCCGACGATGCGTTGGTCGACGCGCGCATCGACGAGCTGCGGACAGAGCTGGCCGATCCGCCCGACGAGGTGGCCGAGCTGATGGCCCGCGGCGAGTTGGTCAATCTGTTGCGCGGCGCGGACCGCCTCGACGAGGCCCGCGAGGAGGCCACCGCGGCGCTTGACCGGGCCCGGGAGGTGGGTACCCCGGCGCAGCAGCACCTCGCCGAACTCGGCCTGGCCGACGTGGTGCAGTGGCAGGGCGACTTCGGCACCTCCAATGTCATGTTCGGCCACCTCCTGGCTCGGGCCACCGACCACGGTCCCGTGGTGACCGCGTTCACCTACCAGCACGCGGGTAAGAACTTCTACGACCAGGGCGACTACGGCCGCGCCGAGGAGCTCTTCGCCCAGGCACTGGCCATTCGGGAGGAGCTCGAGCTGCCCGAGGACCAGGTCGAATCCTCGCGGCTGGCCCTGGCGGCCGCTCGGGCCAGGTTGGGGGAGGACGGATGATCGCCAGCGTCGCCGGCGTCGTGGCCGCGCTCAGCCCGGACAACGCCGTCGTCGAGGTCGGCGGCGTGGGGCTCGCGGTTTCGTGCTCGCCGCGCACGCTGGCCCGGCTGCGGGTCGGCGATGCCGCCCGGCTGGCCACGAGCCTGATCGTCCGCGAGGACTCCTTGACCCTTTACGGGTTCGCCGACGACGACGAACGGGCCCTGTTCGAGCTGCTCCAGACCGCCACCGGAGTCGGGCCGAAGCTGGCCCAGACCATCCTGGCCGTGCACCCGCCGCGAGTCGTCCGGCAGGCCGTCGCCACTAGTGACCTGGCCACGCTCACGCAGGTGCCCGGCATCGGAAAGAAGGGCGCGGAACGGCTCGTCATCGAATTACGCGATCGGATCGGCTCGGTGGACGACGCCGCGGTGGCCTCCGGCGGGCCGGTCCCCGTGGCCCCGGCGTGGCGCGAGCAGCTCAGGCACGCGCTGGCTGGCCTGGGCTTCAGCGGGAAGGAGGCCGCCGACGCCATCGACGGGCTGAACGTGTCCGCGGACGAACCCGACGTCTCCGTCCTCTTGCGGCAGGCGATCCAGGTTCTAGGACGCGCACGATGATCGACCCTCAGACCGACCTGGTCTCGCCGCTGCTCGAGCCCGCCGACCGCGAGGTCGAAGCCAGCCTGCGACCGCGCACGCTCACCGAGTTCATCGGCCAGCCGAAGGTGCGCGAGCAACTGGAACTCGTGCTGCAGAGCGCGCTGCGTCGCGGCAAGCCGCCCGACCACGTCCTCCTGTCCGGGCCGCCGGGCCTGGGGAAGACCAGCCTGGCGTTGATCATCGCTGCCGAGCTGGGCCGGCCCATCCGGGTGACCAGCGGGCCGGCCATCGAACGGGCCGGCGACCTGGCTGCCCTGCTCACCAGCCTCGGCGAGGGCGAGGTGCTGTTCATCGACGAGATTCACCGCATCGCCCGGCCCGCCGAGGAGCTGCTGTACATGGCGATGGAGGACTTCCGCGTCGACGTCGTCGTCGGCAAGGGTCCCGGCGCCACCGCCATCCCGCTCGACCTCGCCGCGTTCACGCTCGTCGGTGCCACCACCAGGGCGGGCCTACTCACCGGCCCGCTGCGCGACCGGTTCGGGTTCACCGCTCACATGGACTTTTACGATGCCGCCGAGATCAACCGCGTGTTGCACCGGTCGGCGGGACTGCTCTCGATCCAGCTCACCGACGCCGGGGCGGAGGAGATCGCCGGGCGCTCCCGCGGCACGCCGCGCATCGCCAACCGCCTGCTGCGCCGCGTGCGCGACTACGCGGAGGTCCGCGCGGACGGCGTGATCACCCGTGAGATCGCCCACGACGCGCTGGCCGTTTACGACGTGGACCTGCTGGGGCTGGACCGGCTGGACCGGGCCGTGCTGGATGCGTTGGTGCGACGGTTCAACGGAGGCCCAGTGGGGGTCGGCACGCTGGCCGTCGCGGTAGGCGAGGAAGTGGAAACGGTGGAGGAGGTCGCCGAGCCGTACCTGGTGCGGGCTGGTCTCTTGGCTCGCACGCCGCGCGGGCGGGTGGCCACGCCTGCGGCCTGGGAGCACCTGGGGACGACGCCGCTCGCGCCGCCGCGGCCGCCGACGCTGTTCGACGAATAGACTTCGGCGGGTGAATTGGCTGCCGCTCGTAGCCATCGTCGTCCTGCTCGGCGGGGCGCTGCTCTTTACGTCTCGCCAGCGGCAACGCGCCGCCGCCCAGGAGGCAGGGTTGCGGGAGCGGCTCCGCGTCGGATCGAACGTGATGACCACCTCCGGGCTGTACGGAGTCATCCGGTCCATCGACGAGCAGACCGACACGGTCGAATTGGAGGTGGCGCCCGGGGTCACCGTGCGGTGGGCGTTCGCGGCGCTGCGTGATGCCGAATCGTTGCCGGACCGGTACCGAGGTGCCACCAACAGCTGAGCGCCGCCGCCGGACGCGCCGCCGAGGCGGCGCTCGGGTGCCGTCCGTACCTCCATGCCGCCGAATTCCGGGCTTTCTGTGCCAGATGCCAGCCTTCATGGCCTACGCTGAGCGGTCGGTGTGGACACGTTCCACACCCACCGATACCTGGTCCGCGCTCAGCTGCGGTGGCGGGCCGTCCAAGGCACGGGGGGCTGCGGTGCGTCGCCGTCTCGTGTCGCTGATGTAACGAGGAGATCCACGCAGTGGCACAGTCGCCCGGAACGCTGCGAGTCGGCCGGTACTTCCTGTCGCTCATTCTGATCCTGGTGGCGCTCTACGGCCTGGTGTTCCTGCCCGGCCACTCGCGCACGCCCAAGCTCGGACTCGATCTCGAGGGCGGTGCGCAGGTGATCTTCCGCGCCAAGACCACGAACGGGAAGGCCCCGAGCAAGAGCTCGATGAAGGTCGCGCAGCAGATCTTCACCGAACGGGTCAACGGTGCCGGCGTGTCCGACGCGCAGGTCATCCAGCAGGGCAGCGACCGGATCGTGGTCTCCGTTCCGGGCAAGAGCACCAAGGACCTGGCCGGCATCGGGCGTGCCGCGCAGCTGAACTTCCGTCCCGTCGTGGCGCCCATGGTGCAGGTCACGCCGACCGCGCCCGCTCCCACGGCGACGGGGTCAAACACCACGTCGCCCTCGAGTCCCGCACCGCAGGCGTCGAACTCGGCGACGAAGACCAAGTCGTCGGGCGGGAATCTTGCCTCCCCGCCACAAAACAACCTGGCGCCGAGCAGCACGCCAGCCAAGTCGCCTGCAAAAACGTCATCGGCGGCCGGATGTACACCGAAGTCGCCGGTGAACGGCCTGCCGTACCCGTTCAACTGCTTCGGTAAGGGTTTCTCGCTGCCGACGTCCGAGGCCGAGTACCAGAAGCTCAGCTCCGGGCAGCAGCAGGCGCTGACCCAGGCGCTGAACCTCTACGACTGCAAGACCCCGGTCGTGGACACTCCCAACAAGGGCATGGTGACGTGCAACGACGCCGGCACCGAGAAGTTCCTGCTCGGCTCGGTCCTGATCGCCGGCGAGCAGGTCTCCACGGCCGCCGCGCAGCCGCCGAGCCCGAGCCAGGGTCAGCTGGAATGGACTGTCCGACTCAGCCTCAAGAGCGGCGCCCAGAAGACGTGGGCGAAGTACACGGCAGCGCACAGCTCGCAGACCGACGCCGCGGACATCACCAGCTGCGGACCAAATTCGACGCCGTGTGCTGAGTTCGTCGCGTTCACCCTGGACCGCCGGGTGATCACGGCGCCGCACAACCAGAGCGCGATCACCGGGGACACCGAGATCAGCGGCAACTTCACCGAAGAGTCGGCCACCCAGCTGGCCAACCAGCTCAAGTACGGCGCCCTGCCATTGGACTTCGTGCAGGAGACGACGCAGAACATCTCGCCGACGCTGGGTTCGAGCCAGTTGAAGTCCGGCCTTCTGGCCGGCGGCATCGGCCTGGTGCTCGTCGTGCTGTACTCCCTGCTCTACTACCGCGGGCTCGGTTTCGTGACGATCGCCTCGCTTCTCGTCTCGGGCGCCCTCACGTACGCGGCCCTGGTCATCCTCGGCCGGGAGATCGGCTTCACCCTCACGCTTGCCGGCATTGCCGGCTTCATCGTCGCGATCGGCATCACCGCCGACTCGTTCGTCGTCTTCTTCGAACGAATAAAGGATGAAGTGCACGACGGCAGGTCCTTCCGGGTGGCGGTGCCGCGGGCCTGGACCCGGGCCCGGCGCACGATCATCTCCGCCGACTTCGTCTCGTTCCTGGCCGCCGCGGTGCTGTACTACCTGGCCGCCGGTGACGTGCGCGGCTTCGCGTTCACCCTGGGCATGTCGACCGTCCTCGACCTGGTCGTGGTGTTCCTGTTCACCCATCCGTTGCTGGTGCTGCTCTCCCGGAGTCCGACGTTCGGCTCGCCCCGGTTCACCGGCCTCAATTCCCTGCGCGCGCCTAGCCCGGCGTTGGCCTACGCCGGGGCGGCGGCAGCGGGCCCACCGCACCGCGTACCGGCGCGGGAGGCCGCCGTCCCCGACCTCGAACCGGAGCCGACTGGCGCGCCGAGCTCCAGCTCGGCCACCGCGGACGCTGCCAGCGCCGCCGAGCGGGCCGCCGCCCGTCGCGGCCGGACAGTGCGACATGAGCCGGAGCCGGAGCCCGAGCTTGACGAGGTGGACGACGAGGTCCTCGATGCCGAGCCCGAGCGCAAGCCGCGCCGCTGGTTCGGCCGAACGCAGGCCGTGGCGACGACCGACACGGACGAGGAGCCGACCGCCGAGACGGCTGAGGACGCCGAGCCCGAGCCCGAACCGGTTAGGGAGCCCGGCCCCGAGGTGACAACGGCCCGGCCCACGGTGGTCGCGGCGGGGAGCACCGCCGCCGAGCGGGCCGCGGCGCGCCGCCAGCGCCACGCGCCGGCCTCGGTCGAACCCGATCCGACCCGACCGGTGGAGACCGAGGAGGTCGCCCCCGAGCCGGCGCCTGAGCCGCCAGCGGCATCGGCGCCAGAGCCGGAACCCGAGCCCGAACCGGAGCCGGAGCCGGACACCGAGGTCGCGTCGGACGCGAGCGACGCCGCACCCGAGCCGGAACTCACCGGTGCGGCGGCCCGCGCGGCGGCCCGGCGGGCCCGGATCCGGGCCCGTGCGGCCAGCAAGGGAGGCGAGTGACGATGCATCGCGTGGTGCCGTTCTTCCGCCGCCTCTATCGCGGTGAGACCAACATCCAGTTCATCAAGTACAGCCGCCGGTGGTACATCGCCTCCGGCGTCCTGGTCGCGCTGTGCATCATCGGGATGGTGGTGCGCGGGTTCAACCTCGGCATCGATTTCGAGGGCGGCAGCCAGTTCACCGTGGGCATCTCCGGCACCAGCATCACCAGCAACGACGTGGTGAACGCCATCGAGTCGACCGGGATCCCGGTGCCCGACGCCGCCCAGACGGTCGGCTCCGCGTCGACGCGCCAGGTCGTGGTGCGTACCGAGGACCTCAACACGGTCCAGATCAACCGGGCCCTGGCCGCGTTGAACGACCTCCATCCGAAGTCGATCAGCCAGGCCTCGGTCAGCTCTTCGTGGGGCAGCGAGGTCACCAAGAAGGCGGTCCAGGGGTTGGTCGTCTTCCTGATCCTGGTGTCCATCTACATCGCGATCCGGTTCCAACCCCGGATGGCGGTCGGCGCGTTCGTCTCGCTGTTGCACGACCTGATCGTCACGGCGGGTGTCTACGCCTGGGTCGGCTTCGAGGTCACCCCGTCCACCGTGATCGGCCTGCTGACGATCCTCGGCTTCTCGCTCTACGACACCGTCGTGGTGTTCGACAAGGTGGCCGAGAACACCAAGGACCTCACCGCAGGTTCGCGGATGACTTACTCAGAGGCCGCCAACTTGGCCGTCAACCAGACGTTGATGCGGTCGATCAACACCTCGCTGATCTCACTGTTGCCGGTGGCCGGCCTGCTCTTCGTCGGTGCCGGTCTGCTGGGCGTGGGCACGATCAAGGACCTGGCGCTCATCCTGTTCGTGGGTCTGGCCGCGGGGGCGTACTCCTCGCTGTTCCTGGCCACGCCGATCGTGTGCACCCTGACAGAGCGGCAGCCCGCATACCAGGCGCTGGCCCGCCGGGTGGCGGCCAAGCGGGCCAGTGAGAAGGCACGGAAGGCCGAGCTGGCCGCCCACCCTGAGCTCGCCGCCGCGAGCGTCGGGGACCGGCGGGGGGCGCCGGCCCCTGCCCCGAAACCGGGCGCCCGGCCCGCGTCGCCGGCCGGGTCGCGGGGCAGCCGTCCCGCGGGACGCAGCGAGCGCAAGACCGGCCCGACCCGCAAGCGCGGACGATGAGATCACCCCAGGAAACCGCTCCGCACAGAACGCTCTGCGCTTTCGCGGCCAAGGCCTACGCTGCCGGTCACCACTGCTGGCCATGCCCAATCCCTGTGGTGCCGTTGGTGGGGTGCCAATGAGCGACCTGCTCGGTCGGGTCATCGCGGCCCGGCTGCGCGACGTCCCCGACTTTCCCCAGCCGGGCATCCTGTTCAAGGACATCAGTCCGCTCCTCGCCGACGCGGACGCCTTGCGGGCGGTCGTCCGGGCGTTGGCCGAGCATGGGCGCGCGTTGGGCGGCGTCGACCTGGTGGCCGGGGTCGAGGCCCGCGGCTTCTTCTTCGCCGCCGCGGTCGGCTACGAGCTGGGGTGCGGCGTGGTCGCCGTGCGCAAAGCGGGCAAACTGCCGCCCCCGACCGTGCACGCCGAGTACCAGCTCGAATACGGCGCGGCGGCGATGGAAGTGCCGGTCGGCGTGCTGGACGATCACCGCGTCCTGCTCGTCGACGACGTCCTGGCCACGGGTGGGACGGTGTCCGCGGCCGCCGACCTGCTGGAGAAGGCCGGTGCCGAGGTCGCCGGGATCGGTGTGGTGGTCGAACTGGCGTTCCTGGGCGGCCGGGCCCGGCTGGCGCCGCGTCCGTTTGAGGCCCTCCTGACGGTCGGCGAGCCCCCTACTGGCGCGTAGTATCGGCCAGGCGAGGCGGAGCCGAAAACGCTTCACTTTGCGCCCCCGGAGGTAAACGCTGAGCAGTGACCTGGTCACCGGCGGGTCCTCGGAGGTAGTCGCCGAGGACTCATCTGCGAGCGCGCCCGCAGCCGGCGGCATTCCTTCTCGGATGGGCACTCCGACCGCCCCCGCGGGCGGCGGGGCCGGGCCTGCCCTGGCCGAGCCCGCGCCGCCGGCCACCGACGCCGATCTGGCCCTCGAGCGCACCTCCACCCACCGTCAGCGGGTCCGGGACCGGCTGGCCCGGCGCATCGTCTCCCCGCGGACGTCGGTCCGTCCCGAGCTCGAACCGCTCCTGGCCATGCACAAGGAGGCGCACGCCAAGGCCGACACCCGGCTTCTCGAGCGCGGCTACGAAGTGGCCGCCCGCCAGCACGCCGGGCAACTGCGCAAGAGCGGCGACCCCTACATCACCCATCCGCTGGCCGTAGCCATGATCGTGGCCGAACTCGGCATGGACACCACCACGTTGGTGGCCGCACTCCTGCACGACACCGTGGAGGACACCGGGCTGAGTCTGGACGCCATCCACGCCGACTTCGGCGACGATGTCGCCCACCTCGTCGACGGCGTCACGAAGCTCGACGGGGTCAAGTTCGGCGAGGCTGCCCAGTCGGAGACGATCCGCAAGATGATCGTCTCGATGTCGCGCGATCCGCGCGTCTTGGTGGTCAAGCTGGCCGACCGGCTGCACAACATGCGCACCTTGCGCTTCCTGCCGCCGGACAAGCAGGAGAAGAAGGCCCGGGAGACCCTCGAGGTGCTGGCGCCGTTGGCGCACCGGCTCGGCATGAACACGGTCAAGTGGGAACTGGAGGACCTAGCCTTCGCCACGCTCTACCCCAAGCGGTACGAGGAGATCGTCCGGCTGGTGGCCGAGCGCGCGCCGTCCCGGGACACGTACCTGGCCGGTGTCATCGCCCGGGTCGACGAGGAGCTTAAGGGCGGCGGGATCAAGGCCATCCTCACCGGCCGGCCCAAGCACTACTACTCGATCTACCAGAAGATGATCGTGCGCGGTCGGGAGTTCGGCGACATCCACGACCTCATCGGCATCCGCGTCCTGGTCGACACGGTGCGCGACTGCTACGCGACGCTCGGCGTCATCCACGCGAACTGGCAGCCGGTACCCGGCCGGTTCAAGGACTACATCGCGATGCCGAAGTTCAACATGTACCAGTCGTTGCACACCACGGTGATCGGGCCGGGCGGCAAACCCGTCGAACTCCAGATCCGCACCAAAGCGATGCACCGCACTGCCGAGTACGGCATCTCTGCGCACTGGAAGTACAAGGAGGACAAGGCCGGCGCCGCCGAGCCCGCGGCCGTCTCCGACGAGATGGGTTGGCTGCGGCAACTGCTGGAGTGGCAACGGGAGGCCCAGGCGCCCGAGGAGTTCCTGGACACCCTCCGTTACGAGTTGAACTCCCGCGAGGTGTTCGTGCTCAGCCCGAAGGGCGACATCTTCTCCCTGCCCGCCGGATCCTGCCCGATCGACTTCGCCTACGCCGTGCACACCGAGGTCGGCCACCGCTGCGTCGGCGCCCGCGTCAACGGCAGCCTGGTGGCGCTGGAGAGCACCCTTAACAACGGCGACACCGTCGAGGTGTTCACCTCCAAGGCCGAGAACGCCGGACCGTCCCGGGACTGGCTGAACTTCGTCTCCTCACCGCGGGCCCGGACCAAGATTCGTCAGTGGTTCGCCAAGGAGCGCCGCGACGACGCGATCGACTACGGCAAGACCCAGCTGTCGAGGGCCATGCGCAAGGCCGGTCTGCCCCTCCAGCGCTTGCTCGGCGGCGAGGCGCTGGTCACATTGGCCCAGGACCTGCACTACGCGGACGTGGCCGCGCTGTATGCCGCGGTCGGCGAGGGACACATCTCCGCTCAGTCGGTGGTGTCGAAGCTGGTGGCCTCGCTCGGCGGGCGGGAAGGCGCCGCCGAGGACCTGGCCGAGGTGGCGCTGCCCTCGCGCACGCCCGCTCGGCTGGGGCACGGCGGTGGCTCTGGTGTCGTAGTGCGCGGCGCCACCGACGTGTGGGTCAAGCTGGCCCGCTGCTGCACCCCGGTGCCAGGCGACGAGATCCTCGGCTTCGTTACCCGCAGCGGCGGCGTCTCGGTGCACCGCCGGTCCTGCACCAACGCCGGTCCGCTGCTGGAGCAGAAGGACCGCATCGTCGACGTGGACTGGGCCCCGGCTGCGGACTCCGTCTTCGTGGTATCCATCCAGGTCGAGGCGCTGGACCGGCATCGGCTGCTCTCCGACGTCAGCCGGGTGCTCTCCGACACCGGGGTGAACATCCTGTCCGCCTCGGTGAGCACCAACCGGGACCGGGTCGCGGTCAGCAAGTTCACGTTCGAGATGGCCGCGGCCAAGCACCTCGGCGACCTGCTCAGGACCGTGCGTGGCGTCGAAGGCGTCTATGACGTGTACCGGGTGTACTCCGGCAACTGACGCTGCTAGGCCTCGGACTTCACCAGCCGGACCGTCTTGAAGATCATGTCCAGGTTCGGCCGCCCGTCGCCGTCACCGGTGGAGTTGTCGGATCCTTTGGCCGCGACCTTCTGGATAAGGTCCATGCCCTTGGTGACCTTGCCGATCACCGTGTAGTTCTTGGGCAGGGTGGTGCTGTTCTTCGTCACGATGAAGAACTGGCTGCCGTTGGTGTTCTTCCCGGAGTTCGCCATCGCGATCATGCCGGTGGTGTATTTCGCCTTCGACAGGTTCTCGTCCTTGGTCTGATACGTCGGGCCACCGGCGCCGGTCGCGCTGGGATCGCCGCATTGGAGGACGAAGATCCCCGAGGTGACCAGCCGCGAGCACGCGGTGCTGTCGTAGAACTTCTTGCCGATCAGATAGACGAGGCTCTGCACGTTGCAGGGCGCCTCGGCCCCGTTCAGCTGGACGGTGACCTGCCCTTGGTTGGTGTTGAAGTCAACCGTGTAGGCCTTCTTCGGGGTCTTCTTCGGGTCCGGCGGCACGCCCACGTCATAGGCGTGTCCACCGGTCAGCAGGGCCGTCGTCTCGGCGTACTTGCACGGCCCAGTCGTCTTCTTCGGCGCCCGCGCCGGTATCGCGGTGATCTTGCGGGACGGCAGCGCGGCTCGGGACGAGCTGGAACTCGAGCTGCTCGCGGAGTTCTTGCTGTCGTTATTGGTCGCGACGATGAAGGTCACCACGGCGGCGATCAGGACCACTGCGCCGACACCGGTCAGCACCGCGATGGTGCGGTGACGCCGCTTTTCGCGCGCCACCCGAGCCTGCAGCTGACGCTCGAGCTTGCGGCGAGCAGCTTCCCGGCGTTGCTTGTTGGTCGGCACGCGGGCGCATCCTTCCGTGGCGAAACCTGCTGGCTGAGCGCAGCACCCGGGCAGCGACGCGGGCGGCGCGGTCATCGGTCGGCGGCTGAGTCTACGCAGACGTTCCTTGTGTCCGGTGCGCCGCGCTCCTCGCCTTCAGCGCAGGCCCAGCTGCGCGGAGGATAGGCTCGGCACGGCTCCGACTGGGGCCAGAACAGGCCGGCGTGGGCAGAACGAGAGGATGAGTGTGCTCGTCGAGTCCATCCCGGCGCAGGTCCTGGCCACGAACTGCTGGGTCGTCGCTCCGGCCGACGGGGAGCCGGCGGTGATCATCGACCCGGGCGGTGGCCTGGGGGACCGGTTGACCCGCTTTGTGGACGAGCACAAGCTCGCGCCGAGTGCCGTGCTGGTCACGCACGGCCACTTCGACCACACCATGTCCGCAGCCGACGTGAGCGGCGCCTACGGCGTCGGCGCGTACCTGCATGCCGCGGACCGCTGGCAGCTCGACGACCCGTGGGCCGGCATCGGCCTGCCGCCCGGCACCCCCGCCCCCGAGCTTGGCGCGGTGACCCCGGCGGTGCCGGACAAGGTCACCGAGCTGCACGGCGGCGAATCTCTCGAGCTGGGCCCGCTGGTGGTGCGGGTCGTGTCCGTCCCAGGGCACACGCCGGGCTCGGTCATGTACGTGGTCTCCGCGGACGGCGTCGAGACGATGTTTACCGGCGACTTCCTCTTCGCTGGGTCCATCGGGCGCATGGACCTTCCCGGTGGAGACGAGGAGCGGATGCGGGAGTCCCTGCGCGAGACCGTGGCGACGGCGTCGCCGGACGCCCTGGTCCGTCCCGGGCACGGCCCGTCCAGCACGATCGGCCGCGAGCTGAAGTCCAACCCGTTCCTCCAGGATCTGCGATGAGTACCCCCCCGGAGAGGCGATGACCCGCCTCCAGGCACCGCGCGGCGCGCTGGAGTACGTCCCGCCGGAGTCCTACGGCTTCGCCGCGGTGCGCGACGCGCTGCTCGCACCGATCCGGGCCGCTGGTTACGCGCTGGCCGACCTGCCCGCCTTCGAGTACACCGAGCTCTTTGTGCGCGGGGTGGGCGAGTCGACCGACGTGGTCAGCAAGGAGATGTTCACTTTCTCCGATCGTGGCGGACGCTCGCTCGCGCTGCGCCCGGAGCTCACCGCCAGCGTTATTCGTGCGGTGCTGGAGCACGGCCTCGAGCGGGGCCAGCTTCCGGTGAAGCTGTACAGCGTCGGGCAGTGCTTCCGCGCCGAACGCCCGCAGTCCGGCCGCGGGCGGACGTTCACGCAGGTCAACGCCGAGGCCGTTGGGGTCGACGACCCGGCCTTGGACGCCGAGCTCATCGCGCTGGCCGATCGCGGCTACCGCGATCTCGGTCTGCGCGAGTACCGGCTCGAGCTGACCTCGCTCGGCGACGACACGTGCCGACCGGCCTACCGGGCGGCGCTCGCCGCGTTCCTGGCCGGTCTCGATCTCGACGCCGATACGCGCCGGCGCGCCGAGCTCAACCCGCTGCGGGTGCTCGACGACAAGCGCCCGGAGGTGCGCGTCCAGCTGTATGCCGCGCCGGTCATGCTCGACTTCCTGTGCGCCGAGTGCGCGGCGCACTTCGCCGAGGTGCGCGGCTACCTGGAGGCGCTGGACATCAGCTACCAGCTTAATCCCCGTCTGGTGCGCGGCCTGGACTACTACACGAAGACGACGTTCGAGTTCGTCCACGAAGGTCTCGGCGCTCAATCCGGCATCGGCGGCGGCGGCCGCTACGACGGTCTGATGGAGGTCCTCGGTGGCCCGCCGTTGTCGGGCGTGGGGTTCGGTCTCGGCGTGGACCGGACGCTGCTGGCCTGCCAGGCCGAGGGCCTCCAGTTCGGAACCGGCGGTCGGGTCGATGTGTACCTCGTCCCGCTGGGCGATGCGGCCCGGGCGCGGTGCGTCGTTCTAGCAGCGGAGCTGCGCGCCGCAGGCGTCCGCGTCGATATGGCCTACGGCACCCGAGGCCTGAAGGGCGCGATGAAAGGCGCCGACCGGTCCGGCGCGGCCCGTACCGTGGTGCTCGGTGACCGGGACATCGAGGTCGGCGTGGCCCAGGTCCGGGACATGGTGAGCGGCGCGCAGTCGGCGGTGCCGCTGACCGACCTGATCGCCATATTGAGGGAGATCGGATAGTGCTGCGAACCCACGACGCCGGGACGCTGCGTGCTGAGGACGCCGGCGTCAAGGTGACGTTGGCCGGGTGGGTGGCACGACGGCGCGACCACGGCGGGGTGGCGTTCATCGATCTGCGGGACGCCTCCGGGACCGTCCAGGTGGTGGTCCGTGAGGACTCCATCTCCCACGAGCTGCGCAACGAGTGGTGCGTGCAGGTCGTGGGCGAGGTGAAGTTGCGGCCCGAGGGCAATGCCAACCCGGCGATCGCCACTGGCGACGTCGAGGTGGACGCCAGTTCGCTCGACGTGCTGAACCCGGCGAGCGCGCTGCCGTTCCCGATCGATGAGCACGTGTCCGTCGGGGAGGACGTCCGGCTGCGCTACCGCTACCTGGATCTGCGCCGCAAGGCGCCGGGTGAGGCGATCCGGCTGCGCAGCCGGGTCAACCGGGCGGCCCGGGAGGCACTCTACGAGCGCGGCTTCGTCGAGATCGAGACACCGACGATGACCCGCTCGACGCCCGAGGGTGCCCGCGACTTCGTGGTGCCGGCCCGGCTGCGGCCGGGCTCGTGGTACGCGTTGCCGCAGTCGCCGCAGCTGTTCAAGCAGCTGCTGATGGTGGGCGGCCTGGAGCGCTACTTCCAGATCGCCCGGTGCTACCGCGACGAGGACTTCCGGGCCGACCGCCAGCCGGAGTTCACCCAGCTCGACATCGAGATGAGCTTCGTCGACCAGGACGACGTCATCGAGCTGTCCGAGAGCATCGTCGGCGCGGTGTGGTCGACGATCGGGTACGACGTGCCGACGCCGATCGACCGGATGACCTACGCCGAGGCGATGCGCCGGTTCGGGACCGACAAGCCGGACCTGCGCTTCGGTCTGGAACTGGTGGAGTGCACCGAGTACTTCCAGGACACGCCGTTCCGGGTGTTCCAGGCGCCGTACGTGGGCGCTGTGGTCATGCGTGGCGGGGCCAGCCAGCCGCGCCGCGCCTTCGACGCGTGGCAGGACTGGGCCAAACAGCGGGGTGCGCCCGGGCTCGCCTACGTCCTGTTCGGCGTGGACAGCGAGGTGACCGGGCCGGTGGCCAAGAACCTGTCCGACGCCGAGCGGGCCGGCCTGGCGGAGCACGTCGGTGCCCAGCCCGGCGACTGCGTGTTCTTCGCCGCGGGGCCGGTCAAGACGTCCCGCGCGCTATTGGGGGCGGCCCGGCTGGAGATCGCCCGGCAGCTCTCGCTCATCGAGCCCGGCCAGTGGTCGTTCGTCTGGGTCGTCGATGCGCCGCTGTTCGAGCCGTCCAGCGAGGCCGTGGCCAGCGGGGAGGTGGCCGTGGGCAGCGGCGCCTGGACCGCGGTGCACCACGCGTTCACCTCGCCGAAGCCGGAGTCGATGGAGACCTTCGACACCGACCCCGGCGCGGCGCTGGCCTACGCCTACGACCTGGTCTGCAACGGCAACGAGATCGCTGGCGGGTCCATCCGTATCCACCGCCGGGACGTCCAGGAGCGGGTCTTCGAGGTGATGGGTCTCAGCCCCGACGAGGCCCGGGAGAAGTTCGGCTTCCTGCTCGACGCCTTCGCCTACGGGGCGCCTCCGCACGGCGGCATCGCGTTCGGTTGGGACCGGATCAACGCGCTGCTCTCCGATACCGACTCCATCCGCGACGTCATCGCCTTCCCGAAGACCGGCGGCGGGTACGACCCGCTGACCGGCGCGCCGGCGCCCATCACGGCCCAGCAGCGGCGTGAGGCGGGCGTCGACGCCAAATCCGACGGACCTTGAGATCCACGACGAGCCTGGCCTCGCGCCGACTATCAAGATCGCGGTCAGGGTCCGGCCATAGGCTGGGGATATGACCGGGCCGACACTCTTCGACGCGCAACCGTCGTCCGACGTTGGGAAGGCCCCGCTGGCCGCGGTCGACATGAACGCGCCGCTGGCCGCCCGGATGCGGCCGCGCTCGCTGGACGAGGTCGTCGGCCAGGATCACCTCCTGGCGCCCGGCTCGCCGCTGCGACGGCTGGTCGAGGGCGACGCACCGATGTCGCTCATCCTGTGGGGGGCGCCCGGGACGGGCAAGACGACCATCGCCTCCATCGTCTTGGCGTCGGGCAACCGCCGGCTGGTGGCCATGTCCGCGCTGAACGCCGGGGTGCGCGAGGTGCGGGCCGCCATCGAGCAGGCCCGCCGCGACCTGAGGTACCACGACATACAGACGGTGCTCTTCCTGGACGAAATCCACCGCTTCTCCAAGACCCAGCAGGACTCCCTGCTGGCCGCGGTCGAGGCCCGCACCGTCACGCTGGTGGCCGCCACCACCGAGAACCCGTTCTTCTCCATCGTCTCGCCGCTGCTGTCCCGCAGCCTGATGCTCACCCTCGAGCCGCTCACCGACGCCGATGTGGCCCTGCTCGTCGACCGCGCGCTGGCTGATCCACGCGGTCTGGACGGCCAGTTCACGCTGGAGGCCGCGGCCCGCGAGCACGTCGTCCGCCTGGCGCAGGGCGATGCGCGGCGTGCCCTGACGGCGCTGGAGGCGGCCGCGGGCACCGCCGAGGCGATGGGGGAGACCGTCATCGACCTGCCCACCGTCGAGCAGGCCGTAGACAAGGCGGCACTCAAATACGACCGGGACGGCGACCAGCACTACGACGTCATCAGCGCCTTCATCAAGTCGATCCGTGGTTCTGACGTCGACGCCTCACTGCACTATCTGGCACGGATGATCGAGGCCGGCGAGGACCCCAGATACATCGCGCGACGGCTGGTGGTGCACGCGTCGGAGGATATCGGCATGGCCGATCCGACCGCCCTGCTGGTGGCCACCTCGGCCGCCGAAGCCGTCCAGTTGATCGGCATGCCCGAGGCGCGGATCAACCTGGCCCAAGCCACCATCCATCTGGCGCTGGCCCCCAAGTCGAACGCGGTGATCACCGCCATCGAGGCCGCGCTGCGCGATGTCCGGGACGGCCGCGGCGGCTCGGTGCCCGCGGCGCTGCGCGACACCCACTACCCGGGCGCGGAGAAGGTGCCCAAGGGCGCTCGCTACCGCTACCCGCATGACGACCCGGCCGGCGTCGTCGCGCAGGAACACCTGCCCGCCGGGCTGCACGGCCGCGAGTACTACACGCCCACGACCCGCGGCAACGAGCGAGCCGTGACCGAACGCCTCGAAACGCTGCGCAAGATCATCCGCGGCGAGCCCCCCGAGGACTGAGCAGCACCGCCGACGCCGGGCGCCGAGGTGGAGGTGTGCCGGTCCAGGGGGAGTGTCTGCTCGCCTTCGCCGGCGTGTCGTCGGCATAACCTCCCCCTGGGGGCGGATAGGGCAGGCGCGGATTGATCTCCGCAGGAGCCGCTCGCGCCACCGGATAGAGTCACCGAGTTCGAGGCCTCGCCGAATCAACGAGGAGGACGGCGTGTCCGCTGGAGGGATCGCGGCGTTGATCGCCGCTGGCGCGCTGGTGTTGCTCGTGCTCTTCCTGGCCGTGCCGCTGCTGAAGCTGGGCAAGACGCTGGACGAGGCCACGCTGACGATCCGCCAGACCCGCGAGGGCGCCACCCCGATCCTGATCAGCGCCCAGGACACGGTGAAGGCCGTGAACGCCCAGCTGGACGAACTGGAGGGCGTGAGCAGGGGCGTCAGCTCGATCACCGCCAACGCCGCCGCCCTGACATCGATCGCGTCGAGTACCGTCGGCAGCCCGCTGATCAAGGCGGCCGCGTTCAGCTATGGGGTGCGGCGCACCCTCTACAAGCGCCGCATAGCTGAGGCGCAACGGGCCGCGCGCCGGCGGCACCGGGCCTCGCGGAAAGGGAGTTAGTTCATGCGCCGGTTGTTCTGGTTGGGCATCGGCCTGGCGCTTGGTGCGCTGGTCTTCCGCAAGCTGAACCAGACCGCGCAGCGGTTGACGCCGAGGAACATGGCCCAGTCGACCGGCTCGGCGCTCGCGGAGCTCACCCAGGCGGTCCAGGACTTCGCCGCCGAGGTGCGCGAGAGCATGCGGGAGCGGGAGGTCGAGCTGCGCGAAGGGGCGGGCCTGGACGCGGGCGACGTCACAGCGGCCGGAGTGCCGGGAGGGACGGCGACCGGGTGAAATCCGCTGAGATCAAGCGGCGGTTCCTGACGCACTTCGAGAAGAACGGCCACACCGTCGTCCCGAGCGTCCCGCTGCCCTTCGACGACCCCAACCTGCTCTTCGTCAACGCCGGCATGGTGCAGTTCGTGCCCTACTTCATCGGCGCGCAGACCCCGCCGTGGCCGCGTGCCACCAGCGTCCAGAAATGCATCCGTACCCAGGACATCGAGGAGGTCGGCAAGACCACCCGGCACGGCACGTTCTTCCAGATGAACGGCAACTTCTCTTTCGGCGACTACTTCAAAGAAGGCGCCATCCAGCTGGCCTGGGACCTGTCCACCAACCCCCTCGACGACGGCGGCTTCGGCCTGGACGGTGAGCGCATCTGGCCGACCGTCTACAGCGAGGACGACGAGGCCGTCGACATCTGGCACCGCGTCATCGGCGTGCCGATGGAACGGATCGTCCGCCGGGGTAAGGCCGACAACACCTGGGACATGGGCATTCCCGGTCCAGCGGGCCCGTGCAGCGAGCTGTTCTACGACCGCGGCGCGGAGTACGGGCCAGAAGGCGGCCCTTCGGTCGACGAGGACCGCTTCATGGAGTACTGGAACCTCGTCTTCATGCAGTACGAGCGGGGCGAGTCGACCGGTCCGCACAAGGGCGACTACGTCGTGCTCGGCGACCTGCCGAAGAAGAACATCGACACCGGCATGGGCATGGAGCGGATGGCCACGATCATGCAGGGCGTCGACAACCTCTACGAGATCGACGAGACCCGTCCCATCCTGGACCGGGCCGCGGAGCTCACCGGAAAGCGCTACGGCGTGCAGTCGGGGCACACCGCGGAGGAGAGTCACCCGGACGATGTGCGGCTGCGCGTCATCGCCGATCACGTCCGGACCGCGATCATGCTCATCGGCGACGGCGTGACGCCGGCCAACGAGGGACGCGGGTACGTCCTGCGCCGCATCATCCGCCGCGCCATCCGGGCCATGCGGCTGCTCGGCTATGACGCCGGGCATGCGCTGCCTGAGCTCATGCCGGTGGCCCGCGACTGTATGGCGCCGTCGTATCCCGAGATCGGCACCGACTTCGGCCGCATCGAGATGATCGCCTACGCCGAGGAGCAGGCGTTCGCGCGCACCGTCGCGGCCGGGACGACGATCCTGGACGTCGCGGTCGGAGCGGCCAAGGAACGCGGTTCGTCGACCCTGCCGGGCGAGAGCGCGTTCCTGCTGCACGACACCTACGGCTTTCCGATCGACCTCACGCTGGAGATGGCCGCGGAGGCGGGTCTGACCGTGGACGAGGTCGAGTTCCGCCGGCTGATGCGCGAGCAACGCGAGCGGGCCCGCGAAGACAGCCGTTCCAAGAAGCTCAGCCACCGCAACTCGCCGGTATACCGCGCGCTGCGCGACCAGGGCCCGACCGAGTTCCTCGCCTACCAGGCCTTGACCTCAGAGGCGACGGTGCGCGGCATCATCCGCGACGGGGAGCGCCGCGCCGCCGCGAGCGAGGGCGAGGTCGTCGAGGTGGTTCTCGACCGCACCACGTTCTACGCCGAGTCCGGCGGTCAGGTCGCCGACGAGGGGACGATCACTTCAGCGACCGGCGCCACGCTCAAGGTCCTCGACGTGCAGCGCCCGGTGAAGGGCCTGATCGTGCACAAGGTCGACGTCGTCGAGGGCGAGATCGCCGAGGGCGACCACGTCCAGGCCGCGGTCGACCCGGAATGGCGAACGTCCGCGCGCCAAGCCCACTCGGGGACGCACATCGTGCACGCCGCGCTGCGTCAGGTGTTGGGCCCGTCCGCGCTGCAAAGCGGTTCGTACAACCGGCCCGGCTACCTGCGCCTGGACTTCGCGTGGGGCAAGGCTCTGGACGGGCGCGCCAAGCAGGACATCGAGGATGTCGCCAACCAGGCGCTGCGTCGCGACCTGCCCGTCGACGTGCGCTACATGCCGCTGGCCGAAGCACGCGAGATCGGGGCGCTGGCCCTGTTCGGTGAGACCTACGACGAGACGGTGCGCGTGGTCGAGATCGGCGGGGCGTGGTCGCGAGAGTTGTGCGGCGGCACGCACGTGGCGCATTCGTCCCAGGTGGGCGCGATCACGCTGATGGGGGAGTCGTCGGTGGGCTCCGGGGTACGCCGGCTGGAGGCCTACACCGGGTTCGAGGCCATGCAGTACCTCGCCCGGGAACGCGCCCTGGTCATGCAGCTCTCCGACACGCTGCGCGCTCCGGCGGAGGAGCTCCCCGACCGGGTGGCAGCCCTGCTCGAGCGGGTGCGGGTCGCGGAGAAGGAAGTGGAGCGGCTGCGTGCCGGCGAGCTGCTGGCCGTCGCGCCGGACTTGGCGGCCGGAGCCGAGACGATCGGCGACGCGCAGGTGGTGACCCGTGAGGTGGCCGGCGGGCTCGGCGGCACGGACCTGCGCCGGTTGGCCACCAAGGTGCGCGGCCAGCTCCCCGTGGCCCGGCCCGGGGTGGTGCTGCTGACCAGTGACGTCGACGGCGTGGTGCAGTTCGTCGTCGCGGTGAACGACGCCGGCCAGGCCGCCGGGCTGCACGCCGGCCACATCGTCAAGGCCTTCGCGCCCGTCCTCGGTGCGCGCGGCGGCGGCAAGGCCGACCTGGCCCAGGGCGCCGGCGGCAGCCGGGAGAAGCTCGAAGCGGCCTTCGCCGCCGCCCGCGAAACCATTGCTCGGCAGTGACGTCGGAGCGCGGGGTCTGGCTAGGGGTGGACTTCGGCGCCGTTCGCATAGGCGTGGCCCGCAGCGACCCGGACGGCCGGCTGGCCACGGCGGTGGGCACGGTGACGCGGGACCGGTCGGGAGACCGACACCTCGGTGAGCTCGCGGATCTGGTGGCCGAGTATGAGGCCGTGGGCGTCGTCGTCGGGCTGCCCCGGACGTTGCGTGGCGAGGTGGGCACGGCGGCGCGGGCCGCGCAAGAGTTCGCGGCCGAGCTGGCTGATCGCGTCGCACCGGTCCCCGTGGAACTATCAGACGAACGCCTCACAACGGTGACAGCCGGACGCCAGCTTGCTGAAGGAGGTGTGCGTGGGCGGCGCCGCCGTGTCATTATCGACGCCGCCGCAGCCGTCGAAATCCTGCAGGGATGGCTCGACGGTCATCGTCCCCCAGGCCCGGAGACAGGTTGAGCTACCAAGCTGGTCGGCACGCCAGGCATGCCGCGGCCGACCATCCTGAGGGGCCGAGCAGTGCCGACACCGGTGTCGTCGCCTTGTTCGGCGCGGCCGAGGTCCGCTCGTCCCACTACGGCGGGTCAGATGGGCGTCATGGCCGGCGCCGCTGGACCGGCGCGATCGTCGCGATGCTGGCGTTCCTCGTCGTCATCGGGCTCATCGTCGCCGGAGCCGTGATCGTGCCGCACTGGCTCAAGCGCTTCCAGGCCAAGGACTACCCGGGCCCCGGGAGCGGCTCACTGCTGGTCCAGGTCCGCGAGGGGCAGACCGCCGACGAGATCGGCAAGACCCTGGTGGGCAAGGACGTCGTCGCCTCCAGGCGCGCGTTCGTCAACGCGGCCAAGTCCAGCGGCCGGTCGCATGACTTCCAACCGGGCTTCTACCGCATGCGGGAGCGGATGGCGGCCAAGGACGCGGTGAAGCTGTTGCTGGACCCGAAGAACCGCGTCTTCAGCAAGGTGACGTTGCCCGAAGGATTGATCGTCAACGACGTGCTGCCGAAGCTGGCCGCGGTCACGGGCATCCCCCTCGCGGACTTCCAGTCGGGGGCGAAGAAGCTGGACCAGCTCGGCATCCCGGACGGGTACAGCCCCAAGTCCGTCGAAGGCTTCCTGTTCCCGCAGACGTACGAGTTCGACCCCGGCCTGAGCGCGACCGAGGTGCTGCAACAGCTCGTCGGGCAGTACCAGGCGGTGGACAAACAGCTCAACTTCGACGAGTCCGCCATGGCGCTGGGCATCAAGCCGTACCAGGCGCTGATCATCGCCTCCATGATCGAAGGCGAGGCGAAGTTCGACGCGGACCGCGCCAAGGTGGCCCGGGTGATCTACAACCGGCTGGCCGCCCACGAGCCGCTAGGTATCGACGCCACCAGCGTCTACGAGGCCCAGGTGCAAGGTAAGGACCCGCGCAAAATCAGCTACACCGAGAACTCGCCGTACAACACCCGCAAGCGTCCCGGCCTGCCGCCGACGGCCATCGACAACCCTGGCGAGGCGGCCATGGACGCGGCCATCCACCCGGCCAGTGGGCCGTGGAAGTACTACGTGGTCGCGGACGCCCAGGGCCATCTGTTCTTCACCAGCAGCTATTCGGCGTTCCTGCACGCCAAGGCGAAGTGCAAGGCCATGGGCTGGGGCTGCGGCTGATGAAGGCGGCCGTGCTCGGTCATCCCGTCCGACGCAGCCTGTCCCCGGCGCTGCACAACGCCGGCTACCGCGCGCTCGGCATGGTCGGGTGGAGCTACACCGCGATCGACTGCACCGTGGACCGGTTCGACCGGGTGCTCGGCGGCGCCGGCCACGGATGCGCCGGCTTTTCGGTGACCATGCCGCTCAAGCGGGTGGCGCTCGCCGCGGCCACTCGACGCACATCGCTGGCGCAGGTCACCGGCGCCGCGAACACCCTGCTGCCCCGCGGGCGCGGCTGGCTCGCGGACAACACCGACGTGGCCGGGATCGTGGCGGCGCTGCGCGAGCATGGCATCGAGCCCGCGCGCGGGTCGGTGGTGCTGCTCGGCGCCGGCGGCGCCGCCCAGGCGGCGGTGGTGGCACTGGCCTCGCTGGGCGTGCGGCGGGTGACGGTGGCGGTCCGTTCGGCGGCGCGGGCCGCGGACCTGGTCACTACCGCCCGGCGCGCGAAGATCTCGGTCCGGTCGACCGACCTCTCGCCTTTTGTCGTACGGGACGCGGCGTTGGTCGTCTCGGCGCTTCCCGCGGAGGCCGCCGCGCGGGTGGCCGGCTTCGAGGTGAGCGCGGAGCAGGCGCTTCTCGACATGGTCTACCAGCCCTGGCCGACCCCATTGGCTCGGCCGTATCTCGCCGTCGGCGCGCCAGTGGCCAGCGGACACGACATGCTTCTGCACCAGGCCGCACGTCAGTTCGAACTGATGACCGGCCGCGATGCACCGTTGGCCGCGATGCGCGCCGCCCTACCCGCGCACGCTTGACACTGGCTGGGTGTCGCTCCTCCTCCTTACGTCGATCCTCGTCGGTGCCGCCTCTGCGGCGGGTGGCTGGACGGCGGCGCTGCCAGCGTGGTTGTGGCTGGCGGCGGTGCTGGCCGTCTTGGCCCGGGTGGACCTGGCCGAGCACCGCCTGCCCGACCGGGTGCTGGCCATCGGCTACCTGGGCGGGGCCGCCTCCCTGACCGTGGCCGCACTCGTCGAGGACGCCCCGGGACGCCTGGTGCGGACGGGCAGTGCGGGGCTCGCCGCGTTCGCGGGGATGCTCGGGCTCGCCGTTGTAGTGGCGCCTCGTCTCGGCCTCGGTGACGTCAAGCTCGCCGGCCTGCTGGGCGGCTACCTCGGCTGGCTCGGGTGGGAGGAGGTGATCACCGGCCTCGCGGCCGGGTTCCTACTCGGCTCGGCCATGGGCATGTGGGCGGTGATTCGCCGACGCGGTGGATGGCGGACGGAGATCGCCTTCGGCCCGGCCTTGATCGTGGGCGCGCTGGCCGTAGCCGCCCGGCACGGCCGGGTCTGAATCGTCGGACCGGACCGACCGGGCCGGTCTGGAACACTTGGACGCGTGCTCAGGTGGATGACCGCAGGGGAGTCGCATGGGGTGGCGCTCGTCGCGGTCATCGAGGGCATCCCGGCCGGTGTCGAGGTCACCATCGCCGACATCGCGGCCGATCTCGCCCGTCGCCGCATGGGCTACGGCCGGGGCGCGCGCATGTCGTTCGAGGCCGACGAGGTCGAGCTCACCGGCGGCGTCCGGCACGGACGCACGATGGGCGGTCCCGTCGCGATCCGGGTGGGCAACACCGAGTGGCCCAAGTGGCAGACGGTGATGGCCGCCGATCCGGTCGACCCGGACGTCCTCGAGGCCCAGGCCCGCAACGCGCCGCTGACCCGGCCTCGGCCCGGCCACGCCGACCTGGTCGGTATGCAGAAGTACGACCTGGACGACGCCCGCCCGGTGCTGGAGCGCGCCAGCGCGCGTGAGACCGCCGCGCGGGTGGCACTCGGTGCGGTGGCCCGCGCGTTCCTGCGGCAGGCGCTCGGCGTCGACGTGCTCAGCCACGTCGTGGCCATCGGGACGGTGCGCGCGCGGTCGGGCGTGATCCCGGGGCCGGACGACCTACCCCTCGTCGACAAGTCCGAGGTGCGCTGCCTTGACGCCGCGGCCGCCGAGGCCATGATCGAGCTGATCGACCGCACCCGCCGGGCCGGGAACACGCTGGGCGGCGTCGTCGAGGTGGTGGCCCACCACGTCCCGCCGGGGCTGGGCAGCCACGTGCACTGGGACCGTCGGCTGGACTCGCGCCTGGCGGCTGCGCTGATGGGCATCCAGGCCATCAAGGGCGTCGAGGTCGGTGACGGCTTCGCCGTGGCCGCCGCGCTCGGGTCGGAGGCGCACGACGAGATCGAACGCACCGCGGACGGCACCATCCGCCGCCGCAGCCACCGGTCCGGCGGCACCGAGGGCGGCATGTCGACCGGGGAGGTGCTCCGGGTCCGGGCGGCGATGAAGCCGATCTCGACCGTGCCGCGCGCGCTGGCCACCGTGGACGTGGCCAGCGGCGAGTCCGCGGTAGCGATCAACCAGCGCTCGGACGTCTGCGCCGTGCCCGCGGCGGGCGTGGTCGCCGAGGCGATGGTGGCGCTGGTGCTGGCCGAGGCGGCGCTGGAGAAGTTCGGCGGGGACTCGCTCACCGAGACCAGCCGCAACGTCCGCGCCTACCTGGAGCGCCTGGCGGAGCGCAATCTCGCGCAGGGACGCTGATGCCCGTGGGTCCCTGTGTCGTCCTCGTGGGGATGCCCGGCGCCGGCAAGACGACGGTGGGGCGGCGCCTTGCCTACCGGCTCGGCGTCGACTTCCTCGACGCCGACGACGCCATCGAGCGGCGGGCCGGCCGAACCGTGCGCGAGATCTTCAACACCGACGGGGAGGCGGCGTTCCGGGCACAAGAGGCCGCCGTCGTCGCCGCGGTGTTCGACAGCTTCAACGGCGTCTTTGCGCTGGGTGGTGGCGCACTCCTCGACGACGGCACCCGAACGCGACTGTCCGTGCTGGCGGCGGGCGGCACGGTGGTGGCCCTGCTCACCGCCTCGCTGCCGGTGCTGCAGCAACGGGTGGGCGACGGTGCGCGGCGTCCGCTGCTCGCCGGTGACGTCCGGGGCCGGCTGGCCGCCCTTGTCCAGGAGCGGGCCGAGCTGTTCGCTGAGGTGGCCACGCTCACCGTGCACACGGACGGGCTGGACCGCCAGCAGGTGGCGGCGCGGATCGCGCGCGTCGTGCACGCCCGTGCCGCCACGGACCGCCAGTGAACCCCGTCCGGATCACGGTGGGCGGCGACCATCGCTATGACGTCCTCGTCGGACGCGAGCTGCGCGGCGAGCTGGCACCGCTTCTGCGCGTCCCGGTGGCGGGCGCACCCGCGCAGCGGCTGGCCATCGTCCATCCACCGACGCTGCGCCGCACCGCCGACGCGTTGCGCACCGAGCTGCGTGACCAGGGCTTCGACGCCCACACCGTCGAGGTGCCCGACGCCGAGGCGGCCAAGACGTTGCAGGTCGCGGGCTACTGCTGGGACGTGCTGGGGCGATTGGGCCTGACCCGGTCGGACGCGGTGCTGGGCCTGGGCGGTGGTTCGACCACCGATCTGGCCGGCTGGGTGGCCGCGGCCTGGCTGCGCGGCATCCGGGTCATCCACCTGCCCACGTCGCTGGCTGGCATGTTGGACGCGGCCATCGGCGGGAAGACCGGCGTCAACTCCGACCACGGCAAGAACCTGGTCGGTGCCTTCCATCCGCCGTCGGGCGTCCTGTGCGACCTGGACATGTTGGCCACGCTGCCCGACCACGACTACCGGGCGGGTCTGGCCGAGGCGGTTAAGTGCGGTTTCATCGCCGACCCGGTAATCCTCGAGCTGATCGAGGCCGACCCGGTGAGCGCGGCGCGCGCGGGCAACCCTGTCGAGGCGGACATCGTCGTGCGCAGCGTCCGGGTTAAGGCCGAGGTGGTGGGCGCGGACCTGACCGAGCAAGGCATCCGGGAGGTCCTGAACTACGGCCACACCCTCGGGCACGCCATCGAGCGGCGCGAAGGCTACGCCTGGCGGCACGGATCGGCCGTCTCCGTGGGGCTCGTGTACGCCGCGGCCCTGGGTCGCGCTCTGGGCCGGTTGGACGACGCGACCGCGGACCGGCACCGCGCTGTGCTGTCCGCGCTCGGCCTGCCCACCCGCTACGCCGCAGGCGCCTTCGGCGAGCTGCTGGAGATCATGCGCCTGGACAAGAAGGCGCGCGGTGACCGCCTCCGCTTCGTCGTGTTGGATGGGCTGGCCAAACCCGGCCGCGCCGACGATGTCGAGCCCGAGATCCTGGCGCGGGCCTACGAAGAGGTGAGCGATGACCGCAGCTGAGCCGCCCCGCGTCCTCGTCCTCAACGGTGCCAACCTCGGCCGGCTGGGCACCCGCGAGCCGGAGGTGTACGGCCGCGCTGGCTATTCCGAGCTCAGCGAGTTCTGGACCCGGGCCGGCACCGAGCTCGGCCTGTCGGTCGAGGTGCGCCAGACCGACGACGAAGCCGAGCTGCTCGGCTGGCTGCACGAGGCCGCGGACGGTGCCGTCCCGGTCGTGCTCAACCCGGGAGGCTGGTCGCACACCTCGGTCGTGCTCGGTGACGCTTGTGCCGCGCTCACCGCGCCGCTGGTCGAGGTGCACATCAGCAACGTGCACGTCCGCGAGAGCTACCGGCACCACTCCTACGTGTCCGCGCACGCGGCCGGCGTCATCGTCGGCCTCGGCCCTGAAGGCTACGTGCTTGCCCTCTCGTGGCTGTCGTCAAAGCTGGCCCCGACGCCGTGACCGCTCCGCCAGGCGCCGTCCGGTTCTTCTTCGTGGATGTGTTCGCCGAGCGGCCGCTGACCGGAAACCCGCTGACGTTGGTGCCAGACGCCGACGACCTCACCGTCGAGCAGATGCAGTCCATCGCCCGGGAGTTCAACCAGTCGGAGACGACGTTCCTCCTGCGGCCCACGAAGGCCGGCATTGACTGGAGGTTGCGCTCGTTCACTCCGATCGGCGCGGAGGTCGACGGCGCCGGCCACAACGCGCTGGGCGCCTGGCTGTGGCTGGCCGCGTCCGGTCAGGTCGGCGACCAACCGTCGCGGGTGATGAGGCAGCAGATCGGCGCCGATGTCCTGGACGTCGAGATCGTTCAGGAGCCCGGCGCTCGAACCCGGATCGTCATGGACCAGTCGCCGCCGCGATTCGGGGCAGCGCTCGACGACCCAGAGCCGCTGGCGGCCGCGCTCGGACTGCGCCCGGACGAAATCGCCCAGGATCGCCCGGCCCAGGTGGTGTCCACCGGGGCCGCCCACCTGCTGGTGCCGTTGGCGGACCGGGCCGCAGTGGATCGAGCCGTCCCCGATTCCGCACGGCTGGTGGCGGTACTGGCCGACGCGGGCGGCGAGGGCTGCTACGTCTTCACGACCGCCGCGGCCGACCCGGACGACGGAGCGCACGCGTACGCCCGGTTCTTCAACCCCACGATGGGCATCGGCGAGGACCCGGCCACCGGGACGGCCGCCGGGCCGTTGGCCGCTACGCTCACCGGCTCCGGACGCGTCGGGGCGGGCACACCGGTGATCATCGAACAGGGTCATCGCATCGGACGACCCAGCCGGATCCAGGTCGACATCGACGGCGAACGGGTGCGGCTCTCCGGCGGCGGCCTCGTCGTTGCCGAGGGACGGCTAACCGTGCCCTGACCGTCCGCCCGCTCGTATGAGCGCCGGTAGCATTGCTGGACCCCCGGCAATCTTGAAGGAGACCTGCGCGCAGTGGCGACGACAAACGACCTCAAGAACGGCATGGTCCTGAACATCGACGGCCAGTTGTGGACGGTCGTGGAGTTCCAGCATGTCAAGCCCGGCAAGGGCGGCGCCTTCGTGCGCACCACGCTGAAGAACGTGCTGACCGGCAAGGTGGTGGACCGTACCTTCAACGCCGGAACCCGGGTGGAGACGGCCAACGTCGACAAGCGGGGGATGAGCTACCTCTACCGCGAGGGCACCGACTTCGTGTTCATGGACGGCGAGACCTACGACCAGGTGCACGTTCCCGCGAACACGGTTGGCGACGCCGCCAACTTCCTGCTCGACAACGCCGAGGTCGTGGTCGCGATCCACGACGGGACGCCGCTGTACGTCGAGCTACCGACGAGCATTGAGGTCGTCATCTCGCACACCAACCCGGGCGTACAGGGCAACCGAGCCACCGGCGACACCAAGCCCGCCACGATCGAGACGGGCGCGGAGATCCAGGTGCCGCTGTTCGTCAGCACGGGTGAGACGGTCAAGGTGGACACCCGCGACGGCCGTTATCTCGGCCGCGTCAACGCCTAGCCTGCGCCCGTCATGGCCGCCAGATCGAAGGCACGAAAGCGCGCCGTGGACCTGCTCTACGAGGCCGATCTGCGCGGCGTGGACGTGATCGAGACGGTGGCCGAGCGGGTGGCGATGGCCGACCCGCCCGTCAACGACTACACCGTGGAGCTGGTGGAAGGCGTGCACGGCGCCCGGGAGCGGATCGACACCATCCTCTCGGCCTACGCCGAGGGTTGGGAACTCGACCGCATGCCCGACGTCGACCGGGCCATCCTCCGGCTGGCTGTCTACGAGCTGCTGTGGCGGAGCGACGTGCCCGATCCGGTCGTCATCGACGAGGCGGTGGAACTGGCCAAAACGCTGTCCACCGATGAGTCGCCCCGCTTCGTCAACGGCGTCTTGGGGCGGGTGATGCGTGACCAGCCCGCGATCGCCTGAGGACCGGCCCTCGCTATGCGTGGCGCGGCCCGGCCGACGCCCGGCGGGCTGGTAGCCTCGCCGCGACCGAATCCTTTAACGCTCGTCCCGTGAGGCGAGCAAGGTTGCGGAGGCCGAATGGCAGAACGTGCTCGCCTGGCCATATCCGGGCCCCGTCCCACGGACGGCCGGGTCACCCAGATCCTCGGTCCGGCCGACATCACGCGGACGCTGGACCGGCTGGCCCACCAGATCATCGAGAACACCGCCCGCGCCTCGCGCCGGGTGCTGATGGGCATTCCCACCCGAGGCGCGCCGTTGGCCAGCCGCCTCAGCGGCCGGATCGCGGACTTCGGCGAGCAGATCCCGGCCGGCGTGCTGGACATCACCCTGTTCCGAGACGACCTGCGCCGCCACTCGGTGCGGCCCTTGGTCGAGACCATCGAGCCGCCGGGCGGCATCGACGGCGCGCTCGTGGTGGTGGTCGACGACGTGCTCTTCTCCGGTCGAACGGTCCGCGCCGCCCTCGACGCGCTGACCGAACTGGGCCGGCCGGACGTCGTCCAGTTGGCCGTGCTCGTCGATCGCGGGCACCGCCAGCTGCCCATCAGGGCCGACTACGTCGGCAAGAACATCCCCACCGACCCACAGGCACAGGTGCACGTCTCGTTGCGCGAGGTGGACGGCACCGACGGCGTGGCCATCGTCGAACCCACCGGGAGCCCCGCGTGAAGAAGCATCTGCTCTCCGCCGCCGACCTGGACCGCACCGACGCGGTGCTCGTCCTCGACACCGCCGAGCGGCTCGACCGGGCGCTGAGCGGACGCGAGATCAAGAAGCTGCCGACGCTGCGCGGCCGGACCGTGGTCAACCTCTTTTACGAAGACTCCACGCGGACCAAGACCTCGTTCGAGCTCGCCGCCAAGCGGCTGTCGGCGGACGTGGTGAACTTCGCGGCCAAGGGGTCCAGCGTCTCCAAGGGCGAGTCGCTGAAGGACACGGCGCTCACCCTGGAGGCAATGGGCACGGACGCCGTCGTGATCCGGCACTCCTACTCCGGCGCCGCGGACCGGCTGGCCACCTGGGTACGCGGCAGCGTCGTCAACGCGGGGGACGGCACGCATGAGCACCCCACCCAGGCGTTGCTGGACGCGTTCACGATCCGGCGGCGGCTGCGTGGCGGTGCCGGCGACCTCGCCGGACTGCGGGTGGTGATCGTCGGCGACGTGCTGCACTCCCGCGTGGCCCGGTCCAACGCGCTGCTGCTGCGGACCCTCGGCGCGCACGTGCGGTTCGTCGCCCCGCCGACGCTGCTGCCCTCGGGGGTCGACACCTGGCCGGTCGAGGTCGGTTACGACCTGGACGAGGCGCTCCCCATGGCCGACGTGGTGATGATGCTGCGGGTGCAGCGCGAGCGGATGAACGCCTCGTTCTTCCCCAGCGCCCGGGAGTACTCGCGGCGCTACGGCCTAGACGCGCCTCGGATGGCGCTGCTGCCGGACGACGCCATCGTGATGCATCCCGGCCCGATGAACCGCGGCATGGAGATTGCCGCCGAGGTGGCCGACCACCCGAAGCGCTCGACCATCGTCGAGCAGGTCACCAACGGGGTCAGCGTGCGGATGGCCGTCCTCTACCTCCTCCTCGGCGGAAGCGAAGAGCAGTGATTACCCCACGAAAACGCTCCGCACACGACACTCCGCGTTTTTCGCGGGGACCCCGAAGAGCAGTGAGCGTCGTTCTGCGCCAGGTGCGCCCCTATGGCGAGGACGCCGTCGACGTCCTGATCGACGACGGGGTGATCGCGGCCGTCCTTCCCGAACTCAGCGCGCCGGCGAAGGCGCAGGTCGTCGACGGAGCTGGCCTCGTGCTGCTCCCCGGACTGGTGGACCTGCACACTCACCTGCGCGAACCCGGACGGGAGGACGCCGAGACCGTGGCCTCGGGCTCGGCGGCGGCGGCCCTGGGCGGCTACACCGCCGTCTTCGCGATGCCGAACACCGAGCCTACGGCCGACACCGCCGGGGTGGTCGAGCAGGTGTGGCGGCTGGGTCGCGAGGCGGGCCGGGTCGACGTGCAGCCGATCGGCGCGGTGACCGTCGGCCGGCAGGGTGTCCAGCTGGCCGAACTCGGCGCCATGGCCGACTCGGCGGCACAGGTGCGGGTGTTCTCCGACGACGGCTCCTGCGTCTCCGACCCGCTGCTGATGCGCCGCGCCCTCGAGTATGTCAAGGCCTTCGACGGCGTTGTTGCCCAACACGCCGAAGATCCGCGGCTGACCGTAGACGCGCAGATGAACGAGGGCGAGGTCTCCGGCCGCATCGGTTTGGCCGGCTGGCCGGGCGTGGCCGAGGAGGCGATCATCGCCCGCGACGTGCTGCTGGCCGGACACGTCGGCTCGCGGTTGCACGTCTGCCACGTCTCCACCGCGGGCTCGGTCGAGATCATCCGGCTGGCCAAGGAGCGGGGCCTGCCGGTCAGCGCGGAGGTGACCCCGCACCACCTGCTGCTCACCGACGACCTGGCCGAGACCTACGACCCCGTCTACAAGGTCAACCCGCCGTTGCGCACCCAGGCCGACGTCGAGGCGCTGCGCGCCGGCCTGGCCGACGGAACGATCGACTGCGTGGCCACCGACCACGCTCCGCACGCCACCGAGGACAAGGAGACCGAATGGGGCGCGGCGCGGCCGGGCATGCTCGGCCTCCAGACTGCGCTGTCAGTCGTCATCGAGGTCATGCTCGACTCGCTGGGGTGGCGTGGCATCGCCGATCGGATGAGCACGGCGCCGGCCCGGATCGGGGCGCTAGTCGGGCACGGCCGACCCATCGAGGCGGGGGAGCCGGCCAACCTGGTCCTCGTAGACCCGGACGCCACCTGGCTGGTCGACCCGCACGAGGTCGTCTCGCGCAGCCGCAACACCCCGTTCGCCGGACGCAAGCTGCCCGGCCGAGTGGTGGCCACGTTCCTGCGCGGCACGCCCACGGTGCTGAACGGAAGTCTCGCGTAGATGGCTGTGCTGGTGCTGGAGGACGGCCGCTCGTTCCACGGCGAGCCGTTCGGCGCGGAGGGCGAGGCCTTTGGTGAAGCCGTCTTCGCCACCGGCATGACCGGCTACCAGGAGACGCTCACCGACCCGAGCTACCACCGGCAGATCGTCGTCCAGACCGCTCCGCACATCGGAAACACCGGCGTCAACGACGAGGACGCCGAGTCCGGTCGGATCTGGGTGTCGGGGTACGTGGTGCGCGATCCGGCGCCGCGGCCCTCGTCCTGGCGCGCCACTGCCAGCCTCGCTGACGCACTGGTCGCCCAGGGCGTCGTCGGTATCAGCGGCCTCGACACCCGGGCGCTGACCCGCCACCTGCGCGAGCGCGGCGCCATGCGATGCGCCATCTCCACGGCAGAGACGCGGGGCCTGCACGAACGGGTGCTCACCTCCCCGCCGATGTCCGGCGCCGACCTCTCGGCGGCGGTGACCACCACCGCGCCGTATGTCGTCGAGGCCATCGGCGCACACCGCTTCACCGTGGCGGCGCTGGACTACGGCATTAAGGCGATGACCCCGCATCGGATGGCACAGCGCGGCATCACCACCCACGTCCTGCCGTACGACGCGGACGTGGCCACCATCCGGGCCACCGGCGCGGATGCGGTGTTCGTGTCCAACGGGCCGGGCGACCCGTCCACGGCTGACATCACCGTGCTGCGCGCCCTGCTGGCCTCGGGAACGCTGCTGTTCGGCATCTGCTTCGGCAACCAGCTGCTGGGGCGCGCGTACGGCTTCGGCACCTACAAGCTCGGCTACGGGCACCGCGGCATCAACCAGCCGGTGCAGGACCGGGCCACCGGCAAGGTCGAGGTGACCGCGCACAACCATGGCTTCGCCGTCGCCGCCCCGCTCGACCGGGTCGCCGAGACCGAGTTCGGCGGCGTCGAGGTCAGCCACGTCGGGCTGAACGACAACGTCGTGGAGGGCCTGCGCGCGCTGGACGTGCCCGCCTTCAGCGTCCAGTACCACCCCGAGGCCGCCGCCGGCCCGCACGACGCGGACTACCTGTTCGACCGGTTCGCGGACCTGCTCGAGCGGACGCGATCTTGATAGCGACGACGAGTTATGACGCGCGCTCGCTATCAAGATCGCGAGCGGGACGGCGGTGACTCGGCATGCCTAAACGCACCGACATCGGGCACATCATGGTGATCGGCTCGGGGCCGATCGTCATCGGCCAGGCCTGCGAGTTCGACTACTCGGGCACACAGGCGTGCCGGGTGCTGCGCCAGGAGGGCTTCCGGGTCAGCCTGGTCAACTCGAACCCGGCGACGATCATGACCGACCCGGAGTTCGCCGACGCCACCTACGTCGAGCCGCTTACGCCCGAGTACGTCGAGATGGTCATCGCGGCGGAGCAGCCGGACGCGATCCTGCCGACGCTGGGCGGGCAGACCGCGCTGAACATCGCGATGGCGTTGCACGAGAACGGGGTGCTCGAGAAGTACGGCGTCGAGCTGATCGGCGCAGACGTCGAGGCCATCCAGCGCGGCGAGGACCGGCAGCGGTTCAAGGACATCGTGCGTTCGGTCGGGGGGGACGTGCCCGCCTCGGCGGTCTGCCGGACCCTCGCCGAGGCGCTGGCCTTTGCCGAGAAGGTGGGCAACCGCGTGGTGGTGCGGCCCTCGTTCACCATGGGTGGCCAGGGCTCAGGCCTGGCCGAGGACGCCGATGCGGTACGGCGGGCGGTGGCCCGTGGGCTGGCCGCGAGCCCGGTGCACGAGGTGCTGGTCGAGGAGAGCGTCCTGGGCTGGAAGGAGTTCGAGCTCGAGCTCATGCGCGACCGCAAGGACAACGTGGTCGTGGTGTGTTCGATCGAGAACCTCGACCCGATGGGCGTGCACACCGGCGACTCGATCACCGTCGCGCCGGCCATGACGCTGACCGACCGCGAGTACCAGCTCATGCGCGATCTGGGCATCGCGGTCCTGCGTGCGGTCGGCGTAGACACCGGCGGCTGCAACATCCAGTTCGCGGTGCACCCCGGAGACGGCCGGCTGATCGTCATCGAGATGAACCCGCGGGTATCACGTTCATCGGCGTTGGCCTCGAAGGCCACCGGCTTCCCGATCGCCAAAATCGCGGCGAAGCTCGCCGTCGGCTACACGCTGGACGAAATCCCCAACGACATCACGCTGAAGACGCCCGCATCGTTCGAGCCGGCGCTGGACTATGTGGTCGTCAAGATGCCGCGCTTCGCGTTCGAGAAGTTTCCGGGCGCCGACCCGAGGCTGACCACCCACATGAAGAGCGTGGGCGAGGCGATGGCCATCGGCCGCAACTTCACCGAGGCGCTCGGCAAGGCGATGCGCTCGATGGAGACCAAGGCGGCCGGGTTCTGGACCACCGAGGTGGTGCAGACCGACCTGCGGCTGCCCACCGACGGCCGGCTGTACGCGATCCACCAGGCCCTGCGGGCCGGGACCAGCGTCGAGGAGATCGCCGAGGCCACCGGCATCGACCCCTGGTTCCTGGACCAGATAGCCCTCATCGACTCGGTCGGCACGGAGGTGGCCGAGGCGCCGACTCTGACCCCGGAGCTGCTGCGCCGGGCCAAACGGTTCGGGTTGTCGGACCGGCAGATCGCCGCCCTGCGTCCAGAGCTGGCCGGTGAGGACGGGGTGCGGGTACTGCGCCACCGCATCGGCATCCGTCCGGTCTTCAAGACCGTCGACACGTGCGCTGCCGAATTCGCGGCCCAAACGCCGTACCACTACTCCGCGTACGACGAGGAGACCGAGGTGGCCGAGCAGCGCGAGCGGCCGAAGGTGATCATCCTCGGCAGCGGGCCGAACCGGATCGGGCAGGGCATCGAGTTCGACTACTCGTGTGTGCACGCGGTCATGGCGCTGCGCGCCGCCGGATACGAGACCGTCATGGTCAACTGCAACCCCGAGACGGTGTCGACCGACTACGACACCGCCGACCGGCTGTACTTCGAGCCGCTCACCTTGGAAGACATGCTCGAGGTGGTGCACGCGGAGCAGCAGTCCGGTGACGTGGTCGGCGTCATCTGCACGCTCGGCGGGCAGACGCCGCTGGGCCTGGCCGGCCGGCTCAAGGAGCGCGGTGTGCCGATCCTCGGCACCCAGCCCGAGGCCATCGACCTGGCCGAGGACCGGGGCGCGTTCGGACGGGTGCTGCGCGAGGCCGAGTTGCCGGCGCCGAAGTTCGGCACTGCGGTGTCATTCGACGAAGCCAAGCGGGTCGCCGACGAGGTCGGCTATCCGGTGCTGGTCCGACCGTCGTACGTGCTGGGTGGGCGCGGAATGGAGATCGTCTACGACGAGACGAACCTGGCCGCATACATCGCCCGGGCCACCGAGGTCAGCCCGGACCATCCAGTGCTGGTCGACCGGTTCCTCGACGACGCTCTCGAGATCGACGTCGACGCCCTCTACGACGGCACCGAGCTGTATCTCGGCGGAGTGATGGAGCACATCGAGGAGGCCGGCATCCACTCCGGCGACTCGGCCTGCGCCCTCCCGCCGATCACATTGGGCCGGGGCGACATCGACCGGGTGCGACAGTCCACGCTGGCGATCGCCCGCGGTGTCGGCGTGCGCGGGCTGCTCAACGTGCAGTACGCCCTGGCCGGTGACGTGCTGTACGTGCTGGAGGCGAACCCGCGGGCCAGCCGCACCGTGCCGTTCGTCTCGAAGGCCACCGCCGTCCCGTTGGCCAAGGCCGCGGCCCGGATCGCACTCGGCGCCACCGTCGCGGACCTGCGGACCGAGGGCATGCTGCGCGCCGACGGTGACGGCGGCGACTTGCCCGCCGCCGCTCCCATTGCGGTGAAGGAGGCGGTGCTGCCGTTCCACCGTTTCCGCACGTCGGAGGGCGATTCGATCGACTCGATCCTCGGCCCGGAGATGAAGTCGACCGGTGAAGTCATGGGCATCGACGCGGTGTTCGGGACCGCGTTCGCGAAAAGCCAGAGCGCAGCCTACGGGTCGCTGCCGACGTCGGGGACGGTCTTCGTCTCCGTGGCCAACCGGGACAAGCGCGCCGCCGTGTTCCCGGTAAAGCGGCTCGCCGACCTCGGCTTCCGCGTCATCGCCACCGAGGGCACCGCGCAGGTGCTGCGCCGCAACGGCGTGCCCGCCGAGGTCGTGGCCAAGTTCAGCGACGCCGGCGAGCACGGCGACCAGGTCGTGTCCCGCATCCTGGCCGGCGACGTCGACCTGGTGCTCAACACCCCGTTCGGCTCGCCGGGTAACTCGGGCCCACGGGTCGACGGCTACGAGATCCGGACGGCGGCGGTGGCCGCGGAGATCCCGTGCATCACTACCGTGCAGGCGGCCGCGGCCGCGGTGCAGGGCATCGAGGCGCTGGTGCGCGGTGACGTCGGGGTCCGCTCGCTCCAGGAGCACCATCGACGGCTGGCCCAGCTCATCGGGGAGGCAGGACATTGAGGGGTCCGGTGCACCTGCGCGACGCCGAGATCTTCTCGGTGCAGAAAATCGGCGCGTATGTGCAGTTCACCATCGTCGCGCCGGAAATCGCCGAGCGCTTCGAGCCCGGCCACTTCGTGGCCGTCGCGGTGGGCGGCCCGGATACCGCCATGATCCTGCGGCGCGCCCTCGCTATCTCCGACGCCACCCCAGGTGCGGAGTTCGCAGGGACCGTGTCGTTCGTCGTGGCCGAGCACGGTCCGGGCACCCGGTGGCTGGTCAGTCAGCCCGCCGGGGCCCGGCTGGACGTCGTCGGCCCCCTGGGCCGGCCGTTCCCGCTACCGAGCCGGCCCGTGCCCGCCGTACTCGTGGGCGGCGGCTACGGCACCGCGCCCCTGGTGCCACTTGCTCGGGGTTTGCTGGCCAGCGGCACGCCGCTGGAAGTGATCGTCGGCGCGGCGAGCGCGGACCGGCTCTTCGGCGAGCTGATGGTTCGGCGTACGGTCGGCACGGTCACCGTCACCACCGACGACGGGTCCGCCGGGCAGCCGGGCCTGGTCACCGATGCGTTGCCGGACGCCATCGCCCGGACCGGCGCCCAGGTCGTCTACGCCTGCGGGCCTATGGCGATGCTGCGAGCGGTGTCGCAGGTAGCCCGCGACCACGCCATCGTCGCCCAGGTGGCCGTGGAGGAGTCCATGGCCTGCGGTGTCGGGGTCTGCATGACCTGCGTCCTGCCCGTCCGCGGCGACGACGGGCGGTCCCGGTTCGTCCGCTCCTGCGTCGACGGCCCGGTCTTCGACGGCGGGCGGGTGCGCTGGGACGACGTGGGTCGGCTGCCCGCCGATCTCGTCGGCGCCGATGCGATGGGCGGTGGCGGATGACCGTCGAAATGACCACCCGATTGGGATCGCTGACCCTGCCGAACCCGGTGCTCACCGCCTCCGGCTGCGCCGCGGCGGGGCGGGAGCTGAGCCAGTTCTTCGACGTGAACGAGCTGGGCGCCGTCGTCACCAAGTCGATCCAGCTGCGGGCCCGCTCCGGCCGGGCCACCCCGCGGATGGCCGAGACACCGAGTGGCATGCTCAACTCAATCGGCCTCCAAGGTCCCGGCATCGACGCGTTCCTGCGCGAAGACCTGCCGTGGCTGGCCCGGCACGGCGCCCGCGCCGTCGTGTCCATCGCCGGCAGCAGCACGGACGAGTTCGTCTCGCTGACCCGGCGGTTGTATGGAAACCGGGCGGTGTCGATGATCGAGGTCAACATCTCCTGCCCGAATGTGGAGAAACGCGGCGAGGTGTTCGCCTGCGATCCCAGCGCGGCCGCCCGGGTGATCGGCGCGGTGCGGCGCTCCGCCGATCCGCGCACCCCGGTGTTCGCGAAGCTGACCCCGGACGTCACCGACATCACCGTCATCGCCCGCGCCTGTGCCGACGCCGGGGCCGACGGGCTCAGCCTCATCAACACGCTGCTCGGCCTGGAGATCGACGTGGACCGGATGGCGCCGGTGCTCGGCGGGGTGACCGGAGGCCTGTCCGGGCCCGCGATCCGCCCGGTGGCGCTGCGTTGCGTGTGGCAGGTGCACCAGGCCCTGCCGCACGTGCCCATCCTCGGCATGGGCGGCATCCGCAGCGGCTTGGACGCGCTGCGCTTCCTGCTCGCCGGCGCCACCGCCGTCTCCGTCGGCACCGCGGTGTTCGGCGACCCGGCCGCGCCGATCCGGGTCCTGCACGAGCTGACGGACGCACTGGAGGAACGTGGCTTCGCGTCGGTCCGCGAGGCGATCGGCCGGGCCCATCCGCAGCGGGCGATGGTGGGCACGTGACCGGCTTTGGCGCCCGGCTGCTGGAGGCCACGCACGGCCACGGCCGGCTGTGCGTGGGCCTCGACCCGCATCCGGCCCTGCTGCGGCAGTGGGGGCTCGGCGACGATGTCGCGGGTCTCCGCGGGTTCAGCGAGATCTGCGCCGAGGCCTTCGCCGGGCGGGTCGCAGTGGTCAAGCCGCAGTCGGCCTTCTTCGAGCGGTTCGGCGCGCGGGGCATCGCCGTCCTGGAAGAGCTGATCTCCGCCTGCCGGACGGCGGGCACACTCGTGCTGCTCGACGTCAAGCGTGGCGACATCGGCACCACCATGGCCGCCTACGCCGACGCCTATCTCGATCCGTCGGCGCCGCTGGCCGTGGACGCCATCACCGTCAGCCCCTACGTCGGGGTCGGCGCGCTCCAGCCCGCCTTCGAGGCAGCGGTGAAGCACGACGCTGGCGTCTTCGTGCTCGCGTTGAGCTCCAACCCCGAGGGCGCGGACGTGCAGCGTGCCCTGGCCCAGGGGATTGTCGACGATCTCGGCGCCTATAACGTCGGCGCGGATCCGATGGGGTCACTTGGCGTTGTGGTGGGCGCCACCGTGGGTGAGCTGACCGTCGACCTGACCGGCTTGAACGGCCCGGTTCTGGTGCCTGGAGTGGGCGCTCAGGGCGGCACCGTAGCGGACGTGCGGCGCCTGTTCGGCGGGTTGCCAGGCGTGCTGCCCGCCGTCTCCCGGGGCGTCCTCCGCACCGGCCCGGACGTCGCTGCGCTGCGGGCCACGGCGGCTCGGCTGAACCAGGAGCTGTCAGCCGACTAGTGTCTTCGTGGCCGAGACGAGCGAGGTCAGACCCTTCTTGGCGTCGGCGAAGTACATGGCCGTCTTGGGATCGCTGTAGAGGTCGTTGTCGATCCCGGCGTACCCCGAAGCCATCGAGCGCTTGATGACGATGATGCTTCTGGCCTTGTCGACATCCAGGATGGGCATGCCCGAAACCGCGTTGCCCGGGCGGCGCGCCGCCGGATTGGTCACGTCGTTGGCGCCCACCACCAGCGCTACGTCGGCGCGCTCGAACTCGGGGTTGACCTCTTCCATCTCGCGGAGCTGGTCGTACGGGACGTTGGCCTCGGCGAGCAGGACGTTCATGTGCCCTGGCATGCGCCCGGCCACGGGATGGATCGCGTAGGAGACCTCGATGCCGCGATCCTCGAGCAGCACCGCCAGCTCGCGGAGCTCGTGCTGGGCCTGCGCCGCGGCCAGGCCGTAGCCGGGCACGATGATCACCTTGCTGGCGTAGGCGAGCTGGAGTGCGGCGTCGTCGGCGGCCACCGCCCGGACGTTGCCGCCGACCCCTACTGCCGCGGCGGTGCCCACCGCGCCGGTGCCGAAACCGCCCATGACGATGTTGATCACCGACCTGTTCATGGCGTCGGCCATCAGTTTGGTGAGGATGCCACCGGATGCGCCCACCAGCGCTCCGGCGATGACGAGGATGGCGTTGTCCAGGACGAAGCCGGCCATGGCCACCGCGGTGCCGGTGAAGGCGTTCAGCAGCGAGATCACCACCGGCATGTCAGCGCCGCCGATGGGCAGCACCATGAGCAGGCCGAAAGCGAGCGCCGCCACCACGACGATGAGCAGCGCCCACAGCGTGTGCGGCCCGGCGATCGTCCAGACCGACGCCATTGCGGCCACCAGGACGGCGAGCGCGGAGAGCGGACGGCCGCCTGGCACCGCCACCGGCTGGGACCAGTACCCCTGCAGCTTGGCCGCCGCGATCAGCGAGCCGGTGAACGTGACCGAACCGATCAGGACGTCGAGGACGGTGGCGGTGACCGTGCCGGCCGGCAGGTGCGGGTCGTGGGCGTAGTCGGCGATGGCGATCAAGGCGGCGGCGCCGCCACCGACGGCGTTGAACATGCTCACCAGCTGGGGCATCGCGGTCATCTTCACCGTGCGCGCCGAGTACAGCCCGGCGGCGGCGCCGATGAGCGCGCCGGCGATCAGCACCGTCCATCTGGTGGCGGTCATGGTGCCGCCGTGGATGACCTCGGCGAACACCGCGACCACCGCAACGAACATGCCGAAAGCCGACACCTGGTTGCCCCGCCGCGCGGTGGCCGGAGAGTTCATCAGGTGCAGACCGAGGACGAAGCACACCCCGCCAAATAGCGAAGCCAGCCGCACCGTGATATCGAACCCGGACATCAGTCCGCCTCGTCAATCCGCGCAGGGGCCGGCCGCTTGCGGAACATCTGGAGCATCCGGTCGGTGACCACGTAGCCGCCGACCACGTTGGCGGCGGCGAAGGCGGCGGCGATGAAGGTCAGGGCGTAGCCCAACGGGCTGTCGACGAACGACGACAGGATCACCACGCCGACGAAGACGACACCGTGGATGGAGTTGGCGCCGGACATCAACGGGGTGTGCAGCGTCGCCGGCACCTTGCTGATGACCTCGAAGCCCACCAGGATCGCCAGCACGAAGACGGTCAGATCGCCCACAAAACCGCTGCTCACTCGTCCGCCTCCAACAACGCCTTCGTGGCCGGCTGCACGACGTCACCGCCGTGCGTGATGACGACGCCGGCTTGGATTTCGTCGTCCAGGTCAATGGCCACCGCGCCGTCCTTCAGCAGATGCATGAGTAGCGCGGTGATGTTGCGGGAGTAGGCGTTGGACGCCGAGGTGGGCATGAGCGAGGCCAGGTTGCCGGCGCCGACAACCGTCACGCCGTTCTCGGTGACGACGGTCTCGTCCGGCTGGGACACCTCGACGTTGCCGCCCAACGCGCTCGCGGCCATGTCCACGATGACGCTGCCCGGCCGCATCCGGGACACCGCTTCGGCGGTGACCATCAGCGGCGGCCGCCGTCCGGGCACCTGCGCGGTGGTGATGACGATGTCGTGCTTGACGATATGGTCGGTCAGCTCGGCCTGCTGCGCCGCCTGCTCCTCGCCCGTCAGCGCGCGGGCGTAGCCGCCCACCCCGCCGCCGGACTCGACCGAGGTCAGGTCCAGGAACTGCGCACCCAGCGACCGGGCCTCCTCCTTCGTGTTGGGGCGCACGTCGTAGGCCCGGACGACGGCACCGAGCCGGCGCGCCGTGCCGATGGCCTGGAGGCCGGCCACGCCGATGCCGAGCACGAGGACCTCGGCCGGCTTTGACGTCCCGGCCGCAGTGATGAGCATTGGAAAGAACCGGCCGAACGTGTCCGCGGCGACGATCACCGCCTTGTAGCCGGCCACATTAGCCTGCGAGGCCAGCGCGTCCATGGTCTGCCCGCGGGTGAGGGTGCGGGGGAGCCCGTCCAGGCTGACCGCGGTCACCCCGAGCTTGGCCAGCGCGACCATCGCCTGCGGGTCGAGCAGCGGCGTCAGCAGGCCGATGACGGTCTGGTCCGCGCGCAGCAGCTCCAGCATCGGCCGACCGACGGACAGCAGCACGTCCGCGTCGTAGACCTGCGCCCGGTCGGCGATCTCAGCACCCACCCGGGCGTACTGCTGGTCGGTGAAGGCCGCGCCCGCTCCGGCGCCGGGCTCCACCAGGACGATCAGGCCTTCAGCGACCAGCCGGCCGGCCATCTCCGGTGTGAGCGCGACGCGGTTCTCCGCGGGCGCGGTCTCAGCCATCACCCCGACCCGCAGCGCCATCCAGCTCCTCCGTCCGTCCGCAGCTCTGACACCGTATCTGCCGTCGGTGGGTCGAGGCTCGTCGGCCGAGCGCCAGCCCGACCACGAGGATCGGGCATGGCTGGCATTGGTGACCGGCAGCGTTGGCCGTGCCCGCGAAAGCGCGGAGCGTTCTGTGCGGAGCGGTTTCGTGGGGTGATCTAGAGGGTGAGCTGGTCGATGCGGACCAGCTCGGCTGCGTCGGGCTCCCACTCGCCGGCTTGGACGTTGGCGCGCACCTGCTCGGCCGAGGTCGCGCCTGCGATGACGCTGGCCACGGCCGGCTGGGCTGCCAGGCCGCCGATGGCCACCTCGAGCACGGTCCGACCACGCTCAGCGGCGAACCGCTCGAGGTCCTCGATGACGTCGAAGGCCTCAGAGGTAAGGAATTCGGCCTGGTCGCGCTGCTCGATGCGGCTGCCCGGCGGCGCGGGTTCGCCGCGCTGATACTTGCCGGTGAGCAGCCCGTTCGCCAAGGGGAAGTAGGCGAGCAGGCCGATGGAGTAGTGCTCCAGCGCCGGCACCAGATCCTCCTCGACGCCGCGTTCGAGCAGGCTGTATTCGTTCTGGGCGCTGACGAACCGTTCGAAGCCGCGGCTGCGCGCCACCCACTCCGCGTCGGCCACCTGCCAGCCGGCGAAATTGGACGACCCGAGATAGCGGACCTTGCCTTCGTGCACCAGGTCGGTCAGCGCGCTGAGGGTCTCCTCGATCGGCGTCTGGGGGTCCGGCGTGTGCATCTGGTACAGGTCGATCCATTCAGTGCGCAGGTTGCGCAGCGACGACTCCACGGCCCGCCGGATGTAGCGGCGCGAACCGCGGGCGCCCCAGTCCTCGCCGTTGTCGCCGCCGCGCCCGCGCACCGAGTTGCCGAACTTCGTGGCGATCACCACGTCGTCGCGCCGGCCGTGCAGCAGGTCGCCGAGCCGCTCCTCGGACGCCCCGTAGGAGTCCGCCGTGTCGATGAGTGTGATGCCGGCGTCCAGCGCGGCGTCGAGCACCTCCCGGCAGCCTTCCGCGTCGAGCTTGGTGCCGAAGTTGTTCGTGCCCAGCCCGACCACGGAAACGGCCAGGCCCGAGCTGCCCAGTCGGCGGAACCGCATGTCAGCCACGTCGTCACCTTAAGCGCCGTGGCCAGGCGGGGGCGGTCTCGCGTCCTGGCTGAGGGATACATTGCGAGCATGCGGGACAGCCGGCTGGTCGTGCTGTCCGGGCCGTCCGGCGTCGGCAAGGGCACGGTCGTGGCCAAGGTGCGCGAGCTGTACCCGTATGTCTGGGTGTCTGTGTCGTACACGACGCGGGCGCCGCGGGCGGGTGAGACCGACGGCGTCCAGTACCACTTCGTGGACCGGGCCAAGTTCGGCGAACTGGTCAAGGCCGGGGAGATGCTCGAGTGGGACGAGCACTTCGGCAACCTCTACGGCACGCCCCGCGTACCGGTGGAGGAGCACCTGGCCGCCGGGGAGCCGACGCTGCTGGAGATCGAGCTGCACGGCGCGCGCCAGGTCCGGGCCGCCATGCCGCAGGCCTGCCTGGTGTTCCTGCGGCCGCCATCCTGGGACGAGCTGGCCCGTCGGCTGGGCGGCCGGGGCAGCGAGCCGCCGGGTTTCGTGGCCGACCGGTTGGCCCGGGCCCGAATCGAAATGGCCGCGGAGGACGAGTTCGACGCCGTGATCGTCAACGACGACGTCGAACGGGCCGCGGCGGAATTGGTAGGATTGCTGGAATCAGCGTGCCGGCCGGACGATGATTGACCGCTGCGCCTGGCTTGCGTTCCTGCCACCCTTAATGAGGTCAACCGAGTGTCGAGCCCGACCAGTGCCCCCGAAGGCATCATCTACCCGCCCATCGACGAGCTCCTCGAGCGCACCGCGAGCAAGTACGCGCTGGTGATCATCGCCGCGAAACGGGCCCGGCAGATCAACTCCTACTACAGCCAGCTCGGCGAGGGCCTGCTGGAGTACGTCGGGCCGCTGGTGGACACCGCGCCACAGGAGAAGCCGCTGTCGATCGCGTTGCGTGAGATCAACGCTGACCTCGTGGAGTTCGGCCCGGCCAAGGAGGCCGAGCCCGGCGACGAGTCCGAGGCTGCCGGAGACGACCTCGGCATCGAGTCCTGAGCCAGCCTGAGTCAATGCCGCCGCGGCGGGTCGTTCTCGGCGTCGGCGGCGGTATCGCCGCCTACAAGGCGGCGGCTCTCCTGCGCCTGCTCACCGAGGCCGGGAACGACGTCACCGTCGTCCCCACCGCCGCGGCGCTGCGCTTCGTCGGCGCCGCCACCTGGGAGGCGCTGTCGCACCACGCCGTGGCCAGCGAGGTCTGGGCCGACGTCCCCGACGTCGCGCATGTGGCCATCGGCCGCGAGACCGAGCTGGTGGTCGTGGCCCCGGCCACGGCCGACCTGCTGGGCCGGGCTTCGGGCGGACTGGCCGACGATCTGCTCACCAACGTCCTGCTCACCGCGCGTGCGCCGGTGCTGATGGCGCCGGCTATGCACACGGAGATGTGGGAGCACCCCGCGGTGCAGGAAAATGTGGCGACGTTGCGCGAGCGCGGGGTGGTCGTCCTGGAGCCGGGTGAGGGCCGGCTGACCGGTGCCGACACCGGCAAGGGCCGGCTGCCCGAGCCGGAGGAGATCTACGCCATGGCCGAGCTGCTGCTGCACCGGCCCGACGCGCTGCCCCGCGATCTCGCCGGTCGCACCGTGGTCGTCACCGCCGGCGGGACCCGTGAGCCGCTCGACCCGGTGCGCTTCCTCGGCAACCGCTCCTCGGGACGGCAGGGCTTCGCGCTGGCCGCGGTGGCCGCCGCCCGCGGCGCCCGGGTGCGACTGGTGGCCGCCAACGTCGACCTGCCGGTGCCCGCCAATGTCGACGTGGACCGGGTGGGCTCCGCCGAGCAGCTCCAAGCGGCCACGACGAAGGCCGCGACGGACGCCGATGTGGTCGTCATGGTGGCCGCGGTCGCCGACTTCCGCCCCGCGCAGCGCGCCGAACACAAAATCAAGAAGGGCGCCGGCGAGCCCGACTCCATCCCGCTCACCCGCAATCCCGACATTCTGGCCGGCCTGGTGGCCGACCGGACCGGTCCGCGCCCCTTGCTCGTTGGGTTCGCCGCCGAGACCGGCGACGCCTCAGGCGACCCGCTGGCCCATGGCCGGCGCAAGCTGGCCGACAAGGGCTGCGACCTGATGGTGGTCAACCGGGTGGGGGACCAGCACGCCTTCGGCCGACCTGACAACGCCGCCGTTATCCTGAGCAGCGACGGCACGGAGACCGACGTGCCGCTGGGACCCAAGGTGGTTCTGGCGGTCACGCTTTGGGACGTGGTCGCGTCCCGATTGGGACAGTGAAGCCGTGTCGCGGGTGTGCCGAATTCGGGCCGGAGCCGACCCAGCCGTTACCATGCCGTCTTGATTCCGTTCCCTCATGTCGTCAGGAGCCCTGTGAGCCGCCGTCTTTTTACGTCTGAGTCCGTGACCGAAGGGCACCCGGACAAGATCGCCGACCAGATCAGCGACTCGATCTTGGACGCGATGATCGCCCAGGACCCGTCGAGCCGGGTGGCCATCGAGACGTTGATCACAACCGGTCAGGTCCACATCGCCGGAGAGGTCACCACCTCCGGCTACGTCGACATCCCCAAGCTGGTCCGCGACCGGATCCTTGCCATCGGCTACGACTCGTCCCGCAAGGGCTTCGACGGCGAGTCTTGCGGCGTCAGCGTCTCCATCGGGTCGCAGTCTCCGGACATCGCGCAGGGCGTAGATCTGGCCTACGAGTCCCGCGTCGAACACGTCGACGACGAGGTGGCCCGGCAGGGCGCCGGTGACCAGGGCCTGATGTTCGGCTACGCCTGCGACGAGACGCCTGAGCTCATGCCGCTGCCGATCCATTTGGCGCATCGGCTGGCCGAGCGGCTCACCGCCGTCCGGAAGGCCGGCACCGTCCCCTACCTGCGCCCGGACGGCAAGACGCAAGTGACCATCGAGTACGTCGACGGACGGCCGAAGCGGGTCGACACCGTCGTGATCTCCACTCAGCATGCCGACGACATCGACCTCGACACGCTGCTCGCCCCTGACATCCGCGAGCACGTCGTGGAACCGGAGCTGGCAAAGCTCTCCATCGACGCCGAGGGCTACCGGCTGCTGGTCAACCCCACGGGCAAGTTCGTCATCGGCGGGCCGATGGGCGACGCTGGCCTGACCGGTCGCAAGATCATCGTCGACAGCTACGGCGGATACGCGCGGCACGGCGGCGGCGCCTTCTCCGGCAAGGACCCGTCGAAGGTGGATCGCTCGGCGGCCTACGCCATGCGTTGGGTGGCCAAGAACGTCGTCGCGGCCAAGCTGGCGACTCACTGCGAGGTCCAGGTGGCGTACGCGATCGGCAAGGCCGAGCCGGTGGGCCTGTTCGTCGAGACGTTCGGCACCGAGACCGCACCGATCGACCGGATCGAGGACGCCATCTTGCAGACGTTCGACCTGCGCCCGGCCGCGATCATCCGCGACCTCGACCTGAAGCGGCCGATCTACGCGCAGACGGCCGCCTACGGCCACTTCGGCCGGGACCTTCCGGACTTCACATGGGAGCGCACCGACCGCGCCGAGCAGCTGGCCAAGCTCGCCAACGGCTGAGCGCACGGCGCCAGCCAAACCGTCGGCGTCAGCGAGTACAGATGACGCCGTGAGCGTCGTCGACACCGCGGCAGATGTCACGGTGGCTCGCGTCATGGTGGACACGCCGCTGGCCCATCTGGACCGGCTGTTCGACTATGCCGTACCCGACGGCATGACCGTGACCGCTGGCATGCGGGTACGGGTGCGGTTCTCCGGTCGGCTCGTCGACGGCTACGTGCTCGACGTCGGGACGGGCTCGACGCACAGTAGGCGGCTGGCGTCCGTTGAGCGGGTGATCGGTACCGAGCCGATGCTGACGGACGAGACGGCGACGCTGTTCCGCGCGGTGGCCGACCGGATGGCGGGCACGTTCAGCGACGTGGCCCGGCTGGGCGTGCCGCCGCGGCACGCCCGCGCGGAGGCCACGCACTGGCGTCCCGGCGAGCGGCGGCTGGTGGCGGACACGGCCGGTTGGGGGCGCTACCAGGCCGGCCCGGCTTTCGTGGACGCGGTGCGCGACGGTCGTCCGGCCCGGGCGGTCTGGTCCGCTCTGCCCAGCGAGGACTGGCCGCTGCGGCTGGCCGAGCTCGCCCAGGTGGCGCTGACGCAGGACCGCGGGGTCGTGCTCGTGGTCCCGGACAACCGCGACGTCCAGCGGGTCGACGGACGGCTCAGCGAGGTGCTCGGCGAGGGCCAGCATCTGGTCCTCACCGCGGATCTCGGCCCGGAGCGCCGCTACCGTAACTGGCTCGCCGTGCGCCGCGGCGAAGTCCGGGTCGTCCTCGGCACCCGCTCGGCCACCTTTGCGCCGGTCGCCGATCCCGGCCTGCTCGGGATCTGGGACGACGGGGACGATCTACACGCCGAGCCTCGCGCGCCGTACCCGCACTCCCGCGACGTGC
>DATAEG010000073.1:0-2520 GCA_036258135.1 Jatrophihabitantaceae bacterium | reverse complement strand
GGCCAATGCCACCCACAGGCACTGCGCGAGAGCCGGCAGAGCCACGACAACCAGGTCCCACGGCGTGCCGACGGCGTTGACCCACTGGTCGCGACGCTGCACCCCACGTGCGACGCGTCGCTCGTTGAGCCGCCACTTCGTCCGCCACGCTGCACGCGCGACCAGGACAACCACGAAGAGGACGAAGAACCCCAGGTATGGCGCCAAGGCGACAGTCATCAGGATCGCCATCGCGATCGTGCCGAGCGCAACCCGAGCAGGCCAGGTGCGCACTGCTGGGGTACGTCCAGGCGGTATCGGCTCCGGCCGCCGCGTCGCCGGGGCATCGACCGGTTTGGCAGTCGCGACCGGAGCCGCGTCCGCGCGTCGCGGGGGCACCGTTGATGTGACCGGCACGACCAACTGCGGGGGCCGTCGATCGACTACGGCCGGCAAATCCAGCCGCGTCCGAATCGGCGACCGCGGGACAGCCGCTGTCGGAGGAACCGGCATGACGAGGTCCGTCACATCGTCGCGACCGTCGACCAGAAGCGTGCTCAGTTCCTTGACGGTCGGGCGTCGTTCGGGTTCGACGGCAAGCGCTCGATGCAGGATGCCAGCGAGGCGCACCGGTACCCCGGCGAGGTCGTGTTCGCCGCGACGAATGCGATCCAAGACCACGGCGTCCGGGCCGGTTCCGAACGGCGGCCGGCCGGTCGCAGCGAATGCTACGGTCGCCGCCCAGCCGTGCACGTCTGTGGCCCGCGACGGCGATGCGCCCTCGATCGTCTCGGGCGCCAGATAACCCGGAGTTCCGATGACCAATCCGGTCGCCGTGAGCCTCGTCTCGTCTAGGGCTCGGGCGAGGCCGAAGTCGATGAGGACCGGCCCCCCGTCGGCGAGCACAACATTGCCCGGCTTGATGTCGCGGTGAACCACTCCCACCGCGTGCACGCTCCGGAGGGCCTCGGCCAGACCGGTGGACAGTCGACCGAGGGTCGGGAAGCGAAGCGGGCCATGGTCGGCGACGGCCCGGTCGAGCGACGGGCCGCGCACATAGCGGGTGACGACGTATGGCGGATCGCCGTCGACGTCGGCGTCGAGAACCTCCGCGATTCGTGGCCCGCGCACCCGGGACAGCGCCGCGACCTCCCGGTCGAACCGGGCCCGGCCGTCATGTCCGCCGACCAGCCAGGGTCGCAGCGCCTTGACGGCGACCAGTTCGCCGCTGGGCGCTACCGCGAGGTGTACAACGCCCATACCGCCCTCGCCGATCCGTTCGACGAGGCGGTAAGGACCGAGCCACTGTGGCTCGGTGGTCGCGGCGTTCACCAGACGACGGTACCCGCCCGGCTCGGCCGCGCACGGGGCCAGGCTGCGTTTGCCCTCTTCCAGATCGGGAAGTGATCGGGCATGTTGACTACGCCAGAGCCGCCGCTGCCGCCGCTTCCCCCGGAAGAGCCGCGCCCGCCGTCCCCCGATCCCAACCCACAGCCTGGGCCGCCCGAGCCGATGCCTCCCGGACCGGCGCCAGACCAGCCAGTCCCGCCGGCTCCGACGCCGGAACCGGGCCCGCTGCCACCCACGCCCGGCCCTGGCCCAGGACCGGTCATCCCGCCGACACCTGACCTCTGACCTGGGCCTGGTAGAAGCTAAGGTGTGGCGGCATGCCGGGTCGGCCGCTGCGCGAGCTGATAGACCCAGGATGGGCCGATGCCCTCGACCCGGTCGCGGATCGAATTGCGGCCATGGGGGACTTTCTCCGGGCCGAGCTCGCGGCTGGCCGGTCGTATCTGCCGGCCGGGTCGAACGTTCTGCGCGCCTTCACACAACCCTTCGAGGACGTGCGGGTGCTGATCGTCGGTCAGGATCCGTATCCGACGCCAGGTCACGCCGTCGGGCTCAGTTTCTCGGTGGCGCCGCACGTACGACCGCTGCCGGGAAGTCTGGTCAACATATTTCGTGAGTACACCGACGACCTCGGTTACCCCGAGCCGGGTACCGGCGACCTTTCACCGTGGGCCGAACACGGCGTCCTGCTCCTCAACCGCGCCTTGACAGTTGCCCCGCACCGGCCGGCGGCACATCGCGGTAAGGGCTGGGAGGAGGTCACCGACCAGGCGATTCGCGGTCTGGCTAGCCGTGGTACTCCACTGGTGGCGATCCTGTGGGGCCGGGATGCGCGAAGTCTGCGACCGCTGCTCGCCGGCGTGCCCTGCATCGAGTCTGCCCACCCCAGTCCGATGTCCGCGCGCAGCGGTTTCTTCGGCTCCAAGCCGTTCAGCCGCGCGAACCAGCTCCTGGCCGGCCAGGGCGCGGAGCTGGTCGACTGGAAGCTGCCCTGACCAGGCGGCGCGGGCCGGTCATCAATCCGCCGGTCGGCTAACCGTCGGCGGCCGCTCGAGGTCACTGCGCTCTACACAGAACTGTGGATGCGTTCAGGCGGTTGGCTTTGGACAAGTCCTTGCCGGCGTCGGTGGTGTTGGGCAGGATCAGGGGCCACTTCTGGTCATGCGAGGGGGGCGTCGAGTGGGTGGAGAA
>DATAEG010000072.1:0-5218 GCA_036258135.1 Jatrophihabitantaceae bacterium | reverse complement strand
TGTGAAATTCCCCTTGCGGACTTTCTGCGGACCATGATCTTGGAAATCCCACTTCGTGGGACCCTGGAAATAGCTACACCCCCCAGAAACTGGGGGTGTAGTGGTGTAGCCCCGACCGGATTCGAACCGGCGCCACCGCCTTGAGAGGGCGGCGTCCTGGGCCGCTAGACGACGGGGCCCCAGAGATTCGGTGAAGCCTGGCATACGGCCTGAACCGCACTCCGCTGGGGTACCAGGACTCGAACCTAGACTAACTGAACCAGAATCAGTTGGGCTGCCAATTACCCCATACCCCACCAGAGCCGCTGCGGGCCAGCCCGTGAGTTTACCGGAGCGCCCAGGGGCCTCCAAACGCTCGCAGACGCGCCTTCCTCAGTGGGCCGAGCCGAAGTCGAAGGTGTCGGTGACCGGCGGGGCCGACGAGCCGTCGGGCTTCTGCCCGACATAGGTCTGGGTCATCGAGCGGTATGTCAATTCCACCGTGTCGGCTGGCTGGCCGACCTCCTGCCCGGCCTGCCGGTAGCTCGTGATCAGCGCGTCCTTGAGTGTGAGGGTGAGGACGTCGATCGGGTGCGCGCCGGCCTTACGGGCCACGAACGTCACTTCCGCGAGGTGGACGCCGCGGGCGCAGCGGATGAACAGCTCCGGCGACGCGATACTCGACGACGCTGTTACCACGAGCGGTTCGGCCTTAGCCCGACCTGTCCCCGATCCGGTGCTCAGGTGCGGGCCGGTGGTGGTGGACGTGCCCCAACTGAACCCCGTCGCCCGAATGGCGCCCGGGTGGTCCTCATCCGTGCTCGAACCCATGACGCCAGGCACGGTGAGGAAATAGTCGACGTCGGCCATGGCTGATCAGTCCCTTCTTGCGGCGTGCAGGCGGGCCAACGACAGCGCTCGGCCGAGGAGTGCCATCGACTCGAACAGCGGCGGTGACACCGTCCGCCCGGTCACCGCCACTCGAATCGGTCCGTAGGCGTTGCGTGGCTTGAGGCCCAAACCGTCGACGAGCGCGGCATGCAGCGCCGACTCGATGGGCTCGGCGCTCCAGTCGTTGAGCGGCTCAAGAGACGCGACCGCCGCAGCGAGAACGCGCTGGCCATCCGCACCGAGATGCTTGGCCGCAGCCTCTTCGTCGACGGAGAAGTCGTCTCCGGCGAGCAGGAAGTCGACGAGCGCAGCGCCGTCCGCGAGGGTGTGGATGCGCTCCTGCACGAGCGGCGCGGCCGCGATGACCACACCGCGTCGATCGTCCTCGAGCGGACGCCGGCCGGCCACGAAGTCGGCCAACCGGGTGGCGAAGTCGGCGGGGTCCAGCAACCGGATGTGGGTGGCGTTGATCGCCTCGCACTTCTTCGGGTCGAACCGGGCTGGGTTGGCGTTGACGTCAGCCACGTCGAACGCGGCCACCATCTCGTCGAGCGAGAAAACGTCGCGGTCCTCAGCGATGGACCAGCCCAGCAGCGCGAGGTAGTTGAGCATGCCCTCCGGAATGAAGCCGGCCACGCGGTAGGCCGACAACCCCGCCTGCGGGTCGCGCTTGGACAGCTTGCGGTTGCCCTCCCCCATGACGTACGGCAGGTGGCCGAACCGCGGCGTCCACTCGGCCACGCCGATGTCGAGCAGCGCCCGGTACAGCGCGATCTGGCGGGGCGTGGACGGCAGCAGGTCCTCGCCGCGCAGGACATGGGTGATGCGCATCATCGCGTCGTCGACGGGATTGACGAGCGTGTAAAGCGGGTCGCCGTTGGCCCGGACGATGACGAAGTCGGGCACGTTGCCGGCGGCGTAGGTGACCTCGCCGCGGACGATATCGGTCCAGCTGAGGTCCTCGTCCGGTATGCGCACACGCAGCACCGGCTCACGCCCCTCGGCGCCGAACGCCGCGATCTGCGCGGCGGACAGCTTCCGGTCGAAGTTGTCGTAGCCGAGCTTAGGGTTGCGGCCGGCCGCGACGTGCCTGGCCTCGATCTCCTCGGCCGTCGAGTACGAGTCGTAGACGTGCCCGGCGGCGATGAGCCGCTGAACCACATCGCGGTAGATGTCGCGCCGCTCGCTCTGCCGGTACGGCCCGAACGGCCCGCCGACCTCGGGCCCCTCGTCCCAGTCCAGGCCGAGCCACCGCATCGTGTCGAGCAGCTGGCGGTACGACTCCTCGGAATCACGCGTGGCGTCGGTGTCCTCGATGCGGAAGACGAACGTGCCGCCGACATGACGGGCGTAAGCCCAGTTGAACAGGCCGGTCCGGACCAGCCCGACGTGTGGATTGCCCGTGGGCGACGGGCAGAACCGGACCCTGATGTCGCTCACGACACCCGCGCCCGCGCCCGGACGGGATTGGTCAACGCCCCGATTCCCTCGATCTCGATCGTGACGCTGTCGCCGTCGGTGAGCGGGCCGACACCAGCAGGCGTGCCCGTCATGAGGACGTCACCGGGCAGCAACGTCATCACCCGGGACGTGTACGCGATGAGCTCCGGCACGCCGTGCATGAGCAAGCTGGTCCGGGCGTCCTGGCGCGGCTCGCCGTTGACGGTAGCCGTGATCCGCAGATCCGACGGGTCGAGCTCGGTCTCGATCCACGGACCGATCGGGCAGAACGAGTCGTACCCCTTCGCCCGGGTCCACTGTCCGTCGGTGCGCTGCTGGTCACGGGCGGTGACGTCGTTGCCGCACATGTAGCCGAGCACGTAGCTCAGCGCGTCCTCGCTGGCGACGTCCTTCGCCGGACGGCCGATGACCACCGCAAGCTCGGCCTCGTGCTCGACCTGGTTCGAGTCCTCCGGCAGCCGGATCACGTCGCCGTCGCCGATCACCGCCGTCGACGGCTTGAGGAAGATCAGGGGCTCGGCGGGGATCTCCTCGGCCATCTCGGCGGCGTGGTCGGCGTAGTTCCGCCCGATGCCCACGACCTTGCTGGGCAGGATCGGGCTGAGCAGCCGCACGTCGGCCAATGCCCAGCGGTCGCCGGAGAACCGGATCGGCCCGAACGGGTGTTCCTCGATCGCCGCCACCGTCGGTGCGCCGCCAATGTCCTCGACCACGCCCCAGGCCACCGCGGAGGCCAGGGTCGAACCGTCGGCGCGGGCCGACTGGGGATGGACGAACCGAGCGATACGCACGCAGGCGAGGCTACCGAGCCGGACCCGCGGCGCCGATATTGGCTCGGGAGTCGGAAATGCGGATACTTATCGCGTGCTCCTCACCGCGCGCCGGGTCGGCCCGGCGCTGGGCGCCGCAGGCATCGTGCTAGTGGTTCTGGGAGTGCTCGCCTGCACCCGCGGTTCGTGGCCGCTCGCCGTGCTGGGCTCCTTGAGCGTCGTGGTAGGCGGCCTGGTGTTCCTCATTGGCATCGGCGCCCAGGCCCGGTCGAACCGACTGGCCGGCTACGAGTCCGAAGCCGAGCTGGACGCCCGCATCATGGCGACCGTCCGCAGTTGTAGCGCCGACAACGGTGACGAGGCCAGCATCCGCTGTGACTCGTGCGACCTGGGCTGCGCGCCGCGCACGCACCCGTGAGCCTCAGCGCAGCAGCGAATACCGAATAGCGTCCTCGAGGGCCAGCCACGACGCCTCGATGACGTTGGGATGCACGCCGACCGTCGTCCACGTCCGGTGTTGGTCGGCGGTGTCGACCAGCACCCGGGTGGTGGCGTCGGTGCCGTGCTTGCCGGCCAGAATGCGGACCTTGTAGTCGACCAGCTCCACATCGTTCAGCTCCGGGTACACACCGGCGAGCGCCTGACGCAACGCCAGATCGAGCGCGTTGACCGGACCGTTGCCCTCGGCGGTGGCAATCACTCGCTCTCCCCCGGCACTCACCTTGACGGTGGCTTCGGCGAGGACGGCCCCGGTGTCGGCCCGGTCGATGATCACGCGGTAGGACTCCAGCTCGAACGGGCGCGGCGCGGTGCCCAGCTCGTCGCGCAGCAGCATGGCGAAGGACGCGTCCGCGGCTTCGTAGGACCACCCCGCGGCTTCCCGTTCCTTGACCCGGTCGACGACTTTGGAGACGACGTCCGGACGCCCGGTGACATCGACGCCCACCTCGGCGCTCTTGAGCTCGACGGAGGCCCGGCCGGCCATCTCAGTCACCAGGATCCGCTGGCTGTTGCCCACGACCGCCGGGTCGAGGTGGTTGTACAGCTCCGGCGACACCTTGATCGCGGACGCGTGCAGGCCGGCCTTGTGGGCGAACGCGGACGTGCCGACGTACGGCTGGTGGGTGTTCGGGCTGAGGTTGGCGATCTCGGCGATGGCGTGCGACACCCGCATCATCTCGGCCAGGCATCCGTCCGGAACCACGTCAAGGCCCATCTTCGTGACCAGCCCGCCGATCACGGCGAAGATGTCGGCATTGCCGGCGCGTTCCCCGTAGCCGTTCGCGGTGCCCTGGACGTGGGTGGCGCCGGCGGCCACCGCTGCCAGGGTGTTGGCGACCGCGCAGCCGGTGTCGTCCTGGGTGTGGATGCCGAGCCTAACGCCGGCCCGCTGCCGGACGTCGGCGACGATCTCCTGCACGCCCATCGGCAGCATGCCACCGTTGGTGTCGCAGAGGACGCCGACGTCCGCGCCGGCGGCGGCCGCGGCCTGGAGCACCTGCACCCCATAGCCGGGATCGTGCTTGTATCCGTCGAAGAAGTGCTCGCAGTCCAGGAACACCCGACGTCCGGCGGCACGTAGGAACGCGACCGTGTCGCTCACCATCGCCAGGTTCTCCTCCAGCGTGGTGCGCAGCGCCCGCTCGACGTGCCAGACGTCGGACTTGGCCACCAGCGTGACCACCGGTGCGCGCGAGTCGACCAGCGCCTGCACCTGCGGGTCGTCGTCGACAGCCACGCCGGCCCGGCGGGTCGAGCCGAACGCCACCATCACCGCGTTCTTGAGCACGAGCTCGCCGTCCGCGGCGCGCGCGAAGAACTCGGTGTCTTTGGGCATAGCGCCAGGCCAGCCGCCCTCGATGAACCCAACGCCGATCTCGTCGAGGAGCCGGGCCACCGCCAGCTTGTCGGTCACCGAGTAGGTGATGCCCTCGCGTTGCGCTCCGTCGCGCAGCGTGGTGTCGAAGACGTGGAATTCGTCGGTCTGCATGGCGATCCTCAATCGGGTGTGTGTCGGACGGGCTGGCGGGGCAACAAAAAGACCCCTCACGAAACGTGAGAGGTCTGCGCGCCGGCGGTCGAGCTGCCTGGCGCGCTAGCCGATAATGATCCGGCTG
>DATAEG010000071.1:0-10042 GCA_036258135.1 Jatrophihabitantaceae bacterium | reverse complement strand
GGTCGGGTCGAACCGGGCCGCGGCTTCTACCAGGGTCTGCTCCACCTGCTCCGCGTGCTGCCTGCGGACCGTGGCGGGCAGCTCCTCGATCGTGGCGGTAATCACCCGGGCCCGCTCGACCGACAGAGCGCCGTCAGCTTGCGCCGCCGCCAGCTGCGGGTACGCGGGCGGCAGCACCTCACCGGTGACGGTCTCCCGCGGGCCCAGCCGACGCGCCGCCTGCACCCGGGCGTTCGCCTCACCGGGCGAGAGCCGCAGCACGTCACGCAACACCGCCTGCGTGTGGCGGGCCCCCACCGCATCCGCGACCGACCGGGTCTCCAGCTCCCCGACCAGGGCGTGATCCACGACCGGCATCCGGCGCCGGGCGGTCTCGAATCGTCGGAGCAGGCTGAGAAGCTGCTCCTGCGACAACGGGTACAGCACCAGCCCGGCCAGCCGGTCCAGCGCAGCATCCAGCGCCACCACGGCCTCCTCAACCACCGTCCCGACCAGCTGCCCGCTCATACGTCTGAATCTAGGGAAACGCGCGACACCGCGGAGCGACCCCACGAAATCTGTGGACAAAGAGCGGAAATCGAACAGGGCTGTGGACAAGCGCGCGGGTGAGCCTCGTTAGTCCCGCCAATGCCTCGGGCCGCAGCCGAGCTGGTGGCAGCCGCGTGGCGGCATCGCCGCCGGCGCCATCGATCTGCGGTTGGGTTAGGAAGAGCGTGGTGCGTGAAGTCCGCGGAGGCAGCGAGCGCGGGCGCGCCACACAGCACAGCGCGGCGCACCCCGCGCGGTCAATGGTGAGCGACAGCTGCGCCATTGTCTGCGCTCCCTCCCCGCCGGGTGAGCCTGTCGGCGAGAATAGGGCGCATGCAGTTGCCCGTGATGCCGCCGGTGGCACCGATGCTGGCCAAGTCCGTGCCGGACATCCCCCAAGGTGCGCTCTCATTCGAACCGAAGTGGGACGGCTTCCGCTCCATCGTCTTCCGGGACGGTGACGAGGTGGAGATCGGCTCGCGCAATGAGCGGCCGATGACGCGCTACTTCCCCGAGCTCGTCGACGCCATCAAGCACAACCTTCCGCAGCGGTGTGTGGTCGACGGCGAGATCGTGGTCGTCGTCGACGACAGGCTGGAGTTTGAGGTTCTGCAGCAGCGCATCCACCCGGCGGACAGCCGCGTCCGACTCCTCGCCGAGCAGACCCCAGCCAGCTTCGTGGCCTTCGACCTGCTGGCGGTCGACGACCGCGACTACACGGGCGAGCCGTTCGAGACACGCCGCGCCGCTCTCGAGAAGGTCCTGAACGATGCCCGGCCGCCGATTTATCTCACGCCGACGACGCGGGACCACGACCTGGCGCGCGAGTGGTTCGCCCAGTTCGAGGGTGCCGGACTCGACGGCGTCGTCGCCAAGCCACTTGACGGTACGTATGAGCCCGACAAGCGGGTCATGTTCAAGATCAAGCACCAGCGCACTGCCGACTGTGTCGTCGCCGGCTACCGCGTCCACAAAAGCGGACCGGACAGCATCGGTTCGCTACTGCTCGGCCTGTACAACGACGAGGGCGAGCTCATGTCGGTGGGCGTCATCGGTGCGTTCCCGGCGGCGCGCCGTAAGGAGTTGTTCACCGAGCTACAGCCGCTGGTCACCACATTCGATGACCACCCGTGGGCCTGGGCCCGCCAGGAGGAGGGCACCCGGACGCCACGCGCCTCGGAGTTCAGCCGCTGGAACACCGGTAAGGACCTGTCGTTCGTCCCTTTGCGCCCGGACCGCGTGGTCGAGGTCCGGTACGAGCACATGGAGGGCGTCCGGTTCCGGCACACCGCGCAGTTCAACCGGTGGCGGCCGGACCGCGACCCGCGCTCCTGCACCTACGAGCAGCTGGAGGAACCCGTCAAATTCGACCTGGCGGAGGTGCTCGGCTCCTGAAATCCCGTCCGGGATGGCTGGACGGCGGCACTAGCCTCGTCCGCTGTGTCGGTCATCCTTGCGCTACTCGCGGCGCTGATCTACGGGGTGAGCGACTTCTTCGGCGGACTGGCCTCCCGAGGCGCCAAGGCGCTCACGGTCTTGATCTACAACTATCCGTTCGGCGCGGTCATCATGATCGCGTTGCTGCCGTTCTTCCCGGGGCACGTGTCCGGCCGGACTCTGGCCTGGAGCTGTGCGGGAGGCGCGTTCGGCCTACTCGGCGTGGGCCTGCTCTACAGCGCGCTGGCCATCGCACCGATGAACGTGATCTCGCCGATCACCGCTGTGCTGACCGCCGTCGTTCCGGTGGTGTTCGGGGTCGCTACCGGTGAGCGGCCGAGCGCTTCGGCGTGGATCGGGATCGTGGCCGGGATGGTGGCGGTCGTACTCATCAGCCGTACCCCGAGCGACCACCCGCACGGTCCAGTACAGCTGCGCCCGGTGCTGATGGCGATCGGTGCCGGCTTCGGGTTCGGCGGCTACTTCATCTGCCTGGCCCGCAGCGACGTCGACTCCGGTCTGTGGCCGGTAGTGATCGCCCGGATCGCCGCCGCAGTCCTCGTCTTCCCGGTCGCCCTCTACGCCGGGGCGATTACCGTTCCGCCGCCACCGGTATTGCGCCTGGCCTTGTTCTCGGGCGCGTTGGACGCCGCCGCCAACCTGTTCTTTCTCCTCGCCACTCGGCACGGCTACCTTTCCATCGCCAGCGTGCTGACGGCGCTGTATCCCGCGGGAACGGTGGCGCTCGCCGCGGCTGTGCTGCACGAGCGCACCGGACGCTGGCAGCGCGTCGGGTTGGCCCTCGCCGCCGGATCGGTCGTCCTCGTGGCCCGGTAACGGCTCTAGACCGGCCAGGTGTGCACAGGCTCGTTCGTGTGCATGTGCTCGACGTAGCGGCGCAGCATCTCGCGCAGTGAGTCGCGGCGATCCAGCGGCTGTTTCTCGGCCTCGATCTTGTGGAACGTGGCGGCCTGCCACTCCGCGCCGTTGGTTTGCTGGATGCAGCGTTGCTCGATGATGCCTAGCAACCGGTCCGCGACCGCCGTATCCACGCCCCAGGCGGCCAGACCCTCGTAGGCCAGCGGCAGCAGCCGACGTAACACAAGCTCGGTCACCGGGACCTCGCCAAAGCCGGGCCAATAGATCCGGGCGTTGATGCCGTGTCGCGCACCGGCATTGAAGTTGTCTTCGGCGGCCGCGAAGGACATCTGCGACCACACCGGTCGGTCCTGCTCGGCCAGCATCCGCAGCAGGCCGTAGTAGAACGCCCCGTTGGCGAGGACGTCCACTACGGCTGGTCCCGCGGGGAGCACCCGGTTCTCAACCCGTAGGTGTGGCTTGTCACGGAAGATGTCGTAGATCGGTCGATTCCACCGGTAGATCGTGCCGTTGTGCATGCGCATCTCTGGCAGCCGCGGCGTGCCGCCTTGGGACAGCACTTCGGCAGGGTCCTCGTCGTCGCAGACCGGAAGGAGGGCCGGGAAGTACAGGACGTTCTCTTCGAACTGGTCGAACACCGAGGTGATCCAGCGCTCGCCGAACCACACCCGGGGCCGGACGCCCTGCGCCTTCAGTTCATCCGGGCGAGTATCGGTGGCTTGCTCGAAGAGCGCGACTCGCGTCTCCCGCCAGAGCTCCTTGCCGAAGAAGAAGGGCGAGTTGGCGCCGAGGGCCACCTGCACTCCGGCCATGCACTGTGCCGCGTTCCAGTTGTTGGCGTAGTCCTGCGGGCTGACCTGGAGATGGAACTGAACGCTGGTGCATGCCGCTTCCGGTGCGATGGTGTCCGCGTCGGTGGACAGCCGCTCGACGCCCTCGATCGAGATGTGCATGTCCTCGCCACGTGCGGTGAAGATCTGCTCGTTGATCAATGCATATCGCGGATTGGCACTGATGGCGTCGCCGGTCAGGTGCTCGCGGGTCAGCGTGGGTAGGATTCCGATCATCACGATGTGCACGCCCGCCGTGCGAGAGCGCCGCTCCGCGTCATTCAGGCTGCTCCGTAGCTCACGTTCGAGGTCCTCGGCCGACGAGCCGATCAAGCTGCGAGGTTTGACGTTGATCTCGATGTTGAACTGACCGAGCTCGGTCTGGAAGGCGTCGTTGGCGATGGCGTTGAGCACATCCGCGTTGCGCATCGCCGGATTCTGATCGCCGTCGACGAGGTTGAATTCGATCTCGAGGCCCGTGAGCGGGTGTTCGAAGTCGAACTTGGACTCCGCCAGCATTCGGGCGAAGACGTCGAGGGAGTGGCGCACCTTAACGCGGTACTTTTGCCGGTCCTGCCGGCTGAATTCGGTCTGTTCGACATCCTGGCCCATGCCGACACCTCGCTCCGCCAACGTGTTCCGTCTGTGCACAGCCTGGCAGAACGAGGCCGCGCGCGTCTGCCTCTACTGGCGACGATATTCGTCCGGACCGCGCTCGGCTCGAGCGTCCGGCCGGTAGGTTCTCGCAGATGGCACCGGATCGCTCCGCCGCGGCCGACCGAACCGGATCGGTCCTCTTCGCCGCGCTCATCGGCGCCGGAGCCGGCGCCGCGCTGACCGGTCACCGGGGCCGGCGGGCGGCCGCTGCCGGTGCCGTTGTCGGGGCCGCCGGGTTGGCGGCGTCGGAGACTGTGGCCCGGGCTCGGCAGCGTCCGGGCGAAATTCCCGCCTTGTGGCAGCGGATCGCGATGAGCAGTGCGCTCGTCGCCCCGCTCGGATGGGCGGCCGGACGGTTGACCCGGGCCGGCCCGACCGCCGTCGGCGCCGCCACCGGGACGCTCGCCGGGCTGTTGGGCATTCGTCCGCAGAAGGTATTGCTCGGGCCGGTATTCGGCGCGCTGGTGGGCCGCGCCTTCGCCGCGCGGCGACCGCCGTTGGCAGCGGCGATCGTCGCCAGCGCCACGATGGTCGGCTACCGAGTGCTGTCCGCGCTGGTGTTTCGGGACGCCCAGGTGAGCCTGCTCGCGGAGCGGGTCCGCGCGGAGGACCTGCCGTTCGTCGTGCCGCGCGAAGCCCAGTCGTCCTATGTCGGGACCGGGTACGTGCGGGAGTTGGCCGAGACGCTCGGTGGCAGTTACGTCGCCGATGCGCCTGACGTCGGCATCGTCGCGTCGTTGGACGAACTGGCTGGTCCCGACTTTGACCCGGCGCAGGTCGACCTGCGGGTCCGCGAGTTCTACGAGCACACCACCCGATTCCGGCTGGACATCGTGCCGCGCTGGCGGCTTTGGGTGCGGCCCGGATACCTGCTGTACCGGACGATCGTCGCCCGGCCCCTGGGTCAGGCGAACGTGCCAATGAACCAGCGGGCCACGCAACGCGGCATCCGCAGCCGCATCGACACGATCACTCTGCCGGGTGAGGACGTGGTGGCCGTGCGCGGCTGGATCCGCTCGTTCGCCGACACCGACGAGCCGATCTACGTCGGCATCTACACCACCTACCGGCACGACGGTCGTGGGTATGTGAGCGTCGGGTTCCCGGCGCCGCACGCGAGCTTCACCGCCACGCTCCTGCCCCGTGCCCGGCCCGGCGGCGGCCTGGTACTGACCAGCCGCAGCGACCTCGATCAGCCCGGCCACTACCTCGCCTACATCGATCCCGCCACGAGGGAACTCACCGCGCTGGAGGTGCACGGTTTCGCCGAGCAGCTAGATGTCTACATCCAGGATGACGAGCTGCGCGCGCGGCATGCGTTCTGGGTGTTCGGCCTGCCGTTCCTCGTCCTCGAGTACCGGATGAGCCGCAAACCTGTTACGCGTTGAGGCTGAACGGCGGATACCGGTCGGTGACTAGGACTAGGGCGTACCCAATCACCCGGTTGTGCCAGCGGATCACGCCTTGTACGAAGTCAAACATCGATTGCGGGTACCTGCCGGTGAACAGGATCGCGAACCACGCGATGATGACCACGACGAAGGCGGCGATCTCCAGAAATATCAGCACGATGTAGTGAGGGATGGCCAGGAACCATTTCACCAGCGGCAGCCATCGGTTCAGGTCGCGCTCGGCATCCGGGTAGGGGTAGTCCAGATGCACCGACTGGTGCTCGTCGGTGGACGGGTATCGGTCGTCCATGAGGGCCAGGTAGACGCCGACCCGATTCGAGAACCGCTGGAGCTCCAGGTTCCAGTCGAACCACCAGCGCGGGTACTTGCGGCGGAACAGGATCAACAGCAGCGGGGCGAAGAACAACAGACCGCCCGCGCCCGCCACTACGTGCGTGGTTTCATCTCCCGACGTCCACTGCCACGTGCTACCCGCCACCGCGCCCAGCACGATGACAATGGGGATGATCACGAAGATCCGAAAGGCCGTCGTCAGCCGATTCAGTGCCCGATCCGGGTAGTCGACGGAGAACTGAATCGGGTAGGCCGTCGTGGGTTGCATTTTCGCTCCTTCCGAACTGCCTGGTGACCTAGGAACCTAGACCAGCCGCTCGGGCGCGAGGCACGGGGACGGTTGGATCAGTCGAGATCCTGAGCGCCGCCGGGCACGGTCGGCGATTCCCCGTCAGGCCAATTGGCCGGGTTCATCCGGGACGGCTGCACCCGCGGCGGCTCGCCTTCCATCTTCGGGAAGTTTGGCGGGTAGGGCGCGTCGCCGAGGCCGTGGTCGCGCTCGTCGCGGTCGGCCCATTCCAGCAGTGGTTCGATCGACCACACCGCGTCGTCAATGCCGGCATGCACGTCGCCCAGTTCGGCGAAGCGGGCCGGCATGGTGGCGATGGTGAAGTCTTCGGTCTCGACGTCGGGAAGCTCGTCCCAGGTCACCGGCGCCGAGACCGGGCCCCAAGGGCGGCCCCGCACGGAGTAGGCCGAGGCGATGGTGCGGTCGCGGGCGTTCTGGTTGTAGTCGACGAAGATCTGCTCGCCGCGCTCCTCCTTCCACCAAGCCGTGGTAACCCGGTCGGGCACGCGCCGCTCCACTTCGCGAGCGAAGGCGAGCGCCGCGCGGCGCACCTCGCGGAAACCGTGGTTTGGCTCGATGCGCACGTAGACGTGGATGCCACGCGAGCCTGAGGTCTTCGGCCAGCCCACCGCACCGAGATCGTCCAGCGTCTCGTGGACGACCGCGGCCACCTGCTTGGCTTCGGCGAGCCCGGTGCCCGGCTGCGGGTCGAGGTCGATGCGCAGCTCGTCTGGCGACTCCGTGTCGGCGCGGCGCGAGTGCCACGGATGGAACTCGACCGTCGACATCTGCACCGCCCATGCCACGTCGGCCAGACGCGTCACACATAGCTCGTTGGCGCTGCGGCCGGACGGAAAGCGCACTGTCGCCGTCTCCACCCAGTCGGGCGCACCCTTCGGCAGCCGCTTCTGGTAGATCTTCTCGCCGTCCACTCCGTCGGGGTAGCGGTGCAGCATGCACGGCCGCTCGCGCAGCGCCCGGACGATCCCGTCCCCAACCGAGAGGTAGTAGTGGACGAGGTCCAGCTTCGTCTCGCCGCGCTCGCTGAAGTAGACCCGATCGGGATTCGAGACCCGAACACTGAAACCCCCGATCTCCACTTCGACCGACGGGCTAGGCATCCCGCTAGCGTGCCAGACGAACGTCAGGCAGGCTGGAACGGTGGAGCCGCGGGACCGCACCGAGGCGGCCGAGGAGCCGCTGGTCATCTACCTGCGCCCAAACGAAGACCCGCCGGTCAACCCCAACACGCCTGAGGGCGAGATCCGCAATGTGGCCGCGTTCGCGGCGGCGGTGGACGGGGTGAGCCCGGGCCGACGCGCCATGGCCAAGGCCATCGTCTGGCTGATCCTGCTCGGCATGGGAATCTCGATCCTGGTGGCCGTTGTTACAGGAGTGCACGCGATCTGAGCGCGTTCGCCCGACATTTGGAGAGCCAGATGAGTGCTTCCGAGACCGCTCCCGCCGTTGTGAAGACCGACGCCGAATGGCGCGCCGAGCTGTCGCCGGAGGAATACGCCGTCCTTCGCCGAGCCGCCACCGAGGCCCCGTTCAAGGGCAGGTACACGGACAATCACGACGTCGGCGTGTACAGCTGCCGGGCCTGCGGTGCCGAGTTGTTCCGCAGCAGCGAGAAGTTCGACTCGCACTGCGGGTGGCCGAGCTTCTTCTCCCCGCTGGCCGGTGACCGGATCGTCGAGCGCGCTGACTATGGCCTCGGCCGGGTGCGCACTGAGGTCTTGTGCGCAAACTGCCACAGTCACCTCGGCCACGTTTTCGAGGGCGAGGGCTACAACACGCCCACCGACCTGCGCTACTGCATCAACTCGATCGCGATGCGTTTCGAGCCGACCTCGGGGTAGACCGCGCTTTGGACGTCGGCGGCCGGATCGGCGCAGTCCTGAGCCACGGCTGCCCGCCCTTCTCGGCGCGCAGTTGCGCGTTCTGAGCCTCGAGCTCGAGCACCATCGCGATGCCCGCGAGATTCAGACCCGCGCCGAGCAGCTGTCCGATCCGACGCAGCCGGTCCAGATCGTTGGCGCTGTAGCGACGCGTGCCCCCGGCGGTCCGGAACGGGTCGAGCAGCCCGCGGGCCTCGTAGAGGCGCAGGGTTTGAACTCCCATGCCGACCAGCTCGGCCGCGACGGAGATGCCGTACACACCCCGATCAGCCTCAGGTCCAGAAAGGGCCACCGCACCGAACTCCTCTCCTCCGAACTCCTCTTGCCTCAGCATGCCATACGTGCTATAAGAAATCTATAGCAATTGCCATAGATCGCTGGAAGCGGTCCGTGGCTACAGCTGAAGCATCGGAAACGAGAAAGGGAGATCTGGAGGTGGTAGCGATGCTGATGCGCACCGACCCGTTCCGGGACCTGGACCGCTGGACCCAGCAGCTATTCGGGACAAGTGGCACCCTGGCCCGGCCGTCCGCGATGCCTATGGACGCGTGGCGTGACGGCGACACCTTCGTCGTCGAGTTCGACCTGCCCGGGGTGGCCGCCGAGTCCATCGACTTGGACGTGGAACGCAACGTCGTCACCGTCAAGGCCGAACGGCCGCTACGCGAGAACGTCACCGAGATGATCGCCGCCGAACGGCCACGTGGCGTGTTCAGCCGCCAGCTCGTGCTCGGTGACAACCTCGACACCGAGCACATCGCCGCCAACTACGACGGCGGCGTGCTGACCCTGCGCATCCCGGTCGCGGAGAAGGCTAAGCCACGCAAGATCAACATCGCCAGTAAGGAAGAGCGCCAGACCATTGAGGCCTGACCCTCGGCACCGCCGCGTCAGGGCAATGCGTCGACGATGTCGGTGATGTCGCGCCGTGCGCCGGTGTAGAACGGGACCTCGACCCGGACGTGTCGTCGGGCGGTGCTCGCCCGAAGGTGGCGCATCAGATCGACGATGCGCTGCAGCTCGTCGGCCTCGAACGCGAGGATCCACTCGTAGTCGCCGAGGGAGAACGCGGCCACCGTGTTGGCCCGCACGTCCGGGTACTCACGTGCCATCTGGCCGTGTTCGGCCAGCATGGCGCGCCGTTCGGCGTCCGGCAGCAGGTACCACTCGTAGCTGCGCACGAACGGATAGACCGAGACGAACCGGCGCGGCTCCTCCTCGGCGAGGAACGCCGGGATGTGGCTCTTGTTGAACTCCGCCGGCCGGTGCAACGCCATCTGCGACCACACCGGCTCCAGGTGCGTCCCCAGCCGGCTGCGGCGCAGCCGCTGGAACGCGTCCTGCAGGGCCTCGGCGCTGGGCGCGTGCCACCACACCATCAGGTCGGCGTCCGCACGCAGCCCGGACAGCTCGTAGGAGCCGCGCAGAACGACGTCGTCGGCGGCCAGGTCGGCGAACAGGGCTTCCGCCTCCTTGCCCACCGCGGTCCGGTCGGCGTCGGTCAACGGCCGGGCCAGAGCGAAGACCGACCACATCGTGTAGCGGACGACGTCGTTGAGCTCGCGGGCCCGTCTGCGCTCGGTCATACCGTCGATTGTGCTGCTCGATCCAGATGCGCAACCACCAAGTCGGCGGCCTGCCGCGCAGTCGCGATACAGGCAGGCACGCCCAACCCGTCCAGCGCCGCCCCGCATACGGCCAGGCCGGGCACCCGCGCCACCGCCGCCCGGATCCGGCCGACCCGTTCGACGTGGCCGACCGCGTACCGGGGCAGCG
>DATAEG010000070.1:0-13426 GCA_036258135.1 Jatrophihabitantaceae bacterium | reverse complement strand
CGCCGGCCTCGGATGGGAACGACGACTCGATCATCACCTGGAAGCGACGCATGTCGACGATGTGGTCGACGTGCTCGATGTCGACCGGACATTGCTCGACACACGCGCCGCAGGTGGTACACGACCACAGCACGTCCGGGTCGATGACGCCACCGCTGGCCAGGTCGCCGACCAGCGGCCGCACGGCTTGCTCGGGCCCGCTGCCCGGGACGCGCGGGTAGCCGGCCTCGGGCACGTGGTGGCCGGACGGTTCGTGGCCCTCGACGGTCACGCCGTCCGGGACGGTCTGGCCGCCAATGAGATACGGCGCCTTAGCGAACAGGTGGTCGCGCAGGTCCATGACCAGCAGCTTCGGCGAGAGCGGCTTGCCCGTGTTCCACGCCGGGCACTGGCTCTGACACCGGCCGCACTCGGTACAGGTAGTGAAGTCGAGGAATCCCTTCCAGGCGAAGTCCTCGATCTTGCCCGTCCCAAAGACTGTGTCCTCCGAGAGGTTCTCCGCGTCGGCGAAATCCACGGTTTCCCCGCTCGGGTCCCGGACCGGCAGAAGCGGACCGAGACCGTCAGGCAGCCGCTTGGTCGTCACGTTCAGCGGCGCGAGCGCGATGTGCAGGTGCTTGGAGTAGACGACGATGATTGCGAACGCGAAGACCACCGCCATCTGCGCCAGCAGGAACGTCGTCTCGATCCAGTAGTTGTGCGGACCCTCGCCGAGCAGCCGCGCCACCGCGTAGGACGCGAACGGCGCCTTGCTCTCACCCCACGGAAAGTGGCCGGTGTTGTACTGCGCGCCGCGGTAGATGAGCAGCGTGATGATCACTAGCGAGATCATCCCGAGGATCACCCAGGCGGCGCCGGTGTGCGACCCGTAGAAGCGGCTGGAGCGGTGCTGCCGCTCGGGGGCCTGGCGGAGGCGCAGGATCGCGAACGTCGTGATGCCGATCAGGACGGCGACCGCGAAGAGGTCTTCCAAGAAGCCTAGCCAGCGTGCGTGGCCGAAGAACGGGAAGGCGAAGTCGTCACTGATGACGAGGGCGCCGTAGGCCTCGACGATCGTGATGGCCAGCACCACGAAGCCCCAGAACGTGAGGAAGTGGGCGACGCCGGGAACAGTCCACTTCAGCAGTCGGCGCTGCCCGAAGACCTCGGTGGCCTGGGCGCGCAGCCGCTCGGCCATGTGGTCGGTGCGGCCAGGGGCCGGACGTCCGGAGCGGATCAACTTGCGCAGCCAGAGAATCCGCCGGCCCGCGATCACCGCGGTGACCATGAGCATCAGCAACGCGAGCGTGAGGCGCAGCGCCACGAGTTCTCCTTCGGCGGGACGGCCCACCCTATCGCGGGGTTACCGGCAAGTAACTTCAGCGGTGCCGATGGCCGTGACCCGCTGCCGATACCGTCTGTGTCGGTGAAAGGGGAGCGATGACAGACCGGTCCGGTGACAGCTTGGGCACCATCCTCGGCGTCTGGGCCCATCCCGACGACGAGACATGGTTGACGGCGGCGCTGATGGCGCGGGCCGTCCAGGCCGGTCGACGCGTCGTCTGCGTGACCGCCACCAAAGGCGAGGCCGGCTTTCCGGCGAACGACCCGCGCAGCGCCGCCGAGCGGGCGGCCGTCCGGGCGGCGGAGATGGCCGCGAGCATGGCGACGCTCGGCGTCACCGAACACCGCTGGCTCGGTTTCGCCGACGGGGGCTGCGCCGCGGTGCCGGACGAGGAGGGCGTCGCCATCGTCCACGGGCTTATCGACGAGATCCGTCCGGACACCCTGATCACGTTCGGGCCGGACGGAGGCACCGGGCACGGCGATCATGTCGCGGTATGCCGATGGAGCACCGCCGCTGTCGAGGCGGCGGGAGACTACGCTCCGCGGCTGCTGTACGCGACCCGGACGCGGGAGTGGACCGAGCGGGTCCGGGCGGGCTTTGATCTGGCGACAGTCATGATGATCGAGGGTTTCGAACCGGAGATGGTCGAGTCGGAGGAGCTGGCCGTCTGGCTGCACTGTGACGACGGCGAGCTCGACCGCAAGATTGCGGCTCTCCGCTCCCAAGCCAGCCAGATCGAGCCGCTGGTCGAGGCGTACGGGCTGGAGATCCTGCGGGAGGCGAACCGCGACGAACACTTCCGCGAGCCGCGTCCGGGCGATGCCGCCACGCTCGAGGCGTTCACCGCGTACAGTCGCGCCGCGCTCACTTAAGGCGCGACACCGGCCGGCACTGCCGCCGGGATGGGGGCGCCACCAGGCACACTGTCCGGATGGTCAGGTTTGGTGTGCGCTTGGTCGCAGTAGTGGCGGTCACTGCCCTGCTCGCGACCGGCTGCACCAGCGGGACCCGGCCTGATCCTGCGTCCGCGTCCCACTCGGTCAGTTCGGCCACGGAACCGCCCGATCCCACGACTACAGTCCCCGAGGTACCGCCGTCGTCGTCGGCAAGCTCCGCACCCCGCTCGCCGAGTTCGGCGCCGCAGCTCCCGCTCGGCGGCCGCACTCTGCTGCCGCGCTACCGCGTCGTCGCCTACTACGGCGCACCGGCCAACGGCGCGCTCGGCGTTCTCGGCCGGTGGTCGCCGGACGCGGCGGCCGTCCGCATCCAGCGCACCGCGGCGCAGTACGCCGGGTTCGGACGGCGGGTGCAGCCGGCCATGGAACTGATCGCCACCGTGGCGCAGGCTTCGGCCGGTCCGGACGGGCGGTTCTCCGCGCCTATGAGTCAGGCGGCAGTAGCCCGGTACCTGGCTGCCGCGCACCGTCACAAGATGCTTCTCATCCTGGACTTCCAGCCCGGCCGCGGTGACTTCCTACCGCAGGTCAAGCAGTACGCATCCTTCCTGACCGATCCGTCGGTCGGCGTGGCCCTCGACCCGGAATGGAAGGTAGGCCCGCATCAGCGTCCGGCTCGAGTCATCGGGCACGCCTCGGCGGCCAGCATCAACGCCGTCGGCACGTACCTGGCCGGAATCGTGCGCTCGCACAACCTGCCGCAGAAGCTGTTCGTGCTGCACCAGTTCACCCTCTCGATGATTCCGAACCGAAGCGGGGTCGCCCGCCATCGAGAACTGGCCACGGTATTCCACGCTGATGGGCACGGCAGCATCGCGAACAAGCGTGCGATCTACAAGTACCTGCACTTCCCGCGCGACGCCGGCGCTGGCTTCAAGCTCTTCTTCCGGGAGGACCCGAAGCTGATGACGCCGCTCCAGGTCATGCACCTAACCCGCCGACCCGATCTCATCACCTACCAGTGATGCCGGCGGGAATCATTCCGCCAGTGACGCCGCCGGAATGACTCCCGTCGGATCGCGTCGGCGAGGGGAGGATTCGCCCGCCGACGGGGAGGATATTGCGGATATTTCGTAGTGTTGGGGTGGCACCGTGCTGCCCCCTGCGGCCGCAAGAACCTCCCCTCGGCCGAGTCGGCGGTGGCGCTCGGCGTAGCTGGCACGGGATGTGACCCGCGTCACATCGCCGAGGCTCCATGAGCGGGAACATGAGTCGAGTCGACTCAGTTCTTTTGACAGAGGGTCGCGTCGGGACGACGATGAGTAAGCGCTGGCGTCGTCCCGACGCAGACCCAGCTGACATCACCCGCACCACACGACTTAGGGAGACACACCATGGCCCGAGCGGTCGGCATCGACCTCGGTACCACCAACTCCGTCGTCGCGGTCCTCACCGGCGGTGAGCCGGAGGTCATCGCGAACGCCGAAGGTTCGCGCACCACGCCGAGCGTTGTGGCCTTCGCCAAGAACGGCGAGGTCCTCGTCGGCGAGGTCGCCAAGCGTCAGGCCGTCACCAACGTCGACCGCACCATCCGTTCGGTCAAGCGCCATATGGGCGAGGCCGACTGGAAGGTCGACATCGACGGCAAGGTCTACACCGCGCCGGAGATCAGCGCGCGGATTTTGCAGAAGCTCAAGCGCGACGCCGAGTCCTATCTCGGCGAGACGATCACCGACGCGGTGGTCACCGTCCCGGCGTACTTCAATGACGCCCAGCGGCAGGCTACGAACGACGCCGGCCAAATCGCCGGTCTCAACGTTCTGCGGATCATCAACGAGCCCACCGCGGCCGCGCTGGCCTACGGGCTGGACAAGGGCGAGACCGACCAGACCATCCTCGTCTTTGACCTCGGCGGCGGCACGTTCGACGTGTCGTTGCTTGAGATCGGCGACGGCGTGATCGAGGTCAAGGCCACCAGCGGTGACAACCATCTCGGCGGCGACGACTGGGACCAGCGCATCGTGGACTGGTTGGTCAACAAGTTCAAGGCAGCCAATGGCATCGACCTGACCAAGGACAAGATGGCCATGCAGCGGCTGCGTGAGGCCGCGGAGAAGGCCAAGATCGAGCTGTCGTCCAGCCAGCAGACCAGCATCAACTTGCCCTACATCACCGTCGACGCGGAGAAGAACCCGCTGTTCCTCGACGAGACGCTCACCCGCGCGGAGTTCCAGAAGATCACCGCGGACCTGCTCGAGCGCACCCGGGCGCCGTTCAAGAACGTCATCGGCGACGCCGGTATCGAGATCAGCCAGATCGACCATGTCATTCTGGTGGGTGGCGCCACCCGGATGCCCGCGGTCGCCGATCTGGTGAAGGAGCTGACCGGCGGCAAGGAGCCCAACAAGGGCGTGAACCCGGACGAGGTCGTAGCCGTGGGCGCCAGCCTCCAGGCCGGCGTGCTGAAGGGCGAGGTCAAGGACGTCCTGCTCCTCGACGTGACCCCGCTGAGCCTGGGCATCGAGACTCAGGGCGGGATCATGCACAAGCTCATCGAGCGCAACACGACCATTCCGACCAAGCGTTCGGAGATCTTCAGCACGGCGGCGGACAACCAGTCGAGCGTGCAGATCCAGGTGTACCAGGGCGAGCGCGAGATGGCGGCGTACAACAAGCGGCTGGGCGTCTTCGACCTGACCGGCATCCCGCCGGCACCGCGCGGCGTCCCGCAGATCGAGGTCACCTTCGACATCGACGCCAACGGCATCGTCCACGTCAACGCCAAGGACCTGGCCACTCAGAAGGAACAGGGCATGACCATCACCGGCGGCTCGGGTCTGGGCAAGGACGAGATCGACCGGATGATGAAGGACGCCGAGGCGCACGCCGAGGAGGACCGCAAGCGGCGCGACGAGGCCGAGACCCGCAACACTGCGGAATCGCAGCAGTACGCCACAGAGAAGTTCCTGGCCGAGAATGGCGACAAGCTCTCCGAGGACACCAAGTCCGAGCTTCAGAACGACTTGGCCGAGCTGAAAACGGCGTTGAGCGGGACTGACGTCGAGAAGATCAAGGCTGCTCAGCAGAAGCTGTCGGCCAGCTCGCAGAAGGCGGGCGGCTCGATGTACGAGCAGGCGGCTCAGGCGGCGCAGGGCGCGCAGGGTGCGAGTGCCGAGGGCGGCCCCGCACCGGAGCAAGCGCCGTCGGACGACGACACCGTGGTCGACGCCGAGGTGGTCGACGAGGGTGCCGAGGACGAGGCCGAGGGCAAGAGCGCCTGACATGTCGCGAAACGCAGAGCACGGGGCTGCCGGCGGTGAGGAGCCGCCGGTGGTGATCCGTGACCGTAGAAAGATCGACCCGCTGGGCGACAAGCCGCGTGTGATCGCCGAGGAGACCGCGGATCAATCGGCGTCCGTGTCCCCTTTGGCCGAGGCGGAAGCCCAGGTGGCTGAGCGCACCGCCGACCTCCAGCGGCTGTCCGCCGAGTACTCGAACTACCGCAAGAGGGTGGACCGGGATCGCGTAGTCGTCGGCGAACTGGCGACGGCGCGAGTGCTCGAGTCGTTGCTACCCGTCTTGGACGACATCGACCGAGCCGAGGCCCACGGTGATCTCAACGGCGCGTTCAAGGCCGTGGCCGACCAGCTCGCGGCCGTCCTCCAGAAGCTCGGGCTCGAGTCCTTCGGCGCGGAGGGCGACGCGTTCGACCCGGGGATCCACGAGGCCGTCATGCATGACGAGCGGGCCGACATCGCGGTGCCCACCACGACCACGGTGATGCGGCGCGGCTACCGCGTCGGGGATCGGCTCTTACGGCCCGCGATGGTCGGAGTGTCCGATCCGGCGACCGCCGGATCGGACGACGAGGCGTCCGACCCCGACGACGAGTTGAGTTGATCGGTGCTGGTGCGCGTGAATCGAGTGCCGTGCTCCGGGCGGTCAGGCTTGATCCCTCCGCACGGCCCTCGATTCACGGTCACCACTCTTCGTGCGAGAAGAGAAGAGACTGGGGGAGGTGATGCCTGGTGAGCACTAAGGATTGGCTGGAGAAGGACTACTACGCGGCGCTGGGTGTCACCAAGGACGCCTCCGCGTCGGCCATTAAGAAGGCCTACCGCAAGCTGGCGCGCGAGCTGCACCCGGACAAGAACCCGGGGAACGCGCAGGCGGAGGCGCGCTTCAAGGACGTGTCCGAGGCCTATGACGTCCTCAGCGACGAGACCAAGCGCAAGGAGTACGACGAGACCCGGTCGCTGTTTGCCGGCGGCGCGTACCGAGGCGGCGGAGCCGGCGGGTTTCCGGGCGGGTTCGCCGGCGGCGGGACGCAGTTCGACCCGTCCGACATCTTCGGCAGCGGTGGCACGGGCGGCTTCGGCGACCTGTTCGGCGAAATCTTCGGCAATGCCCGCCGCACGACGGGGACGTCGACCGGCCCGCGTCGTGGCCGCGACGTCGAGGCCATGCTGCAGCTGAACTTTGACGACGCGGTACGTGGCGCCACCCTGCCGCTTCAGCTGACCGGTCCGGCCACCTGCAAGCTCTGCCACGGCAGCGGCGCCAAGCCGGGAACGTCTCCGCACACCTGCCCGACCTGCCACGGCACCGGGTTCGTCAGCCGCAACCAAGGCGCGTTCGGCTTCTCCGAGCCCTGCCGTGACTGCCAGGGCACCGGCCAGATCATCGACACGCCGTGCCCGGAGTGCGGCGGCAGCGGCGTCACCCAGCAGACCCGCACCATCACCGTGCGGGTGCCCGCCGGCGTCAAGGACGGCGCCAAGCTGCGCATCCCGGGCAAGGGCACGCCAGGCGAGCGCGGCGGACCGGCCGGCGACCTGTACGTCACCGTGCGGGTCGGCAAGCACGCGCTGTTCGGCCGTAAGGGCGACGACCTGACGCTCACCCTGCCGGTGACGTTCGCTGAGGCCGCTCTGGGTGCCACGGTGCGCGTGCCGACGCTCAACGGGTCGGTGTCGCTCAAGATCCCGCCCGGCACGCCGAACGGCCGCACGTTGCGGGTGCGCGGGCGCGGCATCAAGGCCAAGAACAAAACCGGCGACCTGCTGGTGACCGTCGACGTGGCGGTCCCGCAGAGCCTGTCCGCGGACGCCAAGGCGGCGTTGCAGGACTATGTCCAGGCCCAGCCGGATGACCCCCGGCCGCACATCACCGCCGCGGTGGACGGGGCACGTCGTGGCTGACGAACGCGTCCCGGACGACGCCCCCGTCTTCGTCATCTCCGTAGCCGCCCGGCTGGCCGGGATGCACGCCCAGACGCTGCGCCAGTACGACCGGCTCGGGCTGGTCACCCCGGACCGGACCGGCGGCGGTGGCCGTCGCTACTCCGCGCGCGACGTCGCGCTGCTGCGTGAAGTGCAGCGGCTCTCCCAGGACGAGGGCGTCAACCTGGCCGGCATCAAGCGGATCATCGAGCTCGAGTCGGAGGTGGACGTGCTGCGCGTGCACCTTGCCGAGTTGCGCGCCGACTTGGAGCAAGCCCGCGCCGAGTTGCGCGCCGCTTCCGGTCCGCCCACCGCCGTCGTGGTATGGCAGCCGAACCCCAGCCGCCGGCGACCGGTCAACTGAGCGACGAACGGGTGATCGTCGGCGCCCGGGCGTCCCGGCGTGTGCCGGGTTCGCGCCACGACCAATCGCCTTTGTTGCCGGTGAACGTGCTGTTGGTGATCGCCGACGACAACGGTCGCGTTACGGGTCTCGGGGCGGTGGCCGATCAGTAGCCGACCCGGTACACCTGGCCGGTCTGGACGCCCTCGATCGACTTCACGAACGCGCGCGCCGCGTCGCCCGCCGGCACGGGCACGAAGCCGGGGAAGAACCTCGCGAAGTCGTCCCACGTCTCGATGAACGCCGTCGAGCTGACGGCATTGATCCGCTGGCCGCGCGGCAGCGCCGTGGCCGCGGCGCGGACGAACGCCTCGACCCCGCCGTTGACGGTAGAGGCCACCGTGCCGGTCTCTATGGCCTCAGCGGCCAGGACACCGCTGACGAGGGTGAAGCTGCCTCCGTCCGCGACGTGCTCGACGCCTTGCCGAACCAACTCCACCTGGCCGAGCAGCTTGCTCTCCAGACCAGCGCGGTAGTCGTCCAGGGAGATCTCGCCGAACGGCTTGAACGGCGTCTCGCCGGCCGCGCACGCAACCGCGTCGACCGGGCCGACCGCGGCGTACAACTCGGCGACGCTGGCCGCATCGCAGAGATCGACGGTGTAGCCACTCGTGCGGGCCGCGGGTACCACGTCATGCGCCGAGAGTGCCGAGACCACGGCCTGGCCGAGGACGCCCGAGGCGCCCACCACGAGAATCCTCACTCGGCCCGACCTCCTCGCATTGCCGCGGACGGTCTGACCGTAGTGCCCTAGTGCTGGCTCGAAGCCGTCCCGTCTGTGGGTGGGGAGGTTGTGGCGGTTGATCGCGTTTTGCCCCGCCACAACCTTGCCCATCGGGTCAGGAGCCCTCCTGCACCTCCAGGACCTCGTCGGCGACGAGGCCATGGGCCTCACGGTGGACCGTGGACGCGGCGTCGGCGGTCGGTGCCTCGACGAGGCAGAAGACCTTGCCGCCGCTCTCGTTCACCCAGTAGCGCAGGTAGCGGACGTCGTAGTCGCCCTGGGTCTTCAGGTCCGCCTGGTGGGCTTCGGCGACCGCGTCGAGGGTGACGCCATCGCCGAGGTTGTGCACGTCCATGTACAGCGGCATGCCGTCCTCCTTCGTGGGGTGGTACTGACCAGGCGAACGTATTTCGCCCCAGAGGACGGCACATGGGGAAGCGCGCCCCATCTTTCTGGGTGGATCACCTAGGAAACAGGCTGGAGTACGTCAGGCCGAGACTTGCCGGCGTGACGTCGCGCCGAGCTTGGCCAGCACGGACGACACGTGGTGGTCGACCGTCTTGACCGAGATGACCAGGCGTTCGGCGATCTGCTCGTTCGTCAGGTTGCGGCGCACCAGCTCGAGCACCTCACGCTCGCGGCGGGTAAGGCCGTCTGGATCGGCGCGAGTGCTGGCCCGGACACCGACCGGGATCGCGCGCATCCCGAGCTTGCGCATCCGGCGACGGACGAGATGTGCCGCCGGCGGGCTCATCGCGTCGAGGCGGCTCAGCGCTTCACGCAGGTCGGCCTCGTCGTCGGAGTCCCCCAATGCCAGCGCCGCGTGGTAGGGCATGCCCAGCTTCTCCCACGTCTCGGCCGCCCGCCGAGGCGGCCCAGCGACCTGCATGGCGTATGGCGCGAGGACCGGCGTCTCGTCGGTGGGCACGCCCAGCCGCTTCTCCCATGCGATCACGGCCGCCTTCTGCTTGGCCTCCAGCTCGGTGAGCCGGGGACGGATCAGCGCCAGCTGCGCCTGGGCGGCGTCCGCATCGCCCGCCAGCCAGGCGGCCTCGGCGCAGGCCACCCGCGCCATCGACAAGTAGAGAGGTTCGTCGTCGGCCACCGCCACCGCTTCGGCTTCGGCCAGGAAAGGCTCCGCCGCCGGAAAACCCCGACGTGCGTTGACCATCCCCGCCGCGATCAGCGAGGTCAGCCGGTTGATCGGCGAGGCGCGCGTGGCCAGGACGGTCTGCGCCTCGTGGAGCGCCTCGCCCCATCTGCCTTGGTCGAGCAGCGCGAGCGCGTAGTGGCCGCGCACGCAGTTGCCGTAGGTGGAGACGTCGTGCTCGTCGCAATAGGCAAGCGCCTCGAGGAACATCGGCTCAGCCTCGGCGAGGCGGAAGTCCGTCATCAAGTATTCGGTCAGGTTGGCGTAGCTCCGGCCTGCCTGCTGTTGCAGCCCGTGCTCGAGTGCGATCCGCAGCGCCCTGCGCATCGGGATCTCGTAGTCGCCCAGCCGGCCGGACGCGAGGTAGCCGACCCCGTTGAGCGTGCGGATGGTCAGGTCCGGCTGGTCGAGCTCGCCGGCGATCTCGACGGCACGTTCGATGTAGTCAGCCTTTGCCTCTGCATCGTCGCCGGCGTCGGCCCCGACGGAGTAGAGCTCGGCGAGCTCGGTGGTCGGGCCGAGTGGTTCTAACAGCTCTCGGGCCCGGCGGGAGGCGGCGACCGAGTCCGAGGCGCGGCACAGCCGCCACATCACCGCGGCGAGTCGAGACTCAGAGCGGCCTTCGCGGAGCGGATTGCCGGCTTCGTGCCACAGCTCGATGGCTGCAACCCGCGCGGTCGTCGCGTCGTCCCACCGTTCGACGAGGGCCAGTTCCTCGGCGTACTCGTCCAGCAGCCCGGCCCGGGTCGCGACATCGGCACTGTCGGCGTAGCGCACCGCACGTTCCAGCTGCGCGGCCGCCTCGCGATGGGAGGCCACCGCGGCCGCGGCGCGGGCCGCTCGCGGCGCGTGCTCCAGCACGAGCGCGTCGTCCCCGGCGACGTCGGCGTGGAAGGCCAGTTGGGCCTCGTCGCCGCAGCCAGCGGCCAGCAGCGCGTCGAGCACGTTCCGGTGCAGCGTGCTGGCGTGATGGGGCGGTATCTGCTCCTGGATGGCTTGCCGCGCGATCTCGTGCCGGAATCGCAATTGGTCGCCGTCGGCGACCAGGATGCCGCTGGCCAGGAGCTCGTCCAGGTTCTCCGCCGACGCGCCACTGGCGGCGCGCAGCAGTGCCGGCGAGATGTGCGTGCCGATCAGCGCGGCGTGGTCGAGGGCGCTCCGCGCGTCCGGGGTCAGGCCAGCGGCCCGGGCCAGCAGGACGTCGCGGGCCGAACCGGGCACGCCGAGTGTGCCGGTAGCCAAGACCTCGGTGAGGAGGAACGGGCTGCCGCCGGTCAGTCGGTAGAGCTCGGCGGGCTCGAGCTCGGTGCCCGCGGCGAGCTCGCGGACGGCGTGCTCGGACAGCGGCCCGAGCTTGACGCGCCGCGTCGACCGGTTGGTGGCCAGATCGCCCAGGGTGATGCGCAGCGGCTCGTCCGCGCCGAGGGCGTCATCGCGGTACGTCACGATGAAGAGCACCCGAGCGTCGCGGATGCGGCGGCCCACGAAGCGGAGCATGTCGAGGGTGGCGTCGTCGGCCCAGTGGACGTCCTCGATCACGACGACCCGCAGGTCGTCGCTGGTGCGCAGGATCCGGGTCAAGGCGTCAAAGCGGACGTCCCGCGCGGCATCGGCCGCGCAGACGGCGCGGAGCTCGCCGCCGGCCTGTACGGCGATGTCGCTCAACGGCCCCAGCGCCCGCGGGGTGGACAAGCCGTCACAGGCGCCCCACCACCAGGCGGCGCACGGCAGGCCGCGTTCCAGCTCCTCGACGAGGGTGGATTTGCCGATGCCGGCCTCGCCGCCGACCAGCACCATCCGGCCGTCGCCGGCGCGCGCCTCATCGGCATAGGACGCCAGCGCCGCCAGCTGGCTGTCCCGTTCCAAGACTCGCCCCGGACCCACGGAGACATTGTGCTCCGGAGCGCCGCCAGAAGAGAGTGGTTTGTCCCAGTCAATTCCAGGTTGAGTGGAACAGACTCAACTACCGTCGCGTTGCACTTAACGAGCACCTTGATCTGGCGCAAGAATCAGACGAAACCCGCTATGGAGAGTTGTCCGCCATGGACTTGACCACCCGAAGCCAGCAAGCCGTGTCGATGGCGGTGCGCACTGCGGCCGAACGCGGCAATCCGGCGACCGAGCCTGCCCACTTGCTGGCCGCGCTCCTCGAAGACACGGAGGGGTTGACCAAGCCGCTGCTTCAGACCGTTGGCGTCGATCCCGCGGTGGTGGCCAAGTCGGCCCAGGCGCAGATAGAGCGGTTGCCTTCGGCGAGTGGTTCGACGGTGGCGGCGCCGCAGCCCTCGCGCGCGTTCCTGGCCGTCCTCGGTGCCGCCGAGCGTGAGGCCAAGGACCGCACCGACGAGTACGTCTCTACTGAGCACCTGCTAGTGGCGCTGGCTGAGGCTGGCGGCGACGTGGCCGTCATGTTGAACCAGCAAGGGGCGACCGCCGACGCACTCCGCTCCGCTCTGGAAACGCTGCGCGGCCCGACCCGGGTCACCTCGCCGGACCCGGAGGCCACGTTCCAGGCACTGGAGAAGTACGGCATCGACCTCACCGCCCGGGCCCGCGAGGGCAACCTCGATCCAGTAATCGGACGCGACGCCGAGATCCGCCGTGTGGTTCAGGTGCTCAGCCGCCGGACTAAGAACAACCCCGTGCTCATTGGCGAGCCGGGCGTCGGCAAGACCGCCGTCGTCGAGGGCCTGGCCCAGCGCATTGTGGCCGGAGACGTCCCGGAGTCGCTGCGCGGCAAGCGCCTCATCGCGCTGGACCTCGGCGCCATGGTGGCCGGCGCCAAGTACCGCGGCGAGTTCGAGGAGCGGCTCAAGGCGGTCCTGAGCGAGATCAAGGACTCGAACGGACAGATCATCACGTTCATCGACGAGCTGCACACCGTCGTCGGCGCCGGGGCAACGGGGGAGAGCGCGATGGACGCGGGCAACATGCTCAAGCCGATGCTGGCCCGCGGCGAGCTGCGCATGGTCGGCGCGACCACGTTGGACGAGTTCCGCGAGCACATCGAGAAGGATCCGGCGCTGGAGCGGCGGTTCCAGCAGGTGCTGATCGGCGAGCCGAGCGTCGAGGACACCATCGCCATCCTGCGCGGCCTGAAGGGCCGGTACGAGGCGCATCACAAGGTGGTGATCTCCGACGGTGCGCTGGTGGCGGCCGCGGCGCTGTCCGACCGGTACATCACCGCCCGCTATCTGCCCGACAAGGCCATCGACCTGGTGGACGAGGCTGCGTCCCGGCTGCGCATGGAGATCGACAGCCGTCCTGTCGAGATCGATGAACTCCAGCGTGCTGTCGACCGGCTGAAGATGGAGGAGCTGGCGCTCTCCAAGGAGACGGACGAGGCATCCACCGAACGCCTCGGCCGGTTGCGCGCCGAGCTGGCCGACAAGACCGAGCAGCTGAACGCCTTGCTGGCCCGGTGGGAGCGCGAGAAGTCGGGGCTGAACCGGGTGGGCGACCTCAAAGAGCGGCTCGATACGTTGCGCGGCCAGGCCCAACGGGCCCAGCGCGACGGCGACCTGGAGACCGCCTCCCGACTGATGTATGGCGAGATCCCGCAGGCGGAGAAGGAACTTGAGGCGGCGGCGTCGTCCGAAGAGGCCACCACGGACGTGATGGTCAAGGAGGAGGTCACCGCCGACGACATCGCTGAGGTCGTCTCCGCCTGGACCGGCATCCCGGCCGGGCGCCTCATGGAGGGC
>DATAEG010000069.1:0-20939 GCA_036258135.1 Jatrophihabitantaceae bacterium | reverse complement strand
CGCGCCCTCATAGTCCTGCTCCCGACGCGGAAAGACGGCGTCCACTGTCGCAGTGAGGCATCCCGTGAAGAAGGCATCGACGCCCGCGCTGATCAGGAGAAAGACGCTGGTCCAATCGCGGCACCCCACCGGCCCGTACCGGCGGAGATAGGCCAGCGCGTCCTCGGTGAGCATGTCGAGGCGGTTGACGTGAAAGGAGATGAAGAGGGGCCGGATGTTGCGGTGGTACGGGAAGTCGTAGTGCAGGTCGTACAACGGACGCATGTGCCAGCCGAACGCGATCATCCAGGTGGGCTCGGGGAGGTTGTCGGCCCGGCTGAACTCACGATTGACGTCGAGCAGATGGATCGAACCCGTGACTTCAGGGACCTGTAGCTCGTCTCGCACTCGAAGTTTCAGTTCGTTGGCAAGCTCACCAAGGCCGCACTCGCCGAAGAAGGTGACGTTGCTCAGGCGCACGAGATTGCCGAGCATCGACAGCGTCTGGACATAGTCACCCAGGTCCTCCGAAGCGAGGACCTGGTCTGGGGATTGGTAGTCGATAACGGCAACGGGTATCGAGCCGGGCGGCACCGTCTTGGGCCGCTGCTCCAGCCAAACTTCGATGAGCTTCGCTGAGCGGATCCTTCGCTCGTCCAGATCCGCTGGCGGGCGCCGCCGGAACTCGGCGATCAACGCGCCGGCCAGCTCGACATCCTCCACGACCAGGAACCTGCCGGCGAGGTCGACGAGCTGTTCGTCCCTGAGATCCTCGACTCGGGTCGCAATGGCACGCGCTCTCTTGATGGCCTCATCACCGCCACAGGCGAGCGCACCGTCGATGGCCTCGACCGGAAGGAACCTGGCCAACTCATCGTCGCCGAGCCAGCTCATCCCATCCCATAGGCGCGCGAACTGACGGCGCCGGTGGACGAGGACCGCATGGCCGACCGCAGCCGCGCGGCCGCCGCCGTCCTGGCCGCGGACGCCTTCGGCAAGCGACCAGGCGGCGTTCCACTCTTTGATCGAGGCGAGCACATCGACACATTGGTAGACCGCCTGTTCCAATGCCTGACCGCGCGCCAAAGCCTCAGCGAGCCTGGCGTAGGCGCGCTCCCGGCGCGCGGAGGCGGCCGCGGACCCGACCGCAGTGCGATCCAGCTTCGCGTGGTTGGCTTCAATGGGCCGCAGAACGGTCGCGGCCAGCCGAGACCACGCGCCGACATACCCGGCGTCAATCCGTCCGGCGGAGGACGGGCCGGGAGTCGGCTTCGCCGGGTTGATGCCGCGAAGCAGGCGCGACGCAAGTCGCAACCGGGCCCGGCGAGCCGCAGCAGGACGACTCGATGGCCGGGCGAGAGCGGCAAGCAGCCGATACATGGTTGCCAGTTGCGCGGTGGGCCGGGGACGACCGGGCAGTGCGGGCTTGGTCAACGAACGCTCCGGATTACGCCTGGGCGGGGATTGCATCGATGACCGTAGTCGCGTGCGCGAAGGAGACGATGGCGGTGGGCGTGGACGCCGCAATGGGACGCGACTATGAAGCCGTCAGGCTAGCGGCGCGGCAGAACTTTCAGTCCCGAGTTCTGCTCTTCGCTCGGCAGTCGACCACGCCCACCGGAGACGGACGCTACCGCAACCCTCGCCGCCGTCAAGTCGGCCGTGAGCTCAGTGCAATACGGGCGTGTCATTTCAGGGGATGACTCCTGTACCCGCGCTGAGTGGTTGACTAGTCCCGTGCTGCTCAGACTCCTGCTGCGCATCGTCGTCTTGGCGGTGATCATCGGAATCGTCGCCGCGATCCTGCCCGGCATAGACGTCCACGGCGGGTTCGGATCGTTAATCTGGATCGCCATCATCTTTGCGGTGGTGAACGCGATTCTGGGGCCGATCTTCCGGCTCCTCGGCCTCCCGTTCATCATCCTGACGCTGGGACTGTTCCTGCTGGTGATCGACGCCGCGCTGCTGGCGATCACCGCGGGCCTGTCGAGCCACCTCGACGTCGACAACTTCTGGTGGGCGGTTCTCGGCGGCTTCCTCATCGCGGTCTTCAGCGCGATCGCCGAGCTGCTGCTACCGCTCCGGCCAAAGAGTCAGGTAGCCGCCTGACGCGGGCTCACGCGCTCCAGACCATGTAGGCGCCGCGCGAGATGAGATAACCGCCGACCACGAGTGCGGCGACCAGCAGCGCGTCACGTCCGTGCTGTGAGATGAACCTCCCGTAGGCGGCGAGGGCCCGCTCCGAGCGGCGCGGTGCCACCCACTGGAAGACGATCGGTCCCTCGGTGAGCACCAGGACGCAGACAACGCAGACCACGACACCCACCGTGGTCAACGCCGCGCTCGCTCCGGCGTCCCCGACTGTCTTGACCGCGGCGATGTACATGGGTCCCGGTAGGTACATCACCGCGCCGAGCAGGAACGCCGCGACGAAGCCGGGCTGCCGTGAGGCTGGCGGTGCATCGGTCGCGCTACGCCGACGGATCAGCACCAACGCGATCACCACCAACGCGAGTCCCAACAGGATGAACAGCCAGCCGCTGGGCGCCCGCGAACGGTTCGCCGTGATGTCCAGCGTCGCGAGGACCCACAGCTCGATGACAGCGACCAGGGTGACGGCCAGCGCGGCGCCGGCCAGGAACACGAGCGCCAGCGGCCGTCCGCCCGGACGGCTCAGGAGCCCAATGACAATCAGGGCGGCGAGCGGGTAGATCGAACCCGCCAGCGCCAGCACCGCCGCCTGAGCGAGCATGGCGAGATCGTGCCGGATGCGCCTGTGTTGCCGCCGAAGCCACCCCGATGTGGTCCAGCCATTGATCCGGGCGCTCGTAGTGCAAGCTAATGTCCTGACTCTCGACCGACAGGCGGCCCGACATGCAGCCGAATTACTACGACCCAACCCGCGGACAACCTGCTCCACCACCCGCCCGCCCGAGGGTGGACGCGGGTCGGCTGTGGGCCGGCGGCCTGGCCACCGCGATCGTGGCGGCGCTGATCGCTGTGCTGGGCATCCTCGTCGCCCGAGGAATCTTCGACGTGCCCGTGCTCGCGCCGAAGGAGTCGGGCAGCTGGGGTAACGCCAACACGTTCACCTACGCCGTAGTGGCCTTCGGTGTCGCGCTGGTCGCCACCGGGCTCATGCACGTGCTCTTGTTGACGACTCCTTCGCCGTTCCAGTTCTTCGGCTGGATCGTCCTGTTGTTGACGGCGGTGGCCGCGGCCGGTCCGTTCGCCACGAGCGCGACCATGGCCACGAAGGTGGCGACTGCGGTCATCAATGCGCTCATCGGCCTGGCCATCTTCGCTCTGACGGAAAGCTCTGCACGTCGCTCGATCGTCCGGCCCGGGCAGGCGTTACCGCCGCCGACCGTCTGAGGATCAATCCGCCTCTCGCGGCGCGTCGATCAACGACGCCGCGTACCCGTCGACGTCAGCGGCCAGCGCAAACAGCGCATCGACGAGGGCGTGACGCGTAGACCCGGGCATCTCGGCGAGGGTGCGCTGCACCGACCCGGCGAAGCCGGCGTAGAGCGAGCCCATCGTCGCCGAGCCGGTTTCGGAGATACGGACCAGCTGACTGCGCCGGTCGTCCGGGTTCGGTGTGCGGGCGGCGTAGCCGGCGCTCTCGAGTCGATCGACGAGCGCGGTCATCGTGCCGGAGGACAGACCCAGTCGGGCGCCGAGCTCGCCCGGGGTCAGTTTCCCGTCGTAGTACAGGTGCTCGAGCGCGAGCAATTCGGATACCCCGACGTCATGGATGGCCGCCTGATTCTGACGCAACCGTTCCGCGGCCAGGATGAGGGACCTGATGGCACGAAGCAGGTCTTCGTCAGTCGGCGCCACTGGGCCGACGTCGCTCACGCGGCTCCCTCCTTAGGGCCTCGCGGCGGTTGCAAGGCCCTTCAGTATCACGATCAACCTCATGATTGACGACCAAGCAGATACATCGGTAGCCTCGTCGGCCACGGGGGTTAACAGCTGCATCACGCGCATCGTGGCGCGAAGCGTGTCCAGTGTCGGAAGGACTCCCGAGCATCTGAGGTTGGCGTCACCGCCCCTCGCCGTCAACGCACATTCCCGCGAACGCCGCAGATCGAACGCTGCGGTGTGACCGCGGCTTGGTCTTTTCTGCCGGGCCGGTCACCGAGCTTGAGGGGGCTTGGTGACCGGCCAACTTATCCCCACCAACTTTCTCGCTGCGCGGGTCAGCTGGCCGCTTCCGTGTCCGAGTCGGGCTCGTCGGCCGGCTGGTGGGCGGTGCGCAGGTGCCCCATCAGATCGGCCAGCGTCTGTACCTGCTCGGCGGTCAGCGTGCCCATCAGCACCTCGCGCAGATGAACCTCGTGGCGCGCGATGGCCTGCTCTGCAACCGCCCGGCCCGTGTCGGTGAGTGAGGTGTAGATGACGCGGCGGTCGTCCACCGCGGGCACCCGCTCAACCAGGTCGGCCGCCTCCAGGCGGTCGACGAGCTTGGTGTATCCACCGCTGGTCATGTCGATATCGCCGGCCAGCCGGTTCATCGGCAGTCGGTGCTCAGGATTGCGCAGCAGCCGCACCAAGACCTCGTACCACTGGATCGGCAAGCCGGCCTGCTCGATGTCGGCGGCGAGCACGCGGTACGTATTGCGAAACCCCTCCTCGGTGACGGCCCAGCAGGCCATCATGTCCTCGGTGGAGAGATCATCAGTCACCCGTTGCCCCCATTTATCCGCCATCGGGTTTATCTCGATAGCCGAAAGATAGCCGAGACAAACACTGCGTGCCCGCTAGCTTGACAGGAACTAGCTGCGATGCCAAGCTATTGCCCAGCGTCATCCGGGCGCGCCTCTTTGCAGTGCGCCGCTCAGCTGCCGCCGAGGTGGCACACCCGAACCGGGGGGTCGGGGCAACGCGAGCCTCATGCAACAGGGTGGTGGGTCGAGATCTGGGGGGAACTCGACCCACCACCCTTTGTATTGCCGTCCAATCGCGGGTATGACCGCCGGTCAGCCGTGATACTGGGCTTATGGTGTGGCGGGCCGATCCGATCCGGGTCGACGGCCTAGGCCCGGCCCGGTGGGTGCGCCCGCCGCTGGCAGTGAGCCGCTGGCTCGGGGCGCAATGGGACGGCGCCTTGGGCCATTACCTGCGCCGCTACGACTACGGCGGTCTGGTTATTGCACTGGTCTTCCTGTGCTGGTCGCTGACGCCGTCATTGTTGCCGCGGCCCTGGTACGTGCAGTCCATGGAGAGCGGCATCGCGCTGGTGATGGGTTACGCCGTCGGCACCGCGATCTCCTGGGTGGTGCGTACCCGGCTCTCCCTGCGGCCGTCGGAACAGACCCGGCGCCACGCTTGGTGGTCGCTCGGCGTCCTCGCCGCCGTCACCGCGCCGACGATGATGTTCCTGCACGCCCGTTGGCAACGCGAGGTGCGCACCCTCGTCGACGCAGCGCAGCCGAGCACGGCCAGCTACTTCCGGGTCCTGGGCGTGGCGCTGCTCATCGGCTTCGTCGTAGTCGGGCTGGCCCGCGGATGCCGTGATGCGGTGGCCTGGGTGGCCCGCCGACTGCCGCGGTTCCTGCCCCGCGGCCTGGCCACCGTGCTGGCGGCCGCCCTCGTCGCGGCCTTGTTCGTCCTGCTGCTGAACGGCCTGCTTTCACGGGTTCTGCTCGGTGCGGCCAACGCCGTGTTCCGCACAGCCGACGACGGCAACAAGCCCGGCGTGGTGCGCACCGACGACCCGCTGCGGTCAGGTAGCGAGGCGTCACTGGTCTCGTGGGACAGCCTCGGCAAGGAAGGTCGCGCCTTCGTGGCGGGCGGTTCGAGCGTTACAGACCTGACCAACTTCAGCGGCCGTCCGGCTATGGACCCGATCCGTGTCTTCGCCGGCCTGCGCTCGGCGGACTCGATCAGAGCCGAGGCGGCTCTAGCGGTGCGCGAACTGGACCGAACCGGCGCGTTCGGCCGTTCGGTGCTCGCCGTGGCTACGACGACGGGTCGCGGGTGGGTTGATCCGCAGCTGGCCAACCCGTTGGAGTTCATGTACAACGGCGACACCGCCATCGTCGCCATCCAGTACTCGTACTTGCCGAGCTGGCTGTCGTTCCTCGTCGACCAGACCCGCGCCCGCCAGGCTGGCCAGGAGCTGTTCGACCAGGTCTACGAACGGTGGGCCCAACTTCCGCCCGACCACCGACCGAAGCTGCTGGTGTTTGGCGAGAGTCTCGGCGCCTACGGCAGCCAGGCGGCGTTCAGCGGTGCCGCTGACCTGCGCAACCGGACCGACGGCGTGCTCTGGGTCGGACCGCCCTACGACAGCTCGTTGACTCGCCAGTTCGCCAAGGAGCGGGCTCCGGGATCGCTCGAACGGCTGCCCACGTTTGAGAGGGGTCGCACCGTTCGTTACTCGGCGAACGCCGAGAACATGCCGACGGAGGGCTGGCGGTCTCCGCGCGTCCTTGTCCTGCAGCACGCCAGCGACCCCGTTGTTTGGTTGTCCTGGAACCTGGTCCTGCACAAACCTGCTTGGCTCGGCGAACGCCGCGGTCCCGACGTCATGTCGCAGATGCATTGGTACCCGGTCGTGTCGTTCTGGCAGATCACCGGAGACTTGCTCTTTTCCGCAGGCGCCACGCCAGGACACGGACACCGGTACGACGAGGAGTCCGCCCGCGGCTGGACCTACGTCGCCCCGCCACCCGGCTGGACCGCCGCCGACACTGATCACCTCGTCGCCGTGATGCGGCAGCTCGCCGAGGAGTCTGCCCGCGCCAAGGCGTGACCTTCAGCGCCGTCGGCTCGGCCGACATCGCAGCATCAGGACGGCGGCGTCCTTCGGTGGTGGCGGCTCGAAGGCGCGAGACGGAATGCGCAGCCCGGTTTCGGCCAGGTACCCAGCCGGTGGCTGGGACGCGATCCGCACCGCAACGGGACGGGTGAGGACCAGATGGGCCAGGTACATGCGGGATTGCCGCGTGGTGAGGCGTCGGAGGAGTGTGACGGTGATCGCGAATGGCGGGTTGGCCACGACGCGAAACGGCCCCCGGGCAAGCTGAATTGCAGCGCGTCCATTTCGACGACCCGCATGCCCGTGCCGGCGAACCGGCGGCGCAGCGCCTCCGCTCGTCCTGGGTGCAGTTCAACGGCGATCACCCGGGCCCCAGCGTCGGCCAAAGCCGCCGAAATGGCCACGTTGAGCCAGGGCACGCGCTCGATATCGAGATCCGCGCGGAATCAGCCGAAGCGGCCGGAAATGTAGTCCTCGGTGCGCTGGTCCTTCGGGTTGGAGAAGATCGTCTGGGTGTCGTCCACCTCGACCAGCTGCCCGGGCTTGCCCACGCCGGCGAGGTTGAAGAACGCGGTCCGGTCGCTGACCCGCGCCGCTTGCTGCATGTTGTGCGTGACGATCACGATCGTGAACCGCTCCCGCAGCTCCTGGACGAGGTCCTCGATGGCGAGCGTCGAGATAGGGTCGAGCGACGAGCACGGTTCGTCCATGAGCAGCACCTGTGGTTCCACCGCGATGGCGCGGGCGATGCACAGCCGCTGCTGCTGGCCACCGGACAGGCCCGCCCCGGCCTTGTTCAGCCGGTTCTTCACTTCCTCCCAGAGGTTGGTGCCGCGCAGCGACTTCTCCACCACACGGTCGAGGTCAGTGCGCTTCATGCGCCCGGCCTGCAGCTTGAGCCCGGCCACGACGTTGTCGTAGATCGACATGGTCGGGAAGGGATTCGGCCGCTGGAAGACCATCCCGATGGTGCGCCGGACGTCGACCGGGTCGACATCCTTGGCGTAGATGTCGTCGCCGTCGAGGCTCACCGAGCCGGCCACGTGTGCCCCCGGGATCACCTCGTGCAGCCGGTTCAGCGTGCGCAGCACCGTCGACTTGCCGCAGCCGGAGGGCCCGATGAACGCGGTGACGCTGCGCGGCTGAATCGTGAGGTTGACGCCGGAGACGGCGAGGAACTTGCCGTAGAAGGCGTCCAGATCGTTGATGTCGATGCGCTTGGCCATCGGGATTCCTATCGACTGAGTTTGCTGGCACGGGCGAGCAGGCGCGCGATGAGGTTGAGCGCCATCACGATGACGATGAGCGTGAGGGCGGTGCCCCACATGCGGTCCGCGGCGTAGTGCAACTGCACGCGGTGGCCGTTGGCGTCCAGTCCGGTCGTGTTGCCGAGGTTGGTCACCTGGTCATAGATCATGCCGGGCAGTGAGCCCTGGTATCCGCTGAGGAGGTTGCTGTTCAGGTTGCGGCTGTACCCGACGAGGATCAGCAGCGGTGCCGTCTCACCGGCGATCCGGGCGATACCGAGCACGATTCCGGTCACAATGCCGGTGAACGCGGTGGGCAGCACGACGCGAAGGATGGTCCGCCACTTCGGCACCCCGAGCGCATACGCAGCTTCGCGCAGCTCGTCTGGTACCAGCTTGAGCATCTCTTCAGTGGTGCGTACCACGATCGGCACCATCAGCATGACCAGCGCGAGAGAGACGAGGATGCCGGCCCGTTGCCCACCGAACGTCGTCACGAACACCGCGTAGACGAATAGCGCCGCGACGATCGAGGGCAGTCCGCTGAGGATGTCCACCATGAAGCTGGTGGCCCGGGCCAGCCGTCCCCGGCCGTACTCGACGAGGTAGATGGCCACGAAGATGGCCAGCGGCACCGAGAGCAGCGTGGAGACGGCCACCTGCTCGACGGTCCCCACGAAGGCGTGCAGCATTCCGCCACCGCCGTCCCGGTAACTGATGCCGCGCTGATCCCCGGTCCACCACGAGGCGTGGGTGATCGCGTGCAGGCCCTTGCTGACCACGGTCCACGTCAGCCACACGAGCGGGATCATGGCCAGCAGGAAGCAACCGGTCACGAATACGGTGGCCGCGGAGTTCTTGATCTTTCGGCTACGCGCCACCGGCGCGTGCAACCCGGTCTGGATCGCGATGCTCATTTGAGCTTGTCCCTCGACACGATGGTGCGCGCGGCCGCGTTGACCAGGAAGGTGAGGACGAACAGGACCAGGCCGGCCGCGATGTAGGCGCCGGTCTGCTTGGGGTTGTTGAACTCCGCGGCCGCGTTGGCGATCTTCGACGCGAACGTGGCGCCCCCGTTGAAGATCGACCAGCTGAACGCGTTGCCCTGTCCGACGGTGGACAGGATCAGCGTCACTGCGATCGTCTCGCCCAGCGCCCGGCCCAGCCCGAGCATGGCGCCGCTGACCACACCGGCGCGCCCGTGCGGCAGGACGGCGAGACGGATCATCTCCCAGCGGGTCGCGCCCAGCGCCCAGGCGGCTTCCACGCGCTCGGTCGGGGTGCGCTCGAAGACGTCGCGTGACACCGCGGTCACGATCGGCAGGATCATGATGGCCAGCACCAACGCGGCATTGAACACGGTGCCCGTGTCAAAGCCCTTGTCCTTGAACAGCGGGATGAACCTGACGTGGTACAGCAGGTGCTGGACGCCGGTCAGGTGCGGCGCCAGGACGTAGATGCCCCAGATGCCGAAGATGATCGAGGGGATGGCCGCCAGCAGATCCACAAGATAGCCCACCAGCTTGGCCAGCGACCGCGGCGCGTACTGCGTGATGAACAGCGCGATGCCCACCGCCACCGGCACCGCTAGGGCCATCGCCACGAGTGAGGCGATCACCGTCGTGTACAGCAGATCGACCACGCCGAACCGGAGTTCGTTGCCGGTGACCGTCCAGGCTCGAGAGATCAGGAAGTTGACCTGGTTGTCGCGGATCGACGGCCACGCCTTGGCCAGCAGGAACAGGCCGATCAGGGCGATCAGGATGATCGTGAGGATGCCCGCGCCGGTGGCCAGGCCGGCGAAGACGCGGTCGCCCAGGCGGTGCCGCTGATGAACGCCACCCAGCCCCGCGCCAATGGGCTTCGGCGGAGCCGCTACCTCAGTCAGGTGGACCGGTTGGCTGTCCAGCTCGGTCAGCTCAGCGACCGAATCGGACGCACCCGCGGTGGGCCTTGGAGCCAGGACGCGGGCACCGTTCTCCTGGAAAGCCGACGAGCCCGCCGACGGCCTCGGGGCCAGGACCCGGGGCTCGTCGGCAGGGCTCATCGGAGCTCGGTCGGTCGACGTGATGGCTACCGCCTACTGGATGGAGGAGATGGACGACTTGACCTTGTCGTCGAGGCTGCTGGGCAGCGGGGCATAGCCCAACTGCTTCAACGAGCCCTGGCCGTCGGTGGCCGTGTAGGCGAGGAAGCTCTTGACCAGGGCTCCGACCTTCGAGTCGGAGTACTTCGAGCAGACGATCTCGTACGTGACGAGGATGATCGGGTACGCCCCAGGCGCCTTCGTGGCGTAGTCGAGCTTCAGCGTGAGGTCGTTCCCGGTGCCGACGACCTGCGCGGTGGCCACACCCGCGGCCGCGGTGTCAGCGTTCAACTCGACCGCGCCGCCACCGTTGTCGATCTTGGCAGTGGCCAGGTTGCCGCTGACTGCATACGACCACTCGATGTATCCGAGGCCGCCTTCGGTGGAGCTGATGGCCTGCTGCACGCCCTGTGACTTCGCCTTGCCCTGGCCCACCTTCCCCGACCACGTCTTCGACGGCTTCGCCGTGTAGTCGGTAGGCGCGCTGGCCGCAAGGTACTTCTCGAAGTTCTGCGTCGTACCTGACTCGTCCGAGCGGAAGAACACCTTGATCGGCTCGCTCGGGATGTTCACGCCGGAGTTGGCAGACTTGATGGCCGGGTCGTCCCAGTTGGTGATCTGCCCGAGGAACATCTTGGCCACCAGGTCGGGAGTGAGGGTGAGACCCCCGTCCTGGATGCCCTTGACCTTGAAGGCCACGGCGATCGGGCCGACCACCATCGGCAGGTTCCAAGCCGGGCTGTTGCAGCGTTTCTGGGCTGCGGCCGGCTCGCCCTTGGCCGGATCGAGCGCGGAGTCCGAACCCGCGAAGTCGACCTGGCCACCGTTGAACTGCATCACGCCCGCGCCGGAACCGGTCGGGTTGTAGTTGATCGTCGCCCCACCGCACTTCTTCTGGTAATCGTCGATCCACTGCGTCATGGCGTTGGCCTGGGCCGTCGAGCCCTCGGCCTTCAGCGTGCCAGTAGCACAGTTCCCACTGCTCCCGCTGCCCCCAGCACCGGTGGAGCCGCTGCTGTTGTTGCTGCTTGATCCACAAGCGGCAAGCGTGAGGGCGGCGGCCGCGGTGGCTGCGACGAGCCACACCCGGTTCAGCTTCACGTGGTGGTCCCTTCCAGATGCCGTCGTTGACAGCGCCGAAGGTAGGGACGGCACATGGCGTGCTTTGGTTACGCGGGTGAACGAGAGGTGAACGTCAGTTCGCCATTCGGGTGCGCTTCGGTGGCGTGTACGGGGCGTTAGGTGGCACGCAGTTCGTACTGGGTGTCGATCTCGACCGTCCGGAAGCCGCGCTTCTCGTACAGGCGTACCGCGGTGAGGTTCGAGTCGTCGCTGTAGAGCATCGCGGTGTGGGCGCCCTGAGCCCGCAGCCAGGCCAGTCCCGCGGACAGCAGCGCGCCGCCGAGGTGATGCCGCTGCGCGGCGGGGTCCACGCCGAGGACGTACACCTCGCCGACCGACGACCGCCCGGGGTGCAGCTTGGTCCAGTGGTAGCCGAGCAGCGCCCCAGACGCGTCCTCGGCGAGGAAGAAGCCAGCCGGGTCGAACCAGTCCTCGCGCTCGCGGGCGAGCAGATCGGCAGTGGTCCAGCCGCCCTGCTCGGGGTGGTCGGCGAAGGCGCGGGCGTTGACGGCCAGCCACGCCGCCTCGTCCTTGCCCACCTCGAATGTGCGCAGCCGGATGTGCTCCGGCGGTGGGTCGACGGTGACGTCGTCGATGGACCGCTGCATGCGCAGCAGAGAACGGACCGGCGCGAACCCGTGCCGCTCGAGGGCGGCCCGAACCGGGCTCGTCGCGCCGTGAGCCCAGGCGAGGATCCGCCGCGCCGGAAGTGCGGCGGCGACCGTCTCTACGAGCGCATCGGCCAGGCCGGGTCGATCCGGCACCGGCCCGACGAGCACTTCGACGGAGGCGGCGTCGGCGCCAAGCGTGGCCTGGGCGTAGCCGGTCGGGCCGCTTTCGTCGTCGGCGACGACGTGACGGACGGGGGTCCCGCCGACGGTCAGCTGGACGAGCGCCTGGTCGGACAGCGGCGGCGACCCGTCGAGTGCCTCAACCTCACCGGCCAAGGTGCGCAGCTCGTGTGCGGTCTCCTCGTCGAGCGCGTCCGGCTGCCCGATCCTCACTCAACGACGGTATCGGCCGTTGCCTTCTCCGCGGCCGGGCCGCGCGCCGCGGTGCCGCGGCTCTCGTCACGGGAGGTGGCCGGCCGCACGAACTTGTACCCGACGTTGCGCACCGTACCGATCAGCGCCTCGTGCTCGACCCCGAGCTTGGCGCGCAGCCGGCGCACGTGGACGTCCACCGTCCGGGTGCCGCCGAAGTAGTCGTAGCCCCACACGTCCTGGAGCAGCCGGGCCCGGGTGAAAACGCGGCCGGGCTGCTGGGCCAGGTACTTCAGCAGCTCGAACTCCTTGTACGTAAGGTCGAGCGGTACCGAACGCAGCTTGACGGTGTAGGTCGTCTCGTCGATGACCAGATCCCCCACGCGGATGATGTCGGGGTCGGTCTGCGTCTGCGTCAGTGCCGCGTTGCGGGCGATGGCCAGCCGCAGCCGGGCGTCGAGTTCAGCCGGGCCGGCGGTGTCGAGGACAACGTCGTCCACCTGCCACTCCGCGCTCAGCGCCACGAGGCCGCCCTCGGAGAGCACGGCCAGCACCGGGAGTTCGGTCTTGGTGGCCCGCAGGATGCGCGAGAAGGCGCGGGCCTGGGTGAGTTCCCGGCGCGCGTCAAGCACGATGACATCGGCCACCGGTGCGTTCAGCAGCGCGGACGGCTGGGTGGGCAGTACGGAGACGCGGTGGGTGAGCAGACCCAAGGCGGGGAGTACCTCGGTAGTGGGCTGCGCGGCCGACGTGAGAAGGAGGATGTGCACGAGCGCCTCCTGGGGGTCGTGCGGCAGGTCGTGCGGTCCGGCTCGGGCGGCGCTGCCGTCTCGGTGCGAGAAAGGATATCGGAGGTCATGGACGATTCCGGTGCACTCCCCATCGAGCTCTTGGCTGCAGACGGTGTCCGGCTGGCCGGTCGGTTCTGGCCGGCGCCTGATGCCCGGCTCGGTTACGCCGTGGTGCACGGATTCACCGGATCGTCGCGGCGCCGCGAGGTGGAGGCGATCTGCACCCGACTGGTCGGCCGCGGCGCCGGCGTCGTCGCGCTGGACCTCCGAGGACACGGGGCCTCCGACGGGCACAGCGGCTTGGGGGCGGTGGAGGATCTGGACCTAGCGGCCGCGGTGGCCTTTCTGCGCTCGGCGGGGTACGCGCGGGTAGCCACGGCCGGGTGGTCGATGGGCGGCTCGGTCGTGGTGCGGCACGCCGCGCTGCACCGGGCGGTGCACGGTGAGGAGGATCACAGCGACCGTCGTTCGGTGGACGCCGTGGTGACCGTGAGCGGGCCGGGGCTCTGGTACGAGCGAGGCACGACGCACATGCGGCGGGTGCACTTCGGTGCCGAGACGCGGTTCGGTCACTGGCTGTTGGCCGCCGCCTACCGGACCCGGCTGGACAGCGGCTGGCATGAGGCGCCGGAGGCGCCGGTGGAGCTGGCCGGGCGGATCCCGCCGACGCCGCTGCTCGTCGTGCACGGCAATCGGGACCGCTACTTCCCGGTCCGTCACGCCGAGGCGCTGGCCGCCGCGGCGGACACCGCGGAACTGTGGGTGGAGGACGGCATGGGGCACGCGGAGGGCGCCACCAGCCCCGAGCTCGTCGACCGGATCGACGACTGGGTGCGCCGGGCGGTCGACGCGGTCGGTCCCCCGGATCACGCAATCCTCGGCCGCGCCACGCGTCCGGATATTGCGCAATCCGTTGGCCCTGGCCAGGGCGTGACACCATAGCCCGCGTGTCCGGCCCGCCGTCCGATGACGTCACCGCGCGTCGAGACGGGCATCGGTCCGACGCTCGCGGCCAGCTGAGCGAATCCGACGAGCAACGTCAGGCGATCGTGCTCGCCGCGCTGACCCTGCTCGTCCTCGTCAGTGGCGCGGCCGTCGGCGCGGTATGGCTGCTCGTCGCCACCGCGCTGCTCCAGGCCGGGCTGATCCTCAGCTGGGCGTTCGGGACGGGAATGCCCGGCCGCAACGGCGCCCTGATCATCGGCGCCGGGTCGGCGATCGGCGCCGACGTCGCCGTGTCCGTCTACCCGCATCGCGGGCTGGCGCCGTTGCTGATCGTGCTCGGCCTGGCAGTGCCGGTGATGTTCGTCCACCAACTCGCCCGCGGCGTCGTCCGCACCCGCACCACCGAGTCGCTCTCGAAGGTGGCGTTGCTGGTCGTCGCGGTTACCGGGGCAGCGGCCTTCCCGCAGCTGCGGCACGAGTTCGACGGCGCCAAGATGGCCACGGCCGCCACCCTGACCGTCGCGGCAGCTGTGCTTGTGGCCCATGTCGGCGACCGGCTGTGGTCTCGGCCCCGCTTCGACCCGGAGGTCGCGCGCGGGCTCTTCGGTGTCGTGGCCGGCACGGTCGTGGGCGGCGCCTGTGGTCTGGTGCTGCTGAAAGACGTGGACGGATTCGGCCTCGCCCGGGCGGCCTGGGTGGCGCCCGTCATGGCCGCTGTCGCCGCCCTGCTCTCCGTGGGCGCCGGCTTCATCGTCCACGGCCTGCCGGAGACCCATCCCGCTGACCCGACGACGGACGCGGGCCCGTACCACGAGGGCGATCCGTCGCTCCTGCCGGTCGTCTCGGTGCTGCTGCCGCTCGCCTTGTCCGCGCCGGTCGCGTACCTCCTCTGCATCGCCGGACATGGCTGATCCACCCCACCAAAACGCTCCGCAGAGAACGCATCGCGTTTCGGCGGGGACCCCGGAAGAAGGGCACCAGTGAGCAGCCAGAGGTCGAGCCTCCGTTGGGTGACGCTGCTCGTCGTCGTTCTGCTGGTGATCGGTGGGTTCGTGCTCGCCGACCGCATCGCGGCACGGGTGGCCGCGCACGAGATGTCGAAACGGCTGGGTGAGCATCAGCCGTTCACGACGGCGCCGAAGGTGACGATCAAGGGTTTTCCGTTCTTCACCCAGGCGCTCCGTGGCGTGTACTCCGACATTGCCGTCTCCGGCGACCAGGTCAGCGTGGCCACCCGGTCGGGCGAGCGCATCTCCGATCTCAGCTTCAGCGCGAGCCTGCACGGCGCCCACCTGCGGCTGGCCGATGCTTTGGGCGGTCAGGTGGCGGAGGTTCCCGTCGACAAGATCGACGGCAAGCTCACCGTTCCCTTCGACCAACTCGACAAGCTCGCGGACAAGAGCGTCACGTTCGGCCACGTCGGGTCCGACATCGTGGTGACCGGCTCGGTCACGTTGCCCGTCGTGGGGAAGGTGACCGGGAACGCAGTCGGTACGTTCACCTTCGTCGACGGGCGGCTGGCGGTGCATCTGACGTCCGCCCGGCTGATAGGCGTGCCGCTACCGGCGAACCTCGTGCAGAACGTGATCAACTCGCTGACGCCGCGCCTGGATCTGCCGACCTTGCCGTACAAGCTCCAGGTCACGGATGTGCGCGCCTCGGACGCCGGCGTGACGTTCTACGGCGAAGCCGACGACGTCGTTCTCATCACCTCATAACCCCGGCGGCGGATAGGCTCACTCGATCCGTATCCCGAACTGGAAGGTTCGCCATGGGGATCGTTATCGCGATCATCATTGTGGTCGTCATCCTGGGGATCGCGTTCTGGCTGATCGGCGGCTACAACGGACTGGTCCGAGGCCGCAACGCATATAAGAACGCGTTCGCTCAAATCGACGTGCAGCTTCAGCGGCGGTTCGACCTGATCCCGAATCTGGTCGAGACGGCCAAGGCATACATGCAGTACGAAAAGGGCACCCTCGAGGCGGTCGTCCAGGCCCGCGGCGCGGCCATGGCCGGGTTGAGCGCGGCCCGCACGGACCAGACCGACGCCGTGGCCATGCAGCAGCTCGCCCAGGGCGAGGGCCAGCTCAACGGAGCGCTCGGCCGGCTATTCGCCATCACCGAGGCATACCCGGACCTCAAGGCGAACCAGAACATGATGCAGTTGTCCGAGGAGCTCACGTCCACGGAGAACAAGGTCGCGTTCGCTCGGCAGGCCTACAACGACTCGGTGATGTCCTACAACAACAAGCGCGAGACGTTCCCAACGAGCGTGTATGCCGGGATGTTCAACTTCGCTCCCGCTGCGCTGCTGGAGATCCCCGAGGACCGCACCGACATGCGGGAGGCGCCCAAGGTGAGCTTCGACGCGCCCCAGGTCAGCTTCGGCCAGTCGACGCCTGCCGCGCCGTCGGCGCCGTCCGCGCCGCCGGTGTCCGCGCCTCCCGCCGCGGCGCCGTTGCCGCCGCCGGATGCCGCCCAGGCTCCGCCGCCGGCCGCCCAGCCACAGGAAAGCGGACCGTCCGGTTCGGTGTTCCCCCCGCAGCCTTCGGATAGCCCGCCCAGCACCTCACAGTGAGCTTCTTCGAGCGCCAGCGCGCGGCGAAGGTCTCCTCCGTCCGGCTGGTCGTCCTTTTCATCGCCGCGGTGGTGGGCATCGTGCTCGCCGTCGACGTCGTGGCCTTCGTGCTGTTCCACCGCCAGCCTCCGGCCACGTTGGCCGGAGTGCTGGCCGCGACCAGCGTCGGCATGCTCCTGATCATCGCTGGCGGCTCGATCACCAAGACGCTCTCGTTGCGCAGCGGCGGCGCGGCGTTGGCGCAGTCAATGGGCGCGGCCGCCGTCGACCCGACCACGACCGATCCGGTGCTGCGTCGGTACGTCAACGTGGTCGAGGAGATCGCGCTCGCCTCGGGCGTGCCCATGCCGAGGCTGTTCGTCATGGAGCAGGAGCCCGGGATCAACGCCTTCGCGGCCGGCTATACGCCCGCGGACGCGGCGATCACCGTCACCGGCGGGACGCTGAAACAGCTGAACCGTGACGAGTTGCAGGGCGTCATCGGCCACGAATTCAGCCATGTGCTGAACGGCGACATGCGTCTGAACATCCGACTCATCGGACTGCTCAACGGGATCCTGCTTTTGGGCCTGATCGGGCTTCGGGTGCTCGGCTCGGGCGCGGGCCGGGGAAGCAGGGACAACAACGCCGCGCCGATCTTCGTCATTGCCTTCGCGATGCTGGCCCTCGGGTTCATCGGCCAGTTATTCGCCAGCATGATCAAGGCGGCCGTCGGACGGCAGCGGGAGTGGCTGGCCGACGCGTCATCAGTCCAGTTCACCCGGAACCCGCAGGGGCTTGAGGGTGCGCTCAAGAAGATCGCGGGCCTGCCGACGGGCTCCGAGCTCACCAACGCACGCAACGCCAAAGAAGTCAGCCACATGCTCTTCGGCGAGGGGTCGCGGGTGGGCCGGCTGTTCGCCAGCCATCCACCGCTCATGGAGCGCATCGCTGCGCTGGATCCCTCGTTCAAGCCGGAGCAGGTGGCCAAGCTCCAGGAGCAGTGGGCTGCCGCGCCGCCGAACGGTCTGGCCGAGGACGCCGCCCTCGGGCTGGTCGGCTCCGCACCGCCGGCGCCGGCACCCGCCCCGGCCCAGGCGCCGACTCAGATTCCGGTACAGCCCGCCCAGGTCAGCGACCGGGTGGGGGCGATGTCGCAGTCCGATCTGTACCGCGGGCAGCAGCTGAGCGCCCGCGTGCCCCAGCGGCACCGCCAGTTGGCCGGGCAGGCCAGCACCGCGGTGCCGCTCGTCCTGGCCATGGCGCTCGGTGACGAGAACTCGGTGCGCTCGCGGCAATTGGCGTCGATCGCGGCGCGGCTCGGTGACGACACCGCGGCCGCCACCCAGCAGATGACCACAGACCTCGAGGCCTTGCCGCTCCTGCTCCGCCTGCCGGTGGTGAGCATCGCCGTCCCGGCGCTCGGCGCCCGGCCACCGGAACAGGTGCGCGCTCTGATCCTGACGTTGGACGAGATGGCGCTCGCGGACGGCCCCATCTCGGTGTTCGAGTACTGCCTCACCCGGATGATCGGCGGCTACGCGCGCGACGTGGCCGACCCGTCGGGACGCTCAAAGCCGGGCAAGGCGTCCGTAGCCACCGTCCAGTCGGCGGCCACCACCCTGCTGGCTGCCATCGCCGCGGCCGGCAACCCCGACCCGGCCGCCGAGGAGCGCGCGTTCACCAGCGCCATGCGGTACCTCATGCCGAGCTCCACGGCCGCCTTCCGTCCCCCGGACGACGTCTGGCAGGCATTGGACAGTGTCTGGGAGCCACTGGACTCCCTGGACGCCAAGAACAAGCAACGGCTCGTCGAGGCGTTGGTGGTGGCAATCAGCGACGACGGGCAGCTCGGTATCGCCGAGGCGGAGCTACTGCGGACCGCGTGCGGCCTGCTGCACTGCGCGCTGCCGAGCTTCGTGGCCTGATCGCGCCTGGCAGGCCTTCGCGCGAGGGGGAGGTTAATGGGCACCTTCTCCGGCGTGTCGCCCAAAAGGCTTCCCCCTCGGCCGCCAAAACCTCCGCTCGGCGAACCAGGCCAAGATCGCGGAAAGCGATTACTTCTCTCGCCCCTATTGCCGTTACGCTTGCCGCATGGGCGAGCTGCTCACCTCCCGCCGCGCGGTCGACCTGTGCCGCGTGGGCAGCTGCCTGTGTCGCGGTGACGCGATCTGACGCGACCTGACTGAGCCGCTCGCCTTCGAGCGTCGCCTTTCGCCAGCGGTCGTCTGTCCACTCCCGAGCGCGCCTTGCGCTGGCGCGCCCACACCTTCGTGAGGAGATCACCAACCATGAGCCGTGCAGACGTGCTCGTCTCGGCCGACTGGGCCGAGCAGAACCTGAACACACCCGGGGTCGTTTTCGTCGAGGTCGACGAGGACACTTCGGCCTACGACGGCGGGCACATCGCGGGCGCCGTCAAGCTCGACTGGAAGACCGACCTTCAGGACCAGGTCCGTCGCGACTTCATCAGCAAGGAGCAGTTCGAGCAGCTCCTGTCCGACAAGGGCATCGGCACCGAAGACACCGTCATCCTCTACGGCGGCAACAACAACTGGTTCGCCGCCTACGCCTACTGGTACTTCAAGCTGTACGGCCACGACGCGGTCAAGCTGCTCGACGGCGGCCGCAAGAAGTGGGAACTCGACGCGCGCGAGCTCAGCAAAGACGAGGTGCAGCGGCCGGCGACGCAGTACACCGCCGGGGACCAGGACACGTCCATCCGGGCGTTCCGCGACGAGGTGGTGGCCGCCATCGGCAACAAGAACCTCATCGACGTCCGTTCGCCGGACGAGTTCGCCGGACGGCTGCTGGCCCCGGCCCACCTGCCGCAGGAGCAGGCGCAGCGGGGCGGGCACATCCCGACCGCGCTGAACATCCCGTGGAGCAAGGCGGCGAACGAGGACGGCACCTTCAAGTCCGACGAAGAGCTACAAGCCCTCTACTCCGACGCCGGCCTCGACCAGGCCAAGGACACCATCGCCTACTGCCGGATCGGTGAGCGCTCCAGCCATACCTGGTTCGCGCTGCACGAGTTGCTCGGCCAGCCCGACGTGAAGAACTACGACGGCTCGTGGACCGAGTACGGCTCGCTTGTGGGCGTTCCGATCGAGAAGGACGTCTGAGGTGTGCGGCGCGCCGCCCCAAACGCCTGAGCTGCCGGCGGACGTGGACCTGTCCAAGGAGACGGTGATCTACGGGCAAGTCACCCGCAATGGCGCGCCCGTGCCGTCGGCGTACGTCCGGCTGCTCGATGGCACGGGCGAGTTCACCGCCGAGGTGGTCACCAGCGCGACCGGCGACTACCGCTTCTACGCCGCACCCGGGCAGTGGACGCTCTCGGTGCTCGCGCCGGGTGCGTCCGGGCGCGCGTCTGTGCGTGCCGAAGCGCCCGGACTGGTCGAGACCTCGCTCGTCCTGTCCGGGTCCTGAACGCCGCCCGTCGAGATTGGCGGAGCCGCGTTGTAACGCAGCTATCCGCCAATCTCGGCATAGGGTTGCACGATGCTGGCGGGCGCCTACTTCGTCATGTTGATCGCGGCGCTGTTCCTCATCGGAGCGCTCGCCTTCGCCGCAGTCGGCAAACTCCTTGCCCGCGTGAAATGAGCGACATCGATTCCGAGTGGTCCGACACCACCGACCTGCGTCGCGGCGCGCCGCTGCACGACGATCTGCTCGCGTTGCTCCCGCTGCTCGGCGTGTGGCGCGGGCACGGCGAGGGTGTGGTGCCGCGCACCCAGGAACAGTTCCGGTTCCGTCAGGAGATCGTGTTCAGCCACGACGGGCGACCGTTCCTCACCTACGAGTCGCGCTCATGGATCGTGGACGACGCCGGCGCCACCATTCGTCCAGGGGCCAGGGAGAGTGGCTTCTGGCGCCCCGGGCCCGGCCCGGACGACTTCGCCGTCGTGCTCGCCGTGGCCAGCGGGTTCGCGATGCTGTTCACCGGCACCGTGGGAGACCTGCGTTGGGAGCTGGGCAGCGCGGCCGTGGTGGAGGCTCCGGGCGCGAAGGACGTGGTCGGCGAGCGGCGGCTGTACGCGCTGGTAGGCGACGGCCTGGGCTACGCCACTGAGCTCGCCGCCATGGGCCTGGACTACCGCCCGCACCTCACCGCGCAGCTCGATCGAACCAAGGCATGAAATCACCCCACGAAACCGCTTCGTACACAACGCTCGCGCTTTCGCGGGGACCCCGAAAGGCATGAAATCACCCCACGAAACCGCTTCGCACAGAACGCTCGCTCGCGCTTTCGCGGGGACCCCGGAAGAAATGAAACAGCCCCGGGCCTTCTCGGCGTCGCGCACACGGCGAAACGTCGGCCGGATGGACGAGGTCCGGCGGCCCGAGGCTGGGTGACTGCCTGGATGTGGCCTGCCGAGGGCGGCAGGTCGAGACAGTGGTCCGTTACTGATAGCGCCCGGCGTCAGCCGGCAGCCACCTCACGAGTCCAAGAC
>DATAEG010000068.1:0-1836 GCA_036258135.1 Jatrophihabitantaceae bacterium | reverse complement strand
AGGAAGTGGGGCGTCCGCTGATCCTCGGGGAGCCGGCCACGAGAGAGCGCTGCGTGCTCTGCCATGATGGTGAAGAAGCAGCCAAGAAGCGCTGAGTCGTCCTGATTGGGGGCTCTTCGCTATGAAGCGTGGTGAGGGGACTGCCCGAGGCCTGTAGAGGTTCCACCGGAAAAGCCTGAAGCCCCCCGAGACTCGCAGCTGTTCAACGGCTCGAGTCGAAGGAGGCTCCAGGTGCACGCTGATCGTAGTCCCGCCGATGTTGTCCTGCTGAATTTGCCCGGCTTCCGCGTGCTCGCAGCCGTCGAGGTCGACGGTGAGCTGGAGGTGACGGTGGAGACCACCGCCACGCGGACAGGCTGTCCGGACTGTGGGGTGGTGGCCAGCCTGCACGACCGGCGCGAGACGGTCGTCCGCGACGTCGACGCGTTCGGCCGGCGGGCGCGGCTGCGCTGGCGCAAGCGTGTGTGGCGCTGCCACGAGCGCGCCTGTCCACGGCGTACCTGGACGGAGCGGTCAGATGCGATCGGCCCGCGCTTCTCGTTGACCGAGCGGGCCCGCCAGGCGGCCTGCCGGCGGGTCGGCAAGCACGCCGAGTCGGTCGCGGCGGTCGCCCGCGACCTGGGCAGCGGCTGGCACACGGTCATGCGCGCGGTGCGCGACCACGGCGAGGCGCTCGTGGACGACCCCGCCCGCCTGGCCGACGTGGCTGCCCTCGGCGTGGACGAGACGACGTTCCTGACCGCCACCCGCACGCGGCACACCCGCTACGTCTCGGGACTGGTGGACATCACCAACGGCCGGCTGCTGGACGTGGTGGAGGACCGCACCGCCCGCGCGATCGCCGACTGGCTGCGGCGGCGGCCCCCGCGCTGGCTGCGACGCATCGGCATCGTCGCCTTGGACCCCTACCGCGGCTATGCCAACGCGATGTTCGCCCAGCTGGGCCACGCCACCGTCGTGGTTGACCACTTCCACCTCATCCACTTGGCCAACGCCGTGGTCGACGACGTCCGCCGCCGGGTGCAGCAGGCCACCCGCGGCCACCGCGGCGGCAAGCGCGAGCCGCTGTACGGCGTCCGCCGGCTGCTGCTGGCGGCCTGCGACGACCTCGACGCCCGCGGCTGGGCGCGGCTAGCCGAGGGGCTGCGCCACGGCGACCCGGAGGGGCAAGTCACCGCCGCCTGGCAGCTCAAGGAGATCACCCGCGATCTGTACCGCAGCCACGACCCCAAGGCCGCCCGCGACGCCCTAACACTGCTGTACGCCTGGGCCGACAGCGGTGACGTCCCCGAGATGCGCCGCTTCGCCCGCACCGTCGCCCGCTGGCAGGCCGAGATCATCGCCTGGCACACCACCGGCGGCGCGAGCAACGGCCCTACCGAGGCCGTCAACCTCGCCATCAAGAACATCAAGCGCGTAGGCCGGGGCTTTCGCAACTTCGCCAACTACCGCCTGCGGCTCTTGCTGCACTGCGGCGGCGTCAACTGGCAAGATCAACCCGCTGCCCGTCTCCGGGGGAGGATGTCCCGCTCGTCGTGGAACTTGGTGAGCATCGACCGTGCTTGTGCATCGTAGGGTCAGGCTGAGACATGTCGGCGGACGTGGAGCAGGCCGGGCTCGTCGGCGGTCGCTCGTTCGAGCGCGGCGGCGAGCTGCGGCAGCTCGCGGAAGCCCTTGACTCGACGGAACTGCGTCTGGGCGGCGAGCATGCCGGCGGCGGCCCAGCGCAGCGCCATCTCGCCGGAGGACCAGCGCTTCACGCGGCGGGAGTGGTCGCGGACGATCTCGATCATCGACTCGACCGGGTTGGTGCTGTCCACGGTCTGCAGCAGCGAC
>DATAEG010000067.1:0-18066 GCA_036258135.1 Jatrophihabitantaceae bacterium | reverse complement strand
CGGCGCGGGCGTGATCAAGGTCAAGGTGAACGGCCAGCGGGCCCCGGCGATGTACGTGACGGTCGCATTCATCACCGGGCCGTTGATCGAGGCCGAGGTCGACACCTTCAACGTCGGAAGGCCCGTCCGAGCGTCCCTGGTGAAGTCGCTGGTCGCCACGGTGGCAAACCGCGCTGCCGAGGGTTAACTACTCGGCCGTCCTCGTCGACCAGGATGGCGCAGCCGTGTCGAGGGCAATGGATCTCACCCGACCCGAACGACTGGCGCGCCTGGACCTTCGGCGCCGCATGGCACGAACACACGCACCACGACGGCGGTGCTCAGCCGGTCTCTACCTCGCGATGAGGTTTGGCGTGACCACGGCCGAGCGCGCACAGATCGCAGATATGGCCAAGCTCGTGCGCGGGTCGTCGTACCTGCGGGTCCGGACCGCGGATTGAGATGAGGTGCGGAGAATGCTTGGTACTCGCTGGAGGCAGCACGGTGGAGGCGCGGATGGTCGCGCGTAGGCGTGGTGGTATTGCGGTGATCGAGGTAGAAGCGGACATCCGAAGGCTGCCCGAGGACGTCTTCGACTATGCGAGCGATCCCGCCAACGAGCTGGAGTGGAACATCAGGCTGGCGCGCATAGAGAAGCTGACCGGAGACCCGGTCGGAGTCGGCGCCCGTTACCGGATGACATTCACCTCGGGTCCTTCGGCGATCAGCGAGGTACAGCGCTTCGAGCGTCCGAACTTCTGGCAGCTGCGCGGAGGGTCGAAGATCCTGCGCTCCGGCCTTGAGGGCCGAGTGACGCCTAGCGCCGCCGGTGCCCACCTGACACTCCGGATGGAACTCCGGCTCCGCGGGCCATTGGGGTTGGCTCTGCCGCTCGTACGCCGGCGGATGCAACGGGAGCTTGAGCGCGACATCGGCGCCATCAAGGCCACGCTAGAAGGTTCCCGACCGGCCGCTGGGTAACGGCTTTGTGTCAGAAGGATCGTGGGAGAATGACCGGGCGATCCGTGAGTCCGCTGATCTCGGGAGTACCGAGGTGTGGTTGCATCAATCCGTCGGGAACGGCGGCGGCGTCGATGCTGCAGCAGACGACGGGGCGAGCACGGGATTGCCATGATCGACGGCGGATGCCCGCTGATGTTGGAGCCGACCACGGACGGCGGGCAGAAGGTGATGCGCTTGCTCTTCGGCATGGCCGGTAAGGTCCCGAGCGCTTCCCAGGCCCCCTTGGTCACTGGAGGGATCTGAGGGTTCCCATGCCTATCCCGGTGGGCGGAGGACGGACCGGCGTTTCGCCGGATCGGCTAAACGCGGCGGATCTGAGCATGATTTGGCCCGAGGACTTCGGCTGGCCGCAGGACATCGGGGCGATCGCCGTCCTCGACGGCGCGAGCCTCGTCGATGCCACCGGCCGCTTCCGGATCGAGGAGGTCCGGAATCGGATCGGAGGCCGCCTGCCGTTACTGACTCGGTTCCGGCAACGCCTGTACATGCCCCGGCGGGGCCTCGGATGGCCGCTGTGGGTGGACGCGACCTCGGTCGATCTGGCCCACCACGTCGACGTGTTCCCAGTCGCGGCCGCGGATGAGGCGGAGTTCCTCTCGGCGTGTGAAGGACTGCGGCGCCGCCCGCTAGATCGGTCGCAGCCGTTATGGATGATGTGGTTCCTCCCCGGCTTGCCGCAGGGGAGGGTGGGGCTGTTCATGAAGTTGCACCATGCCGTGGCGGACGGGGTAGCGGGAGTGGCTGCCTTCGGGGCATTCCTCGATGTCACCCCGGACGCGCCGCCCCCGCCGTCCGCGCGCCCGTGGACGCCCGCGCCGATCCCCTCGAACCGTGAGCTGTTCCGCGACAACCTGTCCAGGCGGGCCCAGGCAGGGCGCACCTACCTCGGGAGGCTCGCCCACCCGGGCCACACGGTGCGGGAGATCCGGCGCGGGTGGCCAGCGGTGCGCGAGGCGTTCGGTGAGGGACATGCCCCGCTGACCAGCCTGAATCGACGGGTCGGCTCGGATCGACGACTGGCGCTGATCCGAAGCAGGCTCGACGTCATGAAGCACATCGCCCACGCGCAGGGCGGCACTGTGAACGACGTGCTCCTCACGGCCGTCGCCGCGGGCCTGCGCGGGCTGTTGCAGAGCAGGGGCGAACGCGTCGACGGCCTGCTCCTGCGGGCCATGGTCCCGGTCTCGCTGCACCGGGAGCAACCCGGTCAAGCCCGCGGCAACCTGGACGGAGTCATGATGGTGCCCCTTCCGATCGGTGAGCCCGATGACCTGCGCAGGCTTCGGTGGATCGCCACGGAGACCGCCCGGCGCAAGATGAAGAGCCGTCCGCCGGGGGGCACGCTGTTCCGCAACGGCCTCATCCAGCGGGCCTTCATCCGGCACGCCGCCCATCAGCGGTTCATGAACGTCTACGTGGCCAACGTGCCAGGCCCGCCCGTGCCGCTGTACCTGGACCGGGCCCCACTGCTCGAGGTGTTCCCGGTGGTTCCGATCATGGGAAACCTAACCCTGGGCGTCGGCGCGCTCTCCTACGCCGGGCAATTCAACCTCACCGTGGTGGCCGACCGCGACGCCTGTCCGGATCTCCAGGTCTTCGTCGACCAAGCACAGAACTCGCTCGACGAGTTGGCCCGCTCGATAAACCTCTAGCCTTCCTGCCGCTGCGGGGATTCTGGGTGCCGAAGTACGATCGCGCGAAGGCGTCGTTTGACGCCGCCCGTTCCCCTTCAGGATGCCGAACTGATCGACCGCCATGCAGGGCCAAACGTCCCGTCTTGCGCCCAAACTGCGAGCTGCGCGGCGATCAGCGGCGGCAGCGTCAGATGACGTATGTAATCGTCGTTAGTCACCCGCGAGCCCTTCCATCGTGATCCGCCGCGACTCGCGGAACACGTCAACGCTGTCGCCGCACTCGCCGAACGGCAGGCGCCGCCCCGCAACCTCCCGGAGCCACTCGAGGCAGGTGGTACGCCAAGCACCGATCGCGTCGTCGCTAGGCCAGTCTGACGCGACGAACCGGCACAGCCGCTGCGGTGGCGGGTCGGTCATCCCCGCGGCGCGGCGGCGCCTCACGACGCACCCCGCAGCCCGTACACGCCCCGCGTGCCCCGGTACTGCAACCGGCCCGCGTCGCCCGGCTCACCCACCGGCACCCGCAACGCCACGATGAGACCCGTCAGCACGATCCGCTGCTGCCGCAACTCCACCAGCGCCGGGTGCGCCCGCGGCTCACCCAACCGCGAGGCGACCAGCGGCCCGTCCCGGTCCACCAGCGCCTGCAAGTCCTCGCACACGTCCGCGACCGCCACCGCCTGCCGCAACAAGGCCAGCTCATGCTCGTCCAGCTCGAACTCCGCGAGCACCGCCCGCCACAACTGGCGACCCGCCGACCTCGACCCAGTCGGCGCCCTCGGGATCCCCACTGGGCTTCCCCTCTTAACGTGGGGACATCGCCTTTGAGGAGGTAGCGGGGCGATGGCGAGGAACTATCGGAAGTTCGACGAGGACTTCAAACAGGGCGCGGTGCAGCGGGTGATCGAGACAGGCAAGCCGATCGCGCAGGTGGCCCGGGATCTGGGCGTCAACGAGGGCACGCTGGGCAACTGGTGTGCCCGGGAGCGCCGGGCGTGGAAGTGCTAGCGTGACACGCTATGGCAGAGGCACTCACAGGCCCGTATATACGAGGATTGTGGGCACTGCTGGGTTCGAACCAGCGACCCCTCGCTTGTAAGGCGAGTGCTCTTCCACTGAGCTAAGCGCCCGCTCCATCGCGTCGCCAGGGACGCCGCGGCCTCGTCGGACGAGGATAGCCCGCGGCGTCCCTCAGCGCCCGAGCGCGCACACGGGCGATGCGTAGGCTCGACGCCGTGCTCGAGCAGCTGCGCAAGCCGCGGTATCTGGCACTCAGCGCGGTCATGTTGCTGGTCGCGACACTCTGCATCGGTGCGGGCACATGGCAGGTGTTCCGCTTCATCCAGAAGCGGGACGAGAACGCGCTGCTCCGGCACAACGCGCACACGGCCGTCGCGCCGGTGGCCGATGTCCTGGTCCCTACAACGGCGACGGACGCGCGGCACCAGGCATCCCAGACCCGGTTCCGGCGGGTGCGCGCCGAAGGCACCTACGACCCGAGCCACCAGCTGTTGGTCCGGGAACGCACCGTGGACGGCGTCGTCGGCTTCCTCGTCGTCACGCCGCTGCGCACGACGTCCGGGACGGTGCTACTGGTGGTACGCGGCTTCGTGGCCGCCGACGGCAGCCGGCCCACTCCAGTAGCAGCCCCGCCCACCGGCGGGGTCACGGTGGTGGCCCGGGCGCAGGCACCCGAGCTGCGCAACGACCATTTCGGCAAGACCGCCGCCGGCCAGATCACGGCGATCAACACGGTCAGCGCCGCTGGCCGGCTGGGGGCTCCCATCTACCAGAGCTATGCCGAGCTTCTCAACCACCAGCCCGGCGGTGCCAAACTGACCCCGATCCCCGACCCGGATCTGTCCAACCCGGCGGGCGGGGCGGTCGAGCCCCAGCATCTGGCCTACGTCCTGCAATGGTTCCTGTTCGCCCTGCTGGCGCTGGCTGCACCGATCGTCATGGCCCGGGCGGAAAGCCGGCTGCCCGCGCTTGAGCCCGAGGATTTCGGCGCCGAAACCGCCGGTCCCGCTATGGACCAAGCCAAACGCGACCGCGCCGCACGGCTGGCTGACCGCTACGGCGGCACCAGGACGACCTGACAGGCTCACGACGCCAGAGCCGCGATGGCGTCGCGCCATCCCTGCGGATCCCGGCCCTGCCCGAGGCCGTTGCTCTCCGAGAACCGGATGACGCCGGAGCGGTCCACCAGGAAGGTCCCGCGGAGGGCCACGCCCGTCGGCTCGCTGAAGACGCCGTAGGCGCGGGCGACCGCGCCATGCGGCCAGAAGTCGGACAGCAGCGGAAAGTCGAACCGCTCCCGTTCGGCGAAGACCTTGTGCGCGTAGACGGTGTCGCAGCTGACGGTCACGGTTGTCACCGAGTCGTTGGAGAAGAACGCCGGATCGTCGCGGATGGCGTTGAGCTCGCTGGTGCAGATGCCGGTGAACGCGAACGGGTAGAAGACGACCAGCACCGCCCTGTCGCCACGGTGTTCAGAGAGGGTGAACTCCTCGTTGTTTTGGTCCTTCAGGCTGAAGTCGACGGCAGGAGCGCCGGGCTCGAGCACGGGCTCAGCGCCTCTCCGGCCGGGACCGTCGCGGCGCCAGCCGGGCACCAGCCCAGTCCGGGCCGACGGAGACGATCGAGGTCTGGGACAGCCCAGCCGTTGGTGCGGCCTCGGAGATGTCAGACGGCTCGACGTACCCGTCGCGGCCACGTTTTGGAGTGAGGAGCCAGATCACGCCGTCCTCGGCGAGCGGACCGATCGCGTCCACGAGCATGTCGACCAGATCGCCGTCCTCGTTGCGGAACCACAGCAGCACGACATCGATCACCTCGTCGGAGTCCGCGCCGACGATCTCGCCGCCGCAGGCCTCCTCAACCGCGACCACGACCGCGTCGTCGGTGTCGTCGTCATACCCCAGTTCCTGTACCACCATGCCCGGCCTGATACCGAGCCGCTCCGCGATCGACGCCGCCGCCGGTGCGGCGGACGCGTCCGTGCTGCCCACTTTCGTCTCCTCCCAAGCCTGCTCTGTCGTAGTCCACCACAGAGACGGCGCGGTGTGCATCATGGGGCGGGTCGGGCGACGCTGCCCTGACGCATTCACCCGTCGGGCGGCGTGACGCAGCCCGCCGTGACGAGAGACACTGGGACCGTGACCACGGATCGATTCAGCATCATCACCGACGGGCTGCCCAGCCAGCTTCCCGACATCGACCCGGAAGAGACGCAGGAGTGGCTCCAGTCGCTGGACGCCGCCATCGACGCCGACGGCCGACAGCGGGCCCGGTTCCTCATGCTCAAGTTGCTCGAACGGGCCCGGGAGCGGCAAGTCGGCGTGCCCGCTTTGCGCAGCACCGACTACATCAACACCATCCCGCCCGAGCGGGAACCGTGGTTCCCCGGCGACGAGGACATTGAGCGCCGGATCCGTGCCTACATCCGCTGGAACGCGGCCATCATGGTCAGCCGGGCGAACAAGAAGGTGGGTGTCGGCGGCCACATTGCCACTTACGCGTCCGCGGCGTCGCTCTACGAGGTCGGCTTCAACCATTTCTTCCGCGGCAAGGACCTGGCCAGCGGCATGGGCGACCAGGTCTACTTCCAGGGTCACGCGGCACCCGGCTTCTATGCGCGGGCGTTCCTCGAGGGACGGCTGACCGAGCAGCACCTCGACGGGTTCCGGCAGGAGAAGTCGCGCGCGCCGTACGGCCTCTCGTCCTACCCGCACCCGCGGCTCATGCCAGACTTCTGGGAGTTCCCGACCGTCTCGATGGGCCTCGGGCCGATAAGCGCCATCTACCAAGCCCGGTTCAACCGCTACCTCCACAGTCGGGGCATCGCGGACACCTCAGGCTCGCACGTCTGGGCTTTCCTCGGTGACGGCGAGATGGACGAGGTCGAGTCCCTCGGCGCCATCGGCGTGGCTGCCCGCGAGGAGCTGGACAACCTCACCTTCGTCATCAATTGCAACCTCCAGCGCCTCGACGGTCCGGTACGCGGCAACGGCAAGATCATCCAGGAGCTGGAGTCGTTCTTCCGTGGCGCCGGCTGGAACGTCATCAAGGTCATCTGGGGACGCGACTGGGACCCCCTCCTGGCCGCCGACAGCGACGGCGTCCTGGTGAACCAGATGAACACCACTCCGGACGGTCAGTACCAGACCTACACGGTCGAGTCCGGTGCCTACATCCGCGAACACTTCTTCGGCGGCGATCCGCGGCTGCGCAAGATGGTCGAGCACCTCTCCGACGACGACCTGCGCCGGTTGAGCCGTGGCGGGCACGACTACCGCAAGGTGTACGCCGCGTTCAAAGCCGCCCGCGATCACGTCGGCCAACCGACCGTCATCCTGGCGAAGACGATCAAGGGCTGGACCCTGGAGAGCTTCGAGGGCCGCAACGCAACCCACCAGATGAAGAAGCTCAGCACCGCGGATCTCAAGGCATTCCGGGACCGGCTCTACCTGCCGATCAGCGACAAGGAGCTGGAAGGCGACCTGCCGCCCTACTACCACCCCGGCGAGAAGAGCGACGAGATCGCCTACATGCTCGAGCGCCGCGCCACGCTCGGCGGCGCCCTGCCCAAACGGGTGGTACGGGCCAAGCCGCTCCCCCAGCCTGCCGACGACGTCTACGCCGAGCTGCGGGCGGGCTCTGGCAAGCAGCAGGTGGCCACCACGATGGCCATCGTGCGGCTGTTTAAAGACCTGATGAAGGACAAGGAGATCGGCGGACGGTTCGTGCCGATCATCCCGGACGAGGCCCGCACGTTCGGCCTGGACGCCATCTTCCCGACGGCCAAGATCTACTCCCCGCACGGCCAGGAGTACGACGCCGTGGACCGAGAGCTGCTGCTGTCCTACAAGGAGTCCACTACCGGGCAGATCCTGCACGAGGGCATCAGCGAAGCGGGATCGACGGCCTCGCTCATGGCCGCCGGGACGTCGTACGCGACGCACGCACAGCCGATGATCCCGTTCTACATCTTCTACTCGATGTTCGGCTTCCAGCGGACCGGCGACCAGTTCTGGCAGATGGCCGACCAGCTGGGCCGGGGTTTCGTGCTCGGCGCCACCGCGGGCCGCACCACGCTGACCGGCGAGGGCCTCCAGCACGCGGACGGCCAGTCGCAGCTACTCGCCTCGACCAACCCCGGCGTGGTGGCCTACGACCCGGCTTACGGCTTCGAGATCGCGCACATCGTCAAGGACGGGCTGCGTCGCATGTACGGCCCAGGCCCACACCGCGACGACGCCGACAACGGCCAGGGCGGACTCGGCGAGGACGTGTACTTCTACCTCACGGTCTACAACGAGCCGATCCAGCAGCCGAAGGAGCCGGACGGCGTCGACGTCGAGGGCATCGTCCGGGGCCTGCACCTCTACGCGCCGTCACGGGGCACCGGCGAGCGGCCGCGCGCGCAGATCCTCGCCTCCGGCGTCGGGGTGCCGTGGGCGCTGCGGGCGCAGGAGCTCCTGGCCCAGGACTGGAACGTCGACGCCGACGTCTGGTCGGTGACGTCCTGGAACGAGCTGCGTCGGGACGCCGTCAAGTGCGAGGAGTACAACCTGCTGCACCCGGACGACGACGATCGAGTGCCCTACGTCACGACCAAGTTGCAGGAGACGGCTGGGCCCGTGGTGGCGGTATCGGACTGGATGCGCGCCGTGCCCGACCAGATCTCGCGCTGGGTGCCCAACGACTACACCTCGCTCGGCACGGACGGGTTCGGCTTCGCCGACACCCGTGGCGCCGCCCGGCGGTACTTCCACATCGACGCTGAGTCGATCGTCATGGCTGTGCTGCGTGAGCTCGGCCACCGCGGTGAGGTCGAACCTGAGGCGGCCCGCCAGGCCCTCGACAAGTACCAGCTACTGGACGTGGCGGCCGCCGGAGTGGGCACCGTCGGCGGCGACGCCTAGCGCGACGCCCCCGCGAACTGCCACCGGAGCACATTGGCCTCACCGGTCAGCTCGAGTGCCTCGCCGCTCACGCGCACCTCGTCGCCCGGCCGCAACCGGGCGCCTGCACCCTCGGCGGAGCCGGTGGCCACAAAGGCATAGCCGCCCGGTGCGTCGATCCGGCAGGGCGTGGCGCACACGTCGAAGCGGGCGCCGCGGCCGGCAAGGACGGTCAGCTGGACGAACCGCAGTGGCTCGGTGGCCGAGGCGTTGCCCTCGGCGTGCCGGATGACCTCCTCGGCGGACTGGCCGAGCGTCCCGCCCGCGGCGATCTCGCGCACCCCCGCGGAGTCCTGGTGGCGCAGCACACCGCTGAGCACGTAGCTGACGATCAGCACGCCGCGGTGCTCGTGCCAGTCGAAGCCGGCTCCTCCGGCCAGGTGATGCTCGTCAACGCCCACCAACGGGCCGAACGCGACGTTCTCCCGGTCGTAGTGCGCACCGGCCGAGAAGCTGTGCCAGGTCTCGATGCCCGGCTGGCTCGTGTGGAACCGCTGGCTGGCTCGGCGCGGCTCGATCACAATACGGACGCTACCGGCGCTGTGCCTATGGTCTGCGCATGGAGCAACTCGTCGCCTGGGCCGGGTTCTTCGGCGCGTGGCTTCTGTTCGCCGGACCGCTCTACCAGGCCAACCTGGAACTGCGAGCCTAGGACATCGAGGTCGACCGGATCCGAGCGGCGGCGAAGCAGGCTCCCGCCCCGGACGAGGTCTCCAAGTGGTGGTGGTTGGTGCCACCAGTGCACTGGGTGTTGCGCAGAAGGCGCCAGGAGGCTCACAAACGGATGATCCTCGACGTCATGCAGGACGAGGACTACGAGGCCTTGACCCGGTTCGTCAACAAGGCCGTCGGATGGATCTTGGTCGCCATCGGTGGGTTCCTGATCGCCGCCAAGGAGACATACGGGCTGTGCCTGGAGATGGAGTGGTCCGACGTCGTCTTCTGGATCCTGCTGGTGGTCATGTTCGGGCTGTGCACCGGCTACACGGCGAGGCGGATAACCCGAATCGAGCACCGTTTGGCCGAGCACGCCGGACGCGCGGCCGTCTGACCTTCCGTCACGGCCGGACAGAGTGGTCCGCCGCCCAGGCCACGACGTCTTCGACCGCCCAGGTGTCGACGATGCGCTCGACCGGCACGTCGCACTGGACGGCCCGGGCGCAACCGAGCAATTGCCAGTCCAGTTGGCCGGGTGCGTGCGCGTCGGTGTCGATCGAGAAGAGGCAGCCGGTCTCGACGGCCAGGCGCAGCAAACGTTCCGGCGGGTCCTGCCGCTCGGGCCGGGAGTTGATCTCTACCGCGACCCCGAACCGTTCGCACGCGGCGAAGACGATCTCGGCGTCGAACGTCGACTCTGGCCGGCGGCCTCGGCCACCGGTGATGAGCCGGCCGGTGCAGTGCCCGAGTATGTCGGCGTGGGGATTGGCAATGGCCGCCACCATCCGCGGCGTCATCTCGTCAGCGGGCATGCGCAGCTTGGAATGGACGCTGGCCACCACCACGTCCACCCGGCCGAGCATCTCCGCGGTCTGGTCCAACGAGCCGTCCTCGTTGATGTCGACCTCGATGCCAGTCAGAAGCCGGAACGGTGCCATCTGCGCGTTGACCTCGGCCACCACGTCGAGCTGTTCCGCGAGGCGTTCGGCGCTCAGGCCCCGGGCCACAGTCAGCCGCGGTGAGTGGTCGGTGAGCACCATGTAGTCATGGCCTAGCCAGGCGGCCGTCTGGGCCATCTCGTCGATAGGTGAACCGCCGTCCGACCACTCCGAGTGGGTATGGCAGTCGCCGCGCAAGGCGGCCCGCAAGGCACGGACGGCGGCCGAGCTCAGCCGGGCATCGCCGGTCGGGATCTTCGCCCCGCCGTCGGTGTCCTTCTCGAGCCGGGCCAGGTAGGCCGGCACCGTTCCGCCGACGGACTCGATGATGCAGCGCGCGGTCGTATCGCCGACACCGGGAAGCTCGCGCAGCGTGCCGGCCTCGACCCGCTCCTCCAGCTCTTCCGGCGGCAGCTGGCTGATCGTCGCGGCCGCACCGCGAAACGCCTTCACCCGGAAGGACGGCTCGTTCGTCTTCTCCAGCAGGAACGCGATCCGGCGCAGGTCGGCGATCGGGTCGCGAGGTGCCATCCGCCCATCCTTTCAGCAGGCGGGCCGGCGCGTTTCAGAGCGCGCGAACGCGGTTGTTCCGCGGGTTGTGCTCCAGCTCGACCAGGCCGAGTTCCTCCAGAAGCCGTGGGACGTACATCGCGAACCGTCCCCGGTAGCCCGTGCGCAACCCGTACCAGCCACCGACCGTGCCCCGCGGAGTACGCAGCTGCCACGGATCGCCCTTGGTCCCGGTCATCCGAACATCATGCTCGGAACCGGCGGGCTGGGATACGTGGCAGGCTCACACCGTGTCCGTTCGGGTCGAGGTGGCCGACGAGACGATCCGCCGCATCGAGCAGTCGTCCGGCGCCCTGGCCACCCAGAGCGTGGCCAAGATGGACGACACCCTGCCGTGGTTCCGGGCCCTGCCCGCCGACCAGCGCAGCTGGGTCACGCTTGTGGCGCAGGCCGGCGTCGCCAGTTTCGTCGAGTGGCTGCGGTCGCCCACCGACGCCATGCAGCTGGCCACCGACGTATTCGGCGCCGCTCCCCCGGAACTGACCCGGACGGTGTCGCTGCGCCAGACCGTCGAGATGGTGCGCCTGATGGTGGACGTCGTGGAAGAACGGGTGCCCAGCCTGGCGCTGCCCGAGGAGGCCGGCATCGTGCGCGAGTCGATGCTGCGGTTTTCCCGGGAGATCGCCTTCGCCGCCGCCCGGGTCTACGCCGGCGCCGCCGAGAGCCGCGGCGCTTGGGACGCGCGCCTCGAGGCGCTGGTCATCGACGGGCTGGTCCGCGGCACCGAGTCGACCGAATCGGCACCGTCCAGCCAGGCCGCCGCACTCGGCTGGCGCCGCGGCGGCGGTGTGCTGGCCATGGTGGGCACTGCCCCCGACCGGGACACCGCGGCCACTCTGGCCCGCGTGCACCACATCGCCCGACGCGCGTCTTTGGACTGTATGGCCGGCGTCCACGCCGGCCTGCTCGTCGTCGTCCTCGGCGGGCTCGCTGTGGCGGAGGAGACCAACCCGTTCGTGCCCGAGTTCGCCCCGGACGAGCCTGTGGTGCTCGGTCCGGTGGCCAGCGACGTGACCGACGCGGGGCCCTCGACGCGGGCGGCGCTCGCCGCGCTGAGTGTCATCGACGCCTGGCCCGCCGCGCCGCGCCCGGTCGCGGCCGACGATCTCCTCCCCGAACGTGCGCTGGCCGGCGAGGACCACGCCCGCACCTACCTCGTGAGCCAGATCTACCGCCCGTTGGCGGCCGCCGACCCGGCGATCCTCGACACCGTCGACCGGTTCTTCGACAGCGGCGGCTCGGTGGAGGGCACGGCGCGCGCGTTGTTCGTCCACCCGAACACGGTCCGGTACCGAATCCGGCGCGTTACCGCGCTCTGCGGCATGTCGCTCTCCGAGCCGCGCGAGGCGTTCACCATCCGGGTCGCCATCGCCCTGGGTCGGCTGCCCGCGCTGTCCCGGCGCTGAACCTCACGGCGCTGTCGCCAGCGTCTCGACCAGGACCTCGAGGAAGCGGGGCACCGCCGTGGGCACACCGCGGCTGCGGGTCGGGTTGAGCTCGCCGACGGAGAAGGCGACCGTGCGCGGATCGCGGGCTGCCTCCGCGAGACTGAGCGCCAAGGCGGCGAGCCCAGGTCCGCTGTTGCGGCCCGCGGTGTCCTCGGCCAGGGGTGCGTCGGTGAAGTCCAGGACGTCGACGTCGAGGTGCACCGCGAGCGCCGCATCCGGCAGTCGGTCTAGCGCGATTCGGGTGGCGCCGACCGGATCGGCGGCCAGCCGCTGGCCGCTGATGACGGTCAGGTCGACGTCGGCGGCGTGGCGACGCTCCCCTTCGGTTGTCTTGTCGATGTCCGCGCCCAGCACGACGACCTGGGACGGGCGCAGCAGCGGGCGCGGCCCGAGGACATCGACCACCTCGTCGACAGAACCGGGCAGCGCGAACGCGTGCGCCAGGCCCATCCAGTCCAGCGCTCCGTCGGTCGTGGTCGCCGGGGTGTTCAGGTCCAGGTGCCGGTCGACGTACCGCAGGCCGGGCATCTCACCGAGGTCACGGAGCGCCGCGACCACCGCCAGCGCGATCGTGCAGTTACCGCCCAGAACCAGCACCCGTCCGGACCGCTCGGCGAACACTGGCGCCAGCCGCGCGCGCAGTGCCCACAAGCTCTCGGCGACGTCGTCGACGTTCTGGGCCAGTGGACGGGCCGGATCGGGTCGCCATACCTGCTCGGGAAGGTCGCCGAGGTCCTCGACCTCGAGGCCACGGCGCACCAGCACGTCCAACAGGCCGGCCACGCGCAACGCCCGCGGAGCCTGCTCCTGACCGGCCGCGTAGCTGCCGGCACTGTTGGGTACGCCTATGACGGACACACGCGGCACGACGCCAGGGTAGGACCGGGCGGCGACCTGGTTTGCTCGTCTCGCTGCCGTTTCTGGGAGACTTCCTCCAGGCCACAGGCCCATGAACGGCGCTGAGTCGATCAGTTCTTGTAGGTAAACTACAAATGTGCGGCGTTCAAGTCTGTGCACGAGCCGCTCGCGACGCGGCCCGGATTCGCGAGAACGTTGACATGTGTTAGCTGTCCTCGCTCCCGGACAGGGTGCCCAGACCCCCGGCATGCTCGCGCCGTGGCTCGATGTACCCGGCGCCGAAGAGCAGCTCGGTGGGTTCAGCGAGATCTGCGGGCTCGACCTGCGCCGGCTCGGGACTACGGCCGACGCGGGCGAGATCAGGGACACGGCGGTCACCCAGCCCCTCATCGTCGCCCTTGGGCTACTGGCCGCCGCGCATCTCGACCTGACCGGCGAGGCCATCGTGGTGGCCGGCCACAGCGTCGGTGAGCTCACCGCGGCGTCTGTCGCGGGCGCACTTACCCCAACTGACGCCGTAGCGTTCGCGGCCCGGCGAGGTGCCGAGATGGCCGGTGCCTGTGCTATCACGCCCACGGGCATGTCCGCGGTGCTCGGTGGTGACCCCGACGAGGTCGTCGCCGCCATCACCGCCGCCGGCCTGACTGCGGCCAACCGGAACGGGGCGGGCCAGATCGTGGCCGCCGGGGCCATCGACGTGCTGGGCAAGCTCGCCGAGAACCCGCCCGCCGGCACCCGGATCCGCCAACTACCCGTCGCCGGCGCATTCCACACGCACTACATGAGCCCGGCGGAGGACGCCCTCGCCGACTTCTCCCAGTCGTTGACCGCCCGCAACCCGACCCACATGTTCCTGTCCAACGCTGACGGGCTGGCCCTGAGCACCGGGCATGGCGTCCTGGCCCGGCTGGTACGCCAGGTCACCCGGCCGGTGCGCTGGGACCTCTGCCTCGACACGATGCGTCACCTGAAGGTGAACGCGGCCATCGAGCTGCCGCCGGCGGGCACCCTGACCGGTATCGCCAAGCGGGAGCTCCCCGGCATCGCGCTCGTCGCTGTCAAGACGCCCGAGGACCTCGACGCCGCGCGCGCCGAGTTGCACACGGAGTCTCACCCCCCGCAGGCCGAGCACACGCCGGAGTTCTATGTCGTGGTCAGCCCGGCCAAGGGCACCTTCCACCCCCGCGTTGACGTGTCCGAGGGCGACCAGGTGGCCGCCGGGACGCAGCTGGGCGTCATCACGACCAATCGCGACGAACACCCCGTCGCCGCGGGTGCGTCGGGAATCCTCGCCGAATGGGTGCGCCACGAGGGTGACATCGTCGGCGCGGGTCTGCCGGTAGCCCGCCTGCACTTCGGATCGGAGGCTTAGCATGACCCTGCGCGCCGAAGCGCCTGACGCCCTCCACTCACGCATTCTCGGTGTCGGCCATTACCAGCCCGGCACCGTCGTCACCAACGACGATCTTGTGGCCCGCGGCGTCGACACGAACGACGAATGGATCCGCAGCCGGGTCGGCATCGCCGAGCGCCGGTTCGCCGCACCCGACGAGTCCGTCGTGGACATGGCCGAGGCCGCATCCAGCAAAGCCCTGGCCAACGCCGGCGTCGACCCGTCCGCGGTGGACCTCGTCCTGGCCGCCACCTGCACGATGCCGTCGACCGTCCCGGCCTGCGCGCCGCAGCTGGCGTCCCGTCTGGGCATCGACGCGCCCGGTGCTTTCGACGTGAACTCCGGATGCTCGGGGTTCGCCTACGCGCTGAACGCCGCCTCGGCCGCGGTGCGCACCGGCCAAGCCAAGACGGTTCTGGTGACCGCCGCGGAACGCTTCTCCGGCTGGATCGACTTCGCCGACCGCTCCACCTGCATCATCCTCGGCGACGGTGCCGGCGCGGTCGTCGTGGGCAGCTCGGAGGAGGTCGGCATCGGACCGGTCGTATGGGGCAGCGACGGCGACATGTCCGGCAAGGTGATCATCAATCCGAAGACCGGTTACTTCGAGCAGGACGGGCAGGCCGTCTACCGCTGGGCCACCACGCGGATGGTCCCGGTGGCCCTCGAGGCGTGTGATCGCGCCGGCGTGGCACCATCGGACTTGGCCGCGTTCATCCCGCACCAGGCGAACCTGCGCATCGTCGACATGATCGCCAGGAAGCTGGGCGTGCGCGATGAAGGCGTGGCCCGGGACATCGTCGAGTCCGGTAACACCTCGGCGGCGACGATCCCGTTGGCGCTCTCCAAGATGGTGGAGCGGGGTGCGATTCCCTCGGGAGCGCCGGTGCTGCTGCTCGGCTTCGGCTCGGGTCTGGCGTTCGCCGGCCAGGTCGTTCTCGCGCCTTAGAACTGCAAGACCCGGTGCTCCCCGCACCGGACCGCGACGGACTGCTCACCGTGGGCAGCCGCCAGAACAGGAAGGACACCATCCGTGCCGTCTACCGACGAGATCCGCGCAGGACTTGCCGAGATCCTCAACGAGGTCGCCGACGTAGCCCCGGACCAGGTGACCGACGAGAAGTCGTTCACCGACGACCTCGACGTCGACTCCCTGTCGATGGTCGAGGTGGCGATGGCCGCCGAGGAGAAGTTCGGCGTGAAGATCCCCGACGACGAGCTGCCCAAGCTGCGCACCGTGGGCGACGCCGTCTCCTACATCGAATCCAACAGCTGAACAACGGCGAGGGAGCACATCAGATGACTGACGATGTCGTCGTTACCGGCCTGGGTGCCACTACGCCCCTGGGCGGGGACGTCGAGTCGTTCTGGGCGGCCCTGCTCGCCGGACGGTCGGGCGTCGCGGCCTTGCCACCGGAGTGGGCATCGGATCTCAAGGTGCGCATCGGGGCCCGCATGGCCGTCGATCCCGCCGAGCAGATGCCCCGGGTGAAGGCCCGGCGCCTCGACCGCGCCCAGCAGGCGGCGCTGGTGGCCGCCCGCGAGGCGTGGGCGGACGCCGGATTCACCGGGCGCTCGGACGAGGTCGGGTTGGCCCCGGAGCGGGTGGGGGTCGCCATCGGCACCGGCATCGGCGGCGTCGGCAGCCTGATCGAGCAGCACGACGTCCTGCTGGCCAAGGGGCCGGACCGGGTCTCGCCGCTGCTCATTCCGATGGACATGCCGAACGGTCCGGCCGCGCACGTCGGCCTCGACGTCGGCGCCCGGGCCGGCGTCTTCACGCCGGTCAGCGCGTGTGCGTCCGGGGCCGAGGCCATCGCCTACGGGCTCGACCTGATTCATCTCGACCGTGCCGACGTGGTGGTGGTGGGTGGCACGGAGGCATGCGTCCACCCACTGACCATCTCCGGCTTCGCCCAGATGCAGGCGATGAGCACCCGCAACGACGAGCCGGAGCGGGCGTCCCGGCCGTTCGACAAGGCACGGGACGGTTTCGTCCTGGGCGAGGGCGCCGGTGCTCTCGTGCTGGAGCGCCGTTCCCTCGCCGAGGCCCGTGGCGCGAGGATCTACGCGGTCCTGGCTGGAGCCGGCATCACCGCGGACTCCCACGACATCGTGGCCCCGGACCCGGAGGGCAACGGCCAGCGCCGGGCGGCCAAGACGGCCATTGAGCGGGCCGGCGTGGACCGCTCCGACGTCGTCCACGTCAACGCGCACGCCACGTCAACGCCGGTCGGCGACGTCGCCGAGGCGCGCTGGATCGCCGATCTGCTCGGCGAGCAGACGGTCGTGACGGCCACGAAGTCGATGACCGGGCACCTGCTCGGCGCCGCGGGCGCCATCGAGTCGGTGGCCTGCGTTCTCGCGGTAATGAACAACGTCGTCCCTCCCACGATCAACCTCGACGACCCCGACGACGCGGTCACCGTCGACGTGCCTCGCGAAGCCCGCGAGATGCGCGTCACCGCCGCGCTGAACAACTCCTTCGGCTTCGGCGGACACAACGTCTCACTGCTGTTCCGGCAGGCCTGACCGAAGGAGCCCCCGATGACAGCACTTGCCACACCCCCGTCCGACACCGACCTCGAGCGCGATCCGCGTGATCCCGAGCTGCGCCTGGAGCGGCTACTGGACGACGGGTCCCTGCGGCCGCTCTCGCCTCGGGACAAGAGCGGCGTGTACGCCGCGCGCGGGACGATCAACGGCTCGCCGGTGACCGCTTTCTGCACCGACGCCACTGTCATGGGCGGTGCTATGGGAGCGCTCGGCTGCCAGTACATCGTCGACGCCATCGACACCGCGGTCCGCGACCGGGTGCCGGTGCTCGGCCTCTGGCACTGCGGCGGCGCTCGCCTGGCTGACGGCGTCGAGGCCCTCGACGCGGTGGGCCGGGTGTTCGCGGCGATGATCCGAGCGTCCGGACGGGTGCCGCAGATCTCTGTGGTGCTCGGGCCTGCCGCGGGTGGCGCCGCCTACGGACCCGCCCTGACCGACTTGGTGATCATGTCGGCCACCGGACGCGTCTTCGTCACCGGTCCGGACGTGGTCCGCAGCGTCACCGGCGAGAACGTGGACATGGAGTCCCTCGGTGGCTCGGACACCCACGGCCGGCGCAGCGGCGTCGTGCACCTGACCACCGAGAGTGACGACGACGCCATCGACGCCGCCCGTGAGCTGACCGATCTGCTGGCCCGGCAGGGACACTTCTACGACAGCCCGCTCGGCGACGACGAGGACGTGTCGGCGCAGTTGCCGGAGAGCCCGAAGCGCGCCTACGACGTCCGTCCGCTCATCCGCGCCACCCTCGATGCGGGCACCTTCACCGAGCTGCACGCCCGCTGGGCACCGAACGTCGTCATCGGCCTGGGTCGGCTCACCGGCCGTACCGTGGGCGTCATCGCCAACAACCCGCTGCGGCTGGGCGGTTGCCTGGACTCGGCGAGTGCGGAGAAGGCGGCGCGGTTCGTCAGGATGTGCGACGCGTTCGGCGTGCCGCTGGTAGTGCTCGTCGACGTGCCGGGCTACCTGCCCGGCGTCGGGCAGGAGTGGGACGGGGTCGTGCGCCGCGGCGCCAAGCTGCTGCACGCGTTCGGCGAAGCC
>DATAEG010000066.1:0-3243 GCA_036258135.1 Jatrophihabitantaceae bacterium | reverse complement strand
AGCTGGTGGCCCCAGGCGGTTCCCAGCCCGTCCCCGCCGAGCGCTAGTGACACGGCCATGCAGTGCAGGGTCGAGACCGTGTAGAGGAACGGCGCCCATGGCACATGGAGGTTGTCCTCGACGTTGCTGGAGGCCTTGATGTCGACCATCAGGAAGACGCCGTCGGATCGTAGGGCGCGAGCCACGGCGGCCAGGACCCGGGCTGGGTGGGCCTGGTCGTGGATGGCATCGAAGGCGGTGACCAGGTCGAAGGACTCGGGTTCGTCGAGGGTGGCGACGTCGAGCACCTCGAACCGTGCGTTGGTCAGGCCGAGCTTCTCGGCCTCCGCTCGCGCCGACTGGATCGCTTCGGCGGAGAAGTCGTAGCCGACCAGGCGACTGGCCGGGTAGGCCCGCGCGAGGACGTTGACCGCGTGGCCGCTGCCGCAGCCGGCGTCGGCCATGTCGATACCGGCGCGCAGCCTATCGGGCAACCCTGTCACCAGCGGGACGATCGCGTCGAGTAGCGCGGCGTCGAACACCGCGGCGCTGTCCTCGGCCCTCAACGCGTGAAATCTGGGGTAATGGTCGTACGAGATGCCACCGCCGTTGCGAAAGCAGTCGACGATGTCTTGTTCCACCTCAGCCAGCAGGGGGATGTACTGCAAGGTGCCGGCCAGATTGTTCGGGCCGGCTGCGGTCGTCAGCCAGGCGGCATGCTCGGCCGGCAGCCGGAATCGCTCACTGGTCGGGTTGTAGTCAAGGATCCGGGAGGTGGTCAACGCGCCGAGCCACTCCCGGACGTAACGCTCGTTGAGGCCCGTCAAGCCGGCCAACTCAGGGCTGGTGACCGGGCCGGCGGCTGCCAGGGCGTCGAACAGCCCGGTCTGGTGACCGATGCTGGCCATCAGCGCGGTGCAGGCGTCGTTCAGGATCCCGATCACCCGGTCTCCGAACGCCTCCACGGCGGCCTTGTCGAGCTTGGGTGCGATGCCGACGGTGGTCATGGTCCGTGCTCCCGCGTTGTACGTCGACGTGATGCACCGACGCTAGGCCCGCGCCTGCGGCCTGCGCATCGACTGGATGATGCGGCCACGCCGACAGTGATGGTCCGAATGGTGTACGACGCGAGGATTGGTCAGATCCGCACCCGGGGGACCAGCCCGTGCTGGTGTGCCCAGGCGGCCGCGGCGGTCCGCGATCCGACCCCGAGCTTGAGGTAGATGTTGGCCAGGTGTCGTCGCACGGTGGCCTCGCTGACCGCAAGCGCCAATGCGGTGTCCCTGTTGGTAGCGCCGAGCGCGACATGGGCGAGGACCTCGACCTCGCGCGAGGTCAGGCCGCCGGGATGCGGGTTCTGCTCAGACAGCAGGGTGGCCGGGCGTGGGACCTGAAGGCGGCGAAAGCCGGCGTCGGCTGCCTCGGCGTGCATGCGGGCGAGGTCGTCTGCGCCCTGCCGCCGGCAGGCAACGGCCAGCGCGGCCTCCGCGACCGCGAGGTCGTACCACGCACTGAGCGAGCGGTAGCCCTCGACCGCGTGGGCTAGCGCGCCGGCGGCCAGGTCGTGGTCGCCCGCGGCGAGGTGCACCAACCCTTCCGCGTAGTCGGCCCAGGCGCGGAACCCGAGGGTCTGATAGCGGTCGGCAGCCTCGCGAAGCCGCCGCGCGGCGGCAACAGCCGACTCCAGGTGGCCGGCCGCCGCACCGATCTCCACCTGCGCGCGGAGCAGCCGCACACACCGCAACGGGTCGCCCGACGACCGCGAGACCGCGTTGATCACCGCCGTCCACGAACCCTCCCGGTCACCCTGCGCTAGTCGGAGCAGCGCCTCGCCCGGCTGCGGGTCTCGGCCGAGGGCATCGGCACGGCCGTACGCCGCCGTAGCCTCGTCATGTCGCCCGCATACCCGGTGCACCTCGCCGTGCAGGTACTCCGCCTCGGCCACGGCCGCTACGTTGAGCTCGCGCAGATCCTCGGCCACCTTCTCGGCCTCCGCCTCGGCGGCACGCCAAGCGCCTTCCACCGACAGAAGGTAGGCGCGATGAGCGCGGCACACGCCCTGGAACATCACTGCGTCCGGGAAGCCTTGCAGCCAGCGGTTCGCCGCGTCCGACCACTCGCGCGCCCGGGTCAAGTCGGCGACGTCGAGGCAGGTCTCGGTGATATGGCAGTAGATGTGACCGGCCCAGTCCGGCGCGACCGTCCCGGCGACCACCGGCAGCATCGCCTCGTCCAGACGTCCGAAGCCCTCCGACAGGTGGCCACGACGTACCTCGACCACACCCATGCCGAGCAAACCCAGTGCCCGCAGCGTGTCCTCGTCCAGCCGCTCGCCCACCCGCCGCAGTTGCTCTGCTGCGTGCGCCGCCTCGTCGAGCCGCCCCTCCTCGACGGCCTGCGACAGGTCGACGTAGGCCAGCAGGCCGTGAGCGAAACCGACCGGCCGATCCGCCAGCAGGCGTCGGGCCCGGCCCAGCCAGCCCGACGCCAAGGCGTACTCCCCGCGCATCGACAGCATCGTGCCCAAGTCGAGGGCCTGCACCGCCGCCCGGTCCACGTCGCCCGCCTCGATGTACCGGTGATGCAGCTGCTCGGTCATCCGCAGGCACTCACGGACCAAGCCCAGCCACCAGGCCGCCTCCGCAAGCAGCTGTTGATCCTCGCGCGAGAGCGGCCCCTGCTCGCCCGCAACGGACAAGGCCCGGTACGTCGCGTCATACCGACGCTCGCGGTGTGCGGCCCGTGCCTCCTCCACGAGGCGCTGACGTTCATCCCCGCTGTGCCCCACCCGCTCACCGTAACCGGGAGGCCCGGTCCGGCAGATGCCTTCCGGGCCCAATTCGACGTGCGCGCTCCGGTGGGGTGCGAGGAGGATCGGCTCTGTGATCGGCCGGTTGCACCACGTCGTCATTGACTGCCCGGATCCTGCTGCGCTGGCATCCTTCTACTCCGAATTGCTCGGGCTACCGGTCACGTACCGCTCAGACGATTGGGTCGTGATCTCCAAGGACGACACGACGTCCGGCGTGGCCTTCCAGCTTGCGCCGAATCACCAACCGCCGGCCTGGCCGAATCCTGACCGGCCTCAGCAGTTCCATTTAGACGTGATGGTAGACGACATTCTGACGGCGGAACCGCGTGTTATTGCGCTGGGCGCTCGGCCGCTGGCCGGAGGTGACCACGTCTACGCAGACCCCGCTGGTCACCCGTTTTGCCTCATCACTCGGCCAGCGTGGGCGCCGCCGATCAGTACGTAGGCGGGCT